>SYIF01000018.1 GCA_005798855.1 Actinomycetota bacterium | reverse complement strand
GAAACTCGTTGCAGAGCTGCGCCGCAAGTGTCTTGTTGTGGGCGATCACAAGCGCGGGTCGCTGCAGCTGCTCAATGACGAACGCCATCGTGGCCGTCTTACCTGTGCCGGTAGCGCCAAGCAGAGTAACGAAACGCTCGCCCGCATCCATGCCCTCACAGATACCCGCGATCGCATGCGGCTGATCGCCTTTCGGCTCAAATGATCCGGCAAAGCGAAACGGCGGCATCAACGAAGGGTGCCATACGACCCGTCCGCGGGAGTGCGAGGTGTTCTGCCTCGGAGCCCACGGAACGGTCTGTGTCAGGTGGAGTCTCGGCGCCGACTGGGGGGAGGACATGACAACCGCGCCCTCAGCGGACGCGCAACTAGACGTCGCGCAGAAACAACTCGTCGGTCGTCTCGCGACGCGTGATCAACGTCGCATCGCCATTGCCGACGAGCACCGCGGCTGGTCGGCCGAACAGGTTGTACGTATTGGCCATCGTCTGGTGGTAGGCACCGGTAGCCGGCACGGCGATCACATCGCCGATGCTCACCTCGGGCAACTCAATGCCATCGACCAGAACGTCGGTCGATTCGCAGTGTCGGCCGGCAATCCGAACGCTGCCTGTACTCGGATCGATCGGGCGCGCAGCGAGCACCGGCGCATAGGTGCCGCCATAGAGGCCCACGCGGAGGTTGTCACCCATCCCACCATCCACCGCAACCCACGTCGAACCATCGCCCACGGTCTTGATGCCGACCACCGTGTAGAGCGTCACGCCCGCAGTGCCGACAATTGAGCGGCCGGGCTCGACGATGATCTGCGGCACCGGAATCTCCTCTTCTTCGCAGACTTGGGTGATCACCGCCACAAGATTCGCGGTGTGAACGCCCGGATCGGGATTGTCCTGTCCCGGCAGGTAGGCAATACCAAGGCCGCCGCCGACATCGAGCACGTCGAGTGGGATCCCTTCCGATTTTGCAAATCGAGGCAACCATCGAGCCGCGTCGACCATCGGAGTGGCATCGAGGACCTGCGAACCCAGGTGGACATGGAGGCCCCGGCCGCGCAGTCCGCCGGGAAGGGTGCGCAGCAGCTCGGCACCTTCGGCGGGCGTCATTCCAAACTTCGAGCCATGGTGCCCCGTGGCGATGTGCCTGTGCGTGTCGACATCGATCCCCGGAGCAATCCGCACCAACACGTCTTGCGTCCGGCCGCTGCGCTGGCACAACGTCGCGAGTCGTTCAGCATCGTCGCGCCCATCGAGCACGACCAAGCCGGCATCCGCTGCGATCGCGGCCAATAGATCGGCCTCGCTCTTTGCGTTCCCGTGGATGACGAGCTGGCTTCCAACAAAGCCAGCTCGGAGCGCCGCGGCGATCTCTCCCACCGACGCGCAATCCGCACACATACCCTCTTGCTGCAGCACCCGTAGGACAGCGAGCGTCGAGAGCGACTTGAGCGCAAAGGCGGCACGGGAGCCTTCCGGACCGGCGGAGACCGCAGAGACCACGCTCTGAGCCCGAGCCCGGATCGAGAGTTCATCGTAAACATAGAGCGGCGTTTGGAACTGATCCGCAATCTGCATCAGCGGCAAGCCACCAATGATCAGTCCTGCGGTCGTCACCTCGGTGCTGTCCGGAAATGGCAACAGGGCGGATGGGCGCATGGTCATAGCGAAGGAGCGGTGAGCGCACGGGTTGTCGCGATCAGGCGATCAAGCTCGGCGAGCTGGTCCGCCACGACGCCCGGCATGCCCGGCCCCGTGCGAGCAGCGATCGCCTCTTCGGGCGTCGGCGAGTCGAAACGCTCACCCGCGGCAATGCGACTGGCGACTTCGGTGTGCGCATCGCGGAAGGGCACTCCCCCACGCACGAGACCCTCAGCGACGTCGGTAGCGACAGTCGTTCCGTCCGCGGCAGCAGCACGCATCTTGGCGGCCTCGACCGTCATTCCCTGATACGCGAGCGACAGCAGGCGCAGCACGCCCAGCGTGGCGTCAACCTGCTCGAAGACGCCTTTCTTGTCCTCTTGGAGATCGCGGTTGTAGGTGAGAGGCAATCCCTTGAGCGTGGCGAGCAGACCTGTCAGGCGTCCAATTGCCGTACCGGCGCGGCCACGAGCAAGCTCAGCCACGTCGGGGTTCTTCTTCTGGGGCATCATGCTCGAACCAGTCGCCACGTCGTCTGCGAGTGCCGCCCAGCCGAACTCTTGGGACGTCCACAGAACCAGTTCCTCACCCATCCGCGAGCAGTGGACGAGACAGAGCGTGCAGGCATAGAGCAAATCGACCGCAAAGTCACGATCCGAGACTGCGTCCAGCGAGTTGGTAAACGACGACGCCATGCCAAGGTCGGCGGCTACCCCAACGGGATCGAGAGGCAGGCTCGAACCCGCCAGCGCGCCTGCGCCGAGCGGCGAAACGTCGGCGGCATCGAGTGCGGCCTGGAAGCGTCCAACATCTCGCTGCAGGCTCCACACGTGGGCAGCCAGATGATGCGCGAGCGGAACGGGCTGGGCTCGCTGCAGGTGCGTGAAGGCGGGCAAGACAGCTGCACCGTCAACATGCGCACGCTTGACGAGGATTGCCTGCAGGTCGGCGGTCCCCTGGATCAACGCGAACGCGTGCGCGCGACACCAGAGACGAAAGGCGGTTGCCACCTGATCGTTGCGTGAGCGCCCAGCGTGTACTCGGCGACCGGTCTCGCCCAGCTGGGCGACCAATTGGCGCTCGATCAAGGAATGCACGTCCTCGTCGGTGGCTTCAGCGTCGACCACCACCGAATCGAGTGCCTGCACGATCGCCACGACGTCCTCCGCCGGAATGATGCCCTGACGTCCGAGCATCCGCGCATGCGCTTTCGACGCCGCAATGTCGTAGGGCAACAGTCGTTGGTCGACATCGAGCGACTGCGACAGCGCCAACACGTCTGGATGCAGTCCGCCCTCAAGCCGACCCGACCAGAGCGGACCGCTCGCCTCGTGCTCGCCCATCGGTACAGCCTCAGTCGTCGAGCTTCAGGAAGCTCGGCACATCCAGGGCATCGTCGGAAACCTCGAGCGAACGCGGCAATGGAATCTCGAACTCCAACGTTGACGTCGGGTTCGGTGTCTCGACACGGTCACCCGACGACGCGGACTTGCGTGGCATCGGTGCGGGCTTGCGATCGAAGCCGGTGGCAACGACAGTCACGCGGATGTGATCGCCCATCGCCTCGTCAATCACAGCACCAAAGATGATGTTCGCGTTGGCGTCGGCAGCCCCAGCAATCACCTCGGCTGCGTCGTTGACCTCGAACAGGCCGAGCTCCGAGCCACCCGTGATGTTGAGCAGAATGCCCGTCGCACCTTGCACGCTCGACTCGAGCAGCGGCGAAGAGATTGCGGCGCGCGCCGCTTCGCCAGCGCGGCGATCGCCGGCAGCCTGGCCAATGCCCATCAGAGCGGTGCCCGAATCGCGCATGACCGTGCGAATGTCGGCAAAATCGAGGTTGATCAAGCCGGGAATCGTAATCAGATCGGTAATGCCCTGCACGCCTTGGCGCAGCACATCGTCGGCCATCTGAAAGGCATCAACAATCGAGGTGCGGCGTTCGACCAAGTTGAGGAGGCGATCGTTGGGAATCACGACGATCGTGTCGACGTGGGCGGCGAGTTCTTCGACTCCACGGTCGGCCTGCTCAGCTCGGCGGCGACCTTCGAAGCCGAAGGGGCGCGTGACAATACCAACCGTCAGCGCACCCAATTCGCGTGCGATCTCGGCAATCACCGGCGCCGCGCCTGTACCCGTGCCGCCACCCTCGCCGGCAGTCACGAACACCATGTCGGCTCCGCGAAGAGCCTCCTTGATCTCTTCCTTGCTCTCAACGGCGGCCTCGCGACCGACATCGGGGTTCGCGCCGGCACCAAGGCCACGCGTAATCTTACTGCCAAGCTGAATTTTGACGTCGGCGTCCGTCATCAAGAGCGCCTGTGCGTCAGTGTTGGCGGCGATGAACTCCACGCCGCGCAAGCCGGCGTCGACCATGCGGTTGACCGCGTTGGTGCCGCCGCCACCTACGCCGACGACCTTGATCACTGCCAGATATGCCCCGCTACCGTCTCGCATTGCCATGGTCGTCCTCCGCTCAATCTCTACGTCAACGTAAGGTAAAGGTTTGCTTCTAAAACCACGAAAGGCTCCCGCCTTGAGGCGAGAACCTAGGCAAGTGTACTAAATCACTGGGGGCACCGTCAACCCCACAAGACTCAGGCTTTGGTTGATGCCGATAACGATAACTCGACCTCATTCTCAGCCTAGCCAAACACCGCATGAATACTCTCGGCCGGTGTGGCCCCTGCGACCCAGGTCCCAAGATCAGACTGGTCGCCAGAAACTGGGGCCGAGGTCGGCGCCGGAGCGTTGGCAGTCAGGGGATCAGCCGTACTCTCTCGCAGGACCGGTGCGGCCGGAACGGTGACGTCGACGTACTGAACGGTGGTTCCGGCACGCCGCAAAACAGAGCGCGCGACCTTCAGTTTGGTCCCGAGTTGATCGGCGTCGCCGACGCGAACCTCCACTCCCTGAGCGGTCTGTCCAACCAGGCCGTCTTGGCCATACCCAATGGCCCGGAAACGAAGCGTGCGGCTGCGTGCAGCGGCGAGCTCAAGCTCGGCCATAACACCCGGTGCAGTGACCGTCCCGCCTGCACCAGGAATGTCGCTTGGCGCGGCCGCGATGACCGGTAGACCCATCGCTCCAGCAGTGGCGGGCCCGAGTACGCGACCAGAAGCGGCGAGCACGACTCGACCCTGCAACGTCGGAGCGGTCGCAACGGCGCGCTCCGGGACAATCTTGATCGTCAGAGTGTTTGGAAACGCTCGATCGACAACTGCGGTCTGCACGCGCGGAAGGCTGGCAACAACAGCCGCGACAGCAGTGGGGTTGATCGACAGCATGCTGGTGCTCCCTGTCGTTGCAAAGACGGTCTTACGCACTGCACCCGCGACGTTACCGCCACCGGCACCGACAACCTCGACACGATCGACGCCAAACGAGCCCGTGGCCTCAATCGCACGCAATCCCACCAGTCCAAGCGCTACGACGATGCCCGCCCCAAGCAGTCCCATCGGCACCAGCGCAGCCCGTCGCATCCCTAACGGGGAGAGACGCTCCAGTGGCCACGGCACCTGCATGTTGTTTGCTTCTGCGCCGGGGTCGAAACTCCTGTGAATACCTGCAGCGATGGGCGATTCGGCGCCATCGAGCGCTGCCGCCGGACCAACGTCCACCGAGAGCGGGCGATGGGTCTCGAACCCACGACCTACAGCTTGGGAAGCTGTCGCTCTACCAACTGAGCTACGCCCGCATGCGGCGCAGACTAGCAGCGCCCCGGTTCTACCCGCATGAGACGGAGGCTCGTTGGCGGTTCGCCCAAGAGGGCGAATCGCCAACGACTTCCTAATATCGGTAGCGGTCTGCCTTGTACGGACCCTCAACCGGGACGCCGATGTAGGCAGCCTGGTCGGGGCGCAGCTCGGTCAACTGACCACCGAGAGCGGTGACATGAAGCCGTGCGACTTTCTCGTCAAGATGCTTCGGCAAGACGTGGACACCCAGTGGGTAGTCCTTCGTGTGACCGAACAACTCGATTTGAGCGATCACCTGGTTGGTGAACGAGGCGCTCATCACGAAGCTCGGGTGACCCGTGGCGTTACCAAGATTGAGCAGGCGGCCTTCGCTCAGGACGATGATTGCGTGACCGTCTTCGAAGAACCACTGGTCGACCTGCGGCTTGACGTTCTCGCGGCGAACACCGGGATATTCGGCCAGCGCAGCCATATCAATCTCGTTGTCGAAGTGGCCGATGTTACCCAGCACGGCGTTGTTCTTCATCTTCGTCATATGCTCGACCGTCACGATGTCACGGTTGCCGGTGGCGGTGATGATGATGTCGGCCTGCGCGATGACATCGTCGAGACGAACAACGTCGTAGCCCTCCATCAGTGCCTGCAATGCGCAGATCGG
>SYIF01000017.1 GCA_005798855.1 Actinomycetota bacterium | reverse complement strand
CGTCGGCTCGTCGAGCAGGAGCAGGTCGGGCGAGGAGAGCAGGAGGCGGCAGAGTGCGACGCGACGCTTCTCGCCACCGGAGAGGTTGGCGACGGGGGCATCGCCCGGCGGTAGGCGTAGCGCGTCCATTGCAATATCGAGGCGACGATCCATGTCCCAGGCGTCGGCCTTCTCGATCTTGTCTTGCACGCGGCCCTGCTCTTCGAGCACCTCGGCCATCTCGTCATCCGTCATTGGCTCGGCGAACTTCATCGAGAGTTCTTCAAAGAGCTTGAGCAGGTCGCGCAACTCGCCGAGACCATCCTCGACATTGCCGCGAACGTCCTTCGACTCATCCAGGTCCGGCTCCTGCGACAGATAGCCAACGGATGCGCCCGGGTGGAGCTTCATCTCGCCACTGGAGGCCTCTTCGATCCCGGCCATCATTTTTAGCAGCGTCGACTTACCGGCACCGTTCGCGCCGAGCACACCAATCTTGGCGCCGGGAATGAAGGACAGCGAGACCTCTTTGAGGATGTGCTTCTCCGGGCCGTGGAACTTGTCCACCTTGTACATGGTGAAAATGAACTGTGGTGTGATCATAGAAAAAGCAGTCTAGCCCGGGCGCTTGATTCGCTTTGCCGCTAGCGGTGGCAGGCGATCCGGAGGAGGAGAAAACCGAGCACGAACTCCCCCATCCGATCCGCACGCGTGAAACACGTGTGCCGAGCTGTCTATCCCGAACAATCGCGACTACGAAAGGCACATGGTTAAACGACGGTAAGTCCGGCCTCGCGGAGCGCATCCGTAAAGGGTGCGGTCAGGCCGATGGTGAATGGCCCGAAGATGCCGTAGATCGCAGAGGCCTCGTCGTACCGCATTTCGTAGACGATGTCTTTGATCGCTTTCGGATCATCGGCGAAGAGCGTGACCTGCCACTCCCAATCCGACAGACCAGTGGCAGCGGTGATCATCTGCGAGACGCGGCCACGGAACGTGCCGCCGAGGCGACCATGGCCACCCATCAGGCGACGCCGCTCTTCGAAATCTTGCGCATACCAATTTGCTCCTACGTCGCGGCTTTTGCTCATCGGATAAATGCAGACAAGGCGCGTGCCGGGGAGATTGTGGGGGTGCAGGCGGCCTTCGCGGAGCTCCTCAATGTTGGGATTGTCGGGATTGATGTACTCGCTGGCCTCAGTGATCGAAAGGATGCTGCGATCCGGTACCTCGACGAGGACTTCGCCGAGCGGCGTGCGCAGCAGATCGCGATGCAATGCGTGCAGGCGGGTGAGGTCGGTGTGCAGGAGGATCAAGCCAAAATCTGCGCCAGCGCCAACGACGCTAAAGGCAATCAGCTGCGCGTCTTGCTCCGTGAGAAACGCATCGACAAGCGCCTGCGCTTCGGCAATTGCGACGGGCTCGTTACGACTGCCAGCAATCTCGAAAACGAGATGCAGCACCCCCCAGCCCTCGGAGGGAATGGCGGGTGCATTGGCGACGCGTGGCATGTCGGCAGGGTAGCGGGAGAGGCGACAGTTTGGGCCCGGGCCCAGAATGTCGCTACTCGTTGAGCAGCGCGCGCATCTCGGTGATCTCGGCTGTCTGCGACTGCTCGATCGCATCCGACAATTGCTGGACTCGCGCATCGTCGCCGCGAGTTGCAATGTGCGAGGCCATCGTCAATGCCCCCTCGTGGTGCATGATCATGCCGTCGAGCCAGAGGCGGTCGAACGCGGCACCCTTGGCAGCGGCCAGGGCAGCCATGTCGGCGGAGGACATCATTCCCATAGCGTCGTGATCCATGTTGCCGTGATCCATCTGGCCGTCAATCGGGTCAGCGCCCCACTCAACGAGCCAGGCGTTCATGTCGACGATCTCGGCAGTCTGCGCTGTCTTGATGCGCGTCGCGAGGTCTATGACGGCAGCGCTCGCCTGATGCGCCGGGTCAAGCGCCAGATCGGCCATCTCCACGGCTTGCTGATGGTGCGGGATCATCTCCTGCACGAACATCACGTCGGCTTCTTGCCCGGTTACCATCTGGTCGGCAGAGTGCGTTCCGGTCATTTCGTGGTCCGCCATTCCTGCGTGCCCCGAGCCACAGGCAGACGCAGTACCAGCAATCACGACGAGGATCAGCAGCGTGGCAAAAAATTGGAGACGCGTACGAATGAGCTAACTGTATCTGACAAAGCGACATTCTGGGCCCGGGCCCAGAATGTCGCTAGCTGCGTTGAGCGAGAGCCGCCGCGAGCACCGCTACCGCGTCGAGGCAGACCGACTCGTCGGAGTGCTCGGCCGGGTTATGGCTGATGCCGTTCGGGCTGCGGGTGAAGAGCATCACGCTCGGGACACCCGCCAGTGCCAGCGTACCCGCATCGTGGCCCGCGTACGACGGCAGGTCCATCGAGGAGATGCCGAGCTCGTTCGCTGCAGCGTGCAGATCGGCAATCAAGGCAGGATCGAAAATTGCGGCGTCGTCAGTCGACTTGTGCTCGATCACAATGTCCGGAAACTCCTCAACCAAGGAATGGACCACAGCGTCGCGCGTGGCATTGTTGAGCGCCCGAACATCGAGCGTGCCCGAGCAACGACCTGGGATGACGTTGGTGCCACCGGGCCATGGTGTGATGCGGCCGACCGTGGCGACGGCGCCATCATGCGCGACTGCTGTGCGTTGAACAGCGAGCACGAACTCGGCCGCGCGCACGAGTGCATCGCGACGACCCGCCATCGGGGTCGTGCCAGCATGGTTTGCCTCACCCACGACCTGCCACTCCCACCGTCCACGCGCCGACAGACTCGTCGCAATACCGAGCGAAATGTCGGCAGGGTCGAGCATCAAACCCTGCTCAACGTGGATCTCAAGATAGGCGGCGATGCGATGCTGAAGACCCGCCGCGTCGGCAGGCCGCTTCGGCCCGACATCGCGGATGCTGATGCCGTCCTTGTCCTTAGCGTCCGCGACCTCATCGCCAAGCGTGCCGACCATCGTGCGCGAGCCAAAGCAGGGCGTATTGAAACGCGAGCCCTCCTCGTCCGCGAAGGAGATCACAGCCAGGCGCTCCACGTTGGGAACGCCTGCCTCACGCAGTGCGAGCACTGCCACCAACCCACCGACCACGCCGAGCACACCATCGAAGGCACCGCCCTTCGGCACCGTATCGAGGTGCGAACCCACCGCAACAAGACCATCGGCGGGAGCATTCGGATCGGTGATCCACAGGTTGCCCGCAGGGTCGTGCTTGCAGACCATCCCACCGGCGACTGCCGCGTCGATGACGAGCTGCTCGGCTGCACGCAACTCGGGTGTCCAAGGGGCGCGCGTCCAACCGTCCGGCGAGGAGCCCTGCTCATTCACATCTGCAAACAGGCGGCGGTAGAGCTCGTGGTCGATGGTGACACTCATTGGACTCCTCTCCACAACGCGGACACTCCGCCGGTGACCCACGCGTTTGCGGTCCACACGATCGCGCCAGAACACAACGCCGCCGTGATCACCGCGAGCACACAGAGCGCGATTCGTGCCGTCCGCATGTTGGCGCGATCGCGGTTACGCGTTGCCCATAGGGCAGTCACAGCCAGGGCAAGACAGATCGCTGCAGCTCCCCCCAGAACACTCAGGCCAGCGGCCGATGCCATCCGACCAAGTGGCTGCTCGGGCACGATGCCCGAGCGCGTCAGCCCGACACCCACGGCAACACCAATCCCCATCAGGAAGACACCAAGCGCCAACAGTACGACGCCCACGCGGATGCCACCACCGCGCACGCCCGGGCGTGGTGTGGCATCAGGAGGCGCAATCAGCGTGTCGGGGATCTCGTGGGCGGGGATCCGCGTTGTCTCGGCGGCATCGTGCTCGGGCAAGATCGGTACGTCTCCCGCCAATATGCGCGCCACGTCCTCGGCACGTGGTCGCCGCTCGGGCGCACGCGTGAGGAGCGACACGATCAACGCCTCGGCCTCGGGTGGGAGGTCGGGAACAAACTGCGTTGGCAGTGGCGGATCCTCGTGCATGCGGCGCGCACCTACCTCGATCCGATCGGATCCCTCAAACGGCAATGCACCCGTTGCCAACTCGTAGATGATGCAGCCAAGCGCGTACATGTCCGCCCGCTCGGTGACGGCCAACCCGGCCGCCTGCTCAGGCGACCAGTACTCGGGGCTACCGACGCGCGAACCATCGTCGGTCAGGTCGGCCTCTTCCGCGCTGCGTCGCAAGACGTCGGCCAAACCAAAATCGGCAACGCGTAAATGCCCGTCGTCGCCATAGAGCACGTTGCCGGGTTTGAGATCGCGATGCGTCACGCCGCTGGCATGTGCGTGCGCCAACCCGCGCGCGATCGCCAAGCCGATCTCGGCCACCTCGGGCCATGGAAGTGGCGCGTCGGCCGTGCGACGGACGAGCGTGCCACCACCGCAGTGCTCTTGCACGAGAAATGGTGCAGGTGGCGTGTCATCGAAGTCGAGCACCTGCACGATGTTCTGGTGCCTCAGTTGGGCGAGTGTCGTGGCTTCGCGGCGAAAGCGCTCGTGTGCGCCCTGATCAGTGGCAACCCAAGGATGGAGCATCTTGATCGCAACCACGCGGTCGAGTCGAAGGTCACGCGCCCGAAACACCTCACCTGTACCACCACGCCCAAGCGACGCCTCGAGGCGGTAGCGGCCGCCGAGATCCGTCATCGCCGGTTCCTACGCGGCCGGCGGAAGGCCGTGATCCTCTGGCAGGATCCGCAGGTCGGATGCCGGTTCGCCGTAGGGCGTGCGGGCATCCACCGAGTCGACGCGCTCGATTGCCTCAAGGTGTCGTTCGAGCGACACGCGTGCTCGACGCATGACTTGATCGTACTTCGCGACCGCTTCGGTCGGCACGCATTCGCGGCTCGCACGACCACAATCGGGGCAGCGCAAATCGATTTCCCAGAGGTCATCACCAAGCCGACGCCACTGGACGGGCTGCACCAACTTTGATGGACATTTGCGGCACGCCTCAAGCGATGTGTCGGCATTCCCGGTGAGCCGTTCGGAGCGATCCATCTACCGGAAGGCTACGGCGCTGCCCGGACAGACCCCGTATGCGCGCCAGATCGGGCCAAGGTCGGTATTCTGCGCCTCGGGCCCCCATCGGCTAGCGGCCTAGGCCACCGCCCTTTCACGGCGGCTACACGGG
>SYIF01000002.1 GCA_005798855.1 Actinomycetota bacterium | reverse complement strand
GTCGGGCGTTGGTGCCTCTGATAAGAGTGGCGAACAGTCGTGATTCAGAGTTCGACACATTCATCGTCCCCCGCCAATTCGCAGTCGCTATTGACACGACAATTCGACGTTGCAGAGCACCGACCCAAGCAACCGCGTCGAGCTACTCGCAGTCGCAGTCCGCGCAGATCTTCTTCAGCTGCGCACGCAACGAGTCGGGGCACGGCTCGTCACAGGCCTGACGCACCACCGTGCGCATTCCGGCCTCAAAGCTGTAGCACTTGGCACAGGTTCGGCAGACGGCGAGGTGCTCCTCGACCGTGCGCACCTCCTCGACAGAGAGTGCGCGATCGACGTAGGCCTGCATGCAGCGCTGGGCCTGCAGACACGGTTCGGGGCGGGCCTGTGTGCTCATGCTGTGCCCTGCTCGGCGTGGTCGGCCAGGGCGCGCTTGAGCACGCGGCGCCCACGATGCAGACGACTCATGACGGTGCCAACGGGGATCTCGAGCACATCGGCGGCCTCCTGGTAGGAGAGATCGCCGAGGTCGACCAGCACCACGACCTCGCGGAACGGCAGCGACAGCTCGGCCAACGCGTCCAAGACAGGACCGGGCGAGAGTCGCTCGACCAAGACATCAACATCGGCGACCGGGTTGCCACCGAGACGCTCGTAGAGGTAGTAGTCGTCGGCCTCGAGCCCCAACTGCTCGGGTGCTCGCTTCTGCTTGCGGGCGTTATCAATCGCGAGGTTGTGCAGGATGCGCAGCAACCACGCGCGCAGATTCGTGCCGGACTCGTACGAGCGCCACGAACGGAAGGCGCGCGCATAGGCCTCTTGGACAAGATCCTCGGCGGCCTGGTAGTCCCGTGCCAGGCGGCGAGCGACACGCCAGACATCGTCGGCAAGCGCGAGCGCCTCTTCGTCGAAGGCGAGTCGTGCAGGATCGACCGCTGGTTCGAGCTGGTCGGCAGCGTCATCGGACACACTCCGAGGGTACCAGTCAGCCGCGCGCGGACCGCTGGGCGCTACGAGGGTCGGGCAATCCATACGATCCAAAACGCCGTTGCAGTCGACCGCATTCCATCTTCCAAGCGATACTTAAAATGTGCGACGCCTTTTTTATCGCCTCACCAGCCTCAAGGCCTATCGCCGCCTCGTGCTGATCACGCTCGGCGCGATCTACCTCAACATCGTCTCGGGTGCCCTCGTGCGGGTTACAAACTCGGGTCTTGGCTGCCCCGACTGGCCGCTCTGCGAGGGCAAGGCGACACCACCCATGCAGTTCCACGGTCTGATCGAGTTTTCGAATCGCGTTGTCGCCTTGGTCGTCATCGTTGCTGCGATCTTGCTCGCGATCGCCGCGTGGCGTTCGATTCGCCAGCACTCAAAATGGCTCTTCCGCGGCTCGCTCTCGATCGGCATCCTGACCTTTATGCAAGGCCCACTCGGCGGGCTAACCGTTCTGCTCGATCTGCACCCGATCGCCGTCATGAGCCACTTCGTGGTGGCCCTCATCGAGCTCGTGATTCTCGTCGTGCTGACGCTCGAAACGTTCGAGATCACCCCCGACTGGTCCCCAACCCCCCCACGGTGGCTGCCCACTGGTGGAGTTGTGTTGGCCGTCTGGGCCTGGATCGTCATTATCTCGGGCGCAGTCGTGACGATGTCTGGCACGCACCCCGGGAGCGACAACGTGCCGCGGCTCTGGAACCTGCTCGACGCGGCCTACCTCCACGTGCGCATTGCAGCCACCTTCGTCGTCGTGCTCGCCGTCTTCCTGCTCGTCCTCGCACGCGTCATTCGCCCGCCACAGGTCGTGACGCGGATGGCGTGGGCGCTGGTGATCGTGATCACGGCTCAGATCGCACTCGGCGAATGGCAGTGGCGTACCCAGTTGCCATGGTGGCTCGTGCTGTTGCATGTCTGCGTTGGCACGCTCTCGCTTGCACTGACCGCCGGCTTTGGTTGGACGCTTGTCGTTTCGCGTCGCCCCGCTCGCCGTCTGCGATGATTAGGGCCGGGTGGATGCCTCTCTGATTCCTGTCGCAGGGATCATCGCTGCCGTTGGCGTGGCGATGTTGCTCGTGACCAGCTTGGTGCCGCTACGCGTGGTTGGCGCCGTCTTGGTCGCTGCGGGTGGTGGCCCACTGGTCGTCACGCGCACGTCGTTGACCGACCAGCTGCTCGACCGGCCCGCCCTGCTCGGCGCTGGACTCGTCACTGGCGTCGTCGCACTGGCTGTGCTGACACTCGTTTTTGAGCGCTATCCCTGGCTCGTGCCGGTGATCGCGCTCCTGATTGGACTGCGCATCCCCCTGCGTACCCCGCCGAGCCCAAGCGACCACCTACTGCCACTCTATCTCGTGCTGGCAGCCGGCGTGATTGCCCTCGTCTTGCGCTCGCTGCGTGGCACATCGCCACCCAACCGGCTTGGCTACGTCGGCTGGGCGATGGGTGCGTACGTGATCTTCGCGGCCGCAAGTCTGGCCTGGACTGCCGACACTGAGGCGACGACCTACGCTGTCGTTGCCTTCACCCTCCCGCTTGGACTGTTGGCAGCGCTGACAGGCACGCTGTTGCCGATCCCCCCACTGACGCGTGTTTTACCCTGGCTCCTGATCGGGGCAGCCGTCGTCTTGGCCGCGGTCGCGCTCTGGCAGGTGCAGACGCACGAGATATTCTGGAACGAGAAGCTGATGCGCACTAACGCCTACGGCGGCTACTTCCGTGCCAACTCGCTGCTGTTCGACCCCAGCCTGTTTGGGCGCGTCGAGGTGCTTGCGCTCGTCACGATCGCCGGACTGTTGGCACTCGCGCCGCCACGAAAAATCTTGCTACTCGCAGCTGCGGCCAGCATTCCGATCTTCGCAGGGCTCGCCGTCTCGTACTCTCAATCGTCGTTCGTCGCGCTCGGCGCTGGCGTCTTGGTGATCGCCTGCATCGTCTGGCGTTGGCGAGCCGTGATTACCGTGGCCGTCATCATCCTGATCGTCGTAGCCGGCGCGCTGGCACTCCCGCAAGGGCGACAAGTGCTCGATGAGCCAGTCCAGAAAGCATCAAGTGCTCGACTCGGTCTCGTCCAACGCTCAATCGACCTGTTCGAGGCTCACCCGATCCAGGGCAGTGGGCTTGGTGCCTTCGCAACAGCGACTGGTAAGAAGAAAGCAGCGCCACATAACGTCGTCTCGGGAACGGCCGCCGAGCTCGGGATCGTCGGTGCCTTCACACTCTTCGCCGTGCTCTTGACCGTGCTGTGGGCGATTCGGAACCGTCGTCCAGATGCGGACCGGCCAACCCACTTGATCCTGGCCGCGCTGTTCGCCACGATCTTCGTCCATGCGCTCGCTTACGACAACTTTTTTGCCGACCCGGCGATGTGGGTGATCGCCGCTTTGCTCGCCTCCGGGGCGGGCCTGCTTCCGCTCGCGCGCGACGAGTACGAGCGCCCAGTGTTGAGCGGGAGCACCGCATGAGGGATCACCGCGGACTCGCGCTCCTCGGCGTGCTGGTTGGCCTCGTGCTGATCGCCGTGCCGTGGCTCGGCAGTGACGCCTGGGCGTTCGTCGCGCCCACCGCCTCTGCGAATGGGCTGCTCGGACCGCTGGTACGGGCCGCCAATGGCGACTGGGATCTTGGAATCGTGCGTGCACCGGCGCTGCTCGCCGGCGTCCTCGCTGCCGTGCTCGCGATCGTGCTACCCCGGCGCGAACCAGTGCGTCGCGTGCTGTTGATCGTCGCCACCGTCGGCGTCGTGCTCGCGCTGCTCGTACCTGCCACGCTGCTGCAAGTCGGCCTGCGCGATGGGACCGCACCGTGGTTCCATGCGAATGACGCGGCCTACCAGGTCGAATTGGCGGGCCAGCGGATCCTCGACGGGGACAACCCGTATGGCGCCACCTACGTCGGCACAGGTCTCGAGCGATTCTACTCGCTCGACGGCACACCCGTCATCGATGGGCGTGTCGAGACGGTGGCGCTTGAGCACCTCGCGTACTTCCCTGGTCTACCCGTGCTGGGTGCCGTCAGTGCCGCGCTCCCCGGACCGCTTGGCGACATCCGCGTGTTGATGCTCCTGTTCGCGCTCGCGCTGGTTCCTGCCGCGCTGCTCCTCCCCGGCGCACTCGAACTGCGTCTCGCCGCAGGTGCGCTGCTAGCGGCCAACCCCTTGATGATTCGCAGTACGTGGTTTGGCATCCTCGATGCGCCCGTTGTGTTGGCGCTCGTGCTCGCCTTCGCGCTGTCCTTGCGTGGCCGCTGGGGTTGGGCGGGAGCACTCGTTGCGCTCGCGCTGGTGCAAAAACAATACGCCTTCGTGGCGATCCCGTTCCTCGGCGTTGCTGCCTGGCAGGCTGGTGGTGGAGCAGCCCTCAAGCAAGCGGGTGCTTGGCTCGTGGGCGTCACCGCGCTCTTCACCCTGCCCTTCCTCGTGTGGGGACCGCGCGCTTTTCTCGATGACACGATCGTGTACGGCACAAGCGCGTATCGGATCGTCGGCTACGGGTTGAGCGGCATCCTCGTGGACCTGAACGTCGTCGTCCGCGACGGGTCGTATCCCTTCGTGCTCATTGCGCTCGTCACGTGGCTGCCGCTGACGCTGCTGCTCGTTCGCCGCCAACTACGCGACCCCGCTCCATGGCGTGCCGCACTCGGCTTCGCTCTCTCCTTCCTCGTGCTGGCCTGGATCGCGCGCTATTTCCAGACCTCCGGCTTCGTCTACCCACTCGTCGGCCTGATCATTGCCGCCACGATCGCCTTGGCACCACTCCTCCCCTCGAACGACCGCGAGGCTCTGTGAACACACGCCTATTGCTCGCCCGTCACGGCCACGCGACGAGCGGTCCTGACCACCGCTGGACGGCCGAGGACCCACTCACCGAGATCGGACAGGCACAGGCGCGCGAGCTCGGTGCGGCTCTCGCAACGCGCAGCGATCGTCCAGATCGCATCGTGGCGAGCCCCGCGGTCCGAGCCCAGCAGACTGCACAGGCCTGCGCGGAGGCGCTCGGACTAGAGATCGCTACCGAGCCGCGGCTGATGGAGTTTGGCAGCGGAGCGTTGAGCCCCTTCACGCTCGCCGAGATGATTGAAGAGGCGCCCTACGACGATATCTGGCACCCCGAAGATTCGGCTTGGGATGGCGAGACGATCGGCGCGTTCTGGCAGCGCACGGGCGAGGCCGCCGAAGCAATCTGGCAGGCCGGTGGCCAACCACTCGTCGTCTCGCACGCCGGCACGATCCAGGGCCTGCTGCGCTGGACGATGACAATTCCACCCAACGCACCCGACTCGTTTGCACTCTTCGTTCGCAATGCGAGCCTCAGCGAGGTCGTAGTGCGGATCGATCGTCACGGTCGCCGCCGCGCCGAGCTGCATCACCTTGGGGCGACGGACTACCTGTCGACCGTCACCGAAATCTAGCTTCAAGATCGAGGAAAACGCTGACGGTCTGATAGCGTCGAAACTGCAATGACGAAGCTCGCTGACAGTCCGGTCGACGACGGCCTCGGTGCCGTCTTCGCACCCGTGCGCACGACCAACGCCTTCGAGCAGACCGTCGAGCGCCTCGGCCGTGCGATTCGCATGGGCCTGCTCGCACCGGGCGAGCAATTGCCGAGTGAGCGCGACCTTGCCCAGCACCTTGCGCTGTCGCGCTCGACCGTGCGCGAGGCTCTGCGTGTGCTGCAGGAGGCGGGCTATCTCGAAGCGCGTCGCGGACGCGGCGGCGGCACCTTCGTCAGCCTCGAGTTGCCCTCCGATGCAGCGCGCCCACCGGAAGATGGAGTGCGCGACCTGCGCGGTGCCGAGCTGGCCTCGCTGCTGCGCTATCGCCGCGTGCTCGAACTCGGCGCGGCCGAGCTGGCAGCCGAAAATGCAACGCCTGCCGACTGCGAGTTTTTGGCCTCGCTCGTGACCGAGATGATGGGCTATCACCTCTCGGACTACGGCTCGTATCGCGCAATCGACTCGCGCTTCCATATCGCCATCGCCAACATCTCGGGCTCGCCCGACCTCGCTGCGGCGATCACCGAATCGCAGTCCGCCCTCTCGGACGTGCTCAATAGCGTGCCGCGCTCGGAGGAGTCGATGCTCAACTCGCAAGAGCAGCATCGCCGTATCCTCGCCGCGCTCGAAGCCCACGACCGCGATGCCGCCCGCGTTGCCATGCGCGAGCACGTAAAAGGCATCGAGCATCTGCTGTCGGTCCTGATGCCGCAGCACACGGCCTAGTTCTTGTTCGTCTGGCAATCGGAACTCGAATGTCACAAAGGGGTCAGACCCCTTGTGACATTCGCTTCGGAGCGCAAGCCGGTACGCGGAACACCGCGTCAACGCTCGTCCTGCAAAGACTCAGGCTCTGATTCCCTGTACGCTTGCCGGTAATGGACGTCAAGGGACTCGTACTCTCGGGCGGCGCGGGCACGCGACTGCGCCCCATCACCCATACGCGCGCCAAGCAGTTGGTACCTGTCGCAGGCAAGCCTGTCCTGTTCTACGGGCTTGAAGCGATGGCCGAGGCGGGCATCCGCGAGGTTGGCATCATCATCGGCGATACGGGCGACGAGATTCGCGCCGCCGTTGGCGATGGCTCGCGATTTGGGCTCGAAGTCACCTTTATCCCTCAAGACGCACCACGCGGCCTCGCCCATGCGGTCCTGACGGCCGAGGAGTTTATCGGCGACAGCGCCTTCTGCATGTACCTCGGCGACAACCTCCTGCGCGATGGCGTCGCCAGCTTCGTCGACAAGTTCCGTGAGGGCTCTGCCGACGCGATGATCCTGCTTCAGCACGTGCCGAACCCGTCGGAGTACGGCGTCGCCGAGCTCGAGGACGGCAAGGTCAAGCTCCTCGTCGAGAAGCCGAAAGAGCCGAAGAGCGACCTCGCGCTCGTCGGCGTCTACCTGTTTACGACTCCGATCTTCGCTGCCGCCAAGGCGCTTGAGCCCTCGTGGCGCGGCGAGTACGAGATTACCGATGCGATCCAAGGCCTAGTCGGCGGTGGCCTCAGCGTCGAGCCGCACGTCGTGACTGGCTGGTGGAAGGACACGGGGCAGCTTGTCGACATGCTCGAGGCCAATCGTCTCGTGCTCGATGCGATCGACACGGATATTGAAGGTGAGGTGATCGACAGCAAGATCGAGGGCCGCGTGATCATCCAAGCCGGTGCAACCGTCGAGCGCTGCCACATTCGCGGTCCCGTTGTGATCTGCGCTGGCGCCACCGTCCGCGACGCGTACGTCGGCCCCTATAGCGCGATCTCGGAGGACGCTCACGTCGAGCGCGCCGAGATCGAGCACGCGATCCTACTCGAGCGCTCCAGCATCATCGGCATCGAGACTCGCATCGAGGACTCGCTGATCGGTGCCGACTGCGTGATCACACACTCCGACGCGATCCGCTCGGCCAACCGCCTGCTCGTCGGCGACGGCTCGCGCATCGAGATCCTGTGAGCCCGACCCCCCAGACGACACCCATCGACGGTGCGCTCGTCGTACCGTTGACGCGCCATGAGGACTCGCGCGGCTGGTTTCTCGAGGCTCGCAAAGAGTCGTGGTTTCGCGAGCTCGGTGGCAAGCTCAGCATGCAGACGAACATCGTCTACTCCAAGCAGGGCGTGATCCGCGGGCTGCACTACCACGAGCTCGGCCAGGACGACCTCTTCTTCTGCGCCCAGGGCATGGTCCGCGTCGTCTTGTTCGATCGGCGCGAGGGCTCGCCCACCGAGGGTGTTGCCTGGAGTATCGACATCGGCGAGGACAATCCCGCCGCGGTCTATGTGCCGGGCCGGACTGCTCATGGCTACGAGTCGCTGACCGATTGCCTGTTTTGTTACCACGTCACGCACGAGTACAACCCGGCTGACGAGAACACGTTTCCGTGGAACGACGAGCGCGTTAAGCACCTCTGGACGACGGACACTCCGATCCTCTCTGCGCGGGACGTGCTGGACGGATGACGGTGCTGGTGACCGGTGCGGGGGGCCAGCTGGGCCGAGCCGTGCTACGCGAACTCGGTGCTGATGGCATCGGCCTGCGTCGTGCCGACCTAGATGTGACCGACGCCGCTGCCGTACTGGCCGCCGCAGAGCAGCACCAGCCGACGCTGATCTTGCACGCAGCGGCCTGGACCGACGTCGATGGCGCCGAGGCAGATCGCGATAGTGCCTATCGCGCCAACGTGCTCGCCAATCGTCATGTCGCCGAGGCCGCCAAGGCCGTCGGAGCACGGCTCGTGACACTCTCGACCGACTTCGTCTTCGACGGGCGCAAGGGTGAGCCCTACGTCGAGTCGGATGCGGCTGGTCCGATCTCGTACTACGGCGAAACCAAGCTGCTGGGCGAGCAGGCTGCGCTCGAGGCCTACCCCGAGGGCACCTGGGTCGTGCGCACTGCGTGGGTCTACGACGAGCAGGACACCAACTTTCCGCGGCTGATCATGCGTCTCTCCGAGACCCGCGACGTCTTGCGTGTCGTCGAGGACCAAGTCGGGAGCCCCACCTACGCTGGCCATCTCGCGCCCGTGCTGCTGGACCTCCCCAACGTCGTCCCGGCCGGCATCCATCACATCGCCGGTAGCGGTGCTGTGACCCGACTCGAATGGGCCGAGGCCGTGCTCGCCGCGGCTGGCCGAACGACCGTCATCGAGGGTGCCACCAGCGACGAGTTTCCAACCCCCGCAGAGCGCCCGTCCTACTCCGCATTGAGCTCCGAACGAGCCGACACGCCGGTCCTGCCACCGTGGCGCGCAGGCGTGGAGGCGTGTATGGCAGGCTACGTCGCATGAAGCGCGTTCTCGTCTCTGGTGGCTGCGGGTTTATCGGCTCGCACCTCGTCCGCCGACTGTTACGCAAGCACTCCGATCTGCACGTCGTCAACATCGATCTGCTGACGTACGCTGGGCGCCCTGAGAACGTCGCGGACCTGGCCGTCAACCCGCGCTACACGTTCGTGCACGGTGATATCGCCAGCGTCGAAGACGTCGCACGTGCCGCCGAGGGCTGCGACGGCATCATCAACGTCGCTGCCGAGAGCCACGTCGATCGCTCGATCATGGGTGGCGACGAGTTCGTCACGACGAACGTCTTCGGCACCAAGCGCCTGCTCGACTATGCCCGCACGCACGAGCTGCGCTACCTGCAGGTCTCGACCGATGAGGTCTACGGCGACGTCGACCCACCGCACCGCTCGCAGGAGGGCGACCCGCTGCACGGCTCGAGCCCCTACGCCGCCTCGAAGGCAGCCGGCGACCTGCTCGTGCTCTCATACGCGCGGACGTTCGGACTCAACGCCTCGATCACCCGCGGCTCAAACACGTACGGCCCGTACCAGTTCCCCGAGAAGCTGATCCCCCTGTTCACGACCAACGCTTTCGACGGCAAGGACTTGCCGCTCTATGGCGATGGCATGCAGGTGCGCGAGATGCTGTTCGTCGAAGACCACTGCTCGGCGATCGATCTCGTCTTTCACACGGGCGCGGCTGGCGAGGTCTATAACGTCGGTGCCGAGCACGAGGTACCAAACATCGAGACGGCCCACAAGATCATCGAGCTGACAGGCGCCGATCCGGCCACGCTCAAGAGCGTCGCCGACCGACCCGGCCACGATCGTCGCTACGCACTCGATTGCTCCAAGCTGCGGGGTATCGGCTGGGACCGCAAGACCGACTTCGACTCGGGCCTCGCGCTGACAGTCGACTGGTTTCGCGATAACCGTCCCTGGTGGGAAGCGATCAAGAACGGCGAGGCCTTCGCCGACTATTCCGCCAAGAACTACGACACCCGCAGCTAGTCGTGCGGGTACTCGTCGCCCGCTGCTCGATCGGATATTCTGGGCGATTGACGACACGCCTCGCGAGCGGCGACCGCATCGTCATCTTCAAAGACGACGGCTCAGTCTGTGTCCATGGCCCCAAAGGCTTTAAGCCGATCAATTACATGTCGGGCCCGACCGTGCTCGAAGAGGCCGCAGGGTTGATCACCATCCGCCGTCCCGCGACGGGCGAGACGCTGATGATCGAGATCGAGGACGTGATCGCCGACAGCACGCATGCTCTCGAAGACAACGCCTCGCTCGAGCGTGAGGGCCGCGAGCTCGAACTGCACGCGCTGCTCGAACGCTCGCCCGACCTAATCGAAGAGGGCATCGAGGTGCTGGAGCGCGAGCACATCACCGACGTCGGCCCCGTCGACTTTATCTGCAAAGACACCGAGGGCCGCATCGTGCTCGTCGAGGTCAAGCGCGTGAAAGCCGTCGCGGCTGCCGTCGAACAGGTCGTCCGCTACCGCGAACACGTCGAGCAGGACGCCACCTTTGCCGGCGCCCGAGCGATCGTGCTGGCCCCCGAGTTCGCCCCGCAGGCGCGCAACCTCGCCGAGCGGCGCAACGTGGAGTGTGTGACCCTCGACGTCGCAGCGCTCTACGCGGGGACGGAACCCGACCCGCAACTGTTCTGAGGGGGGACATGACAAGTGCACACTTGTGATGTCCCCCCTCAGAAGCAGTAGTGACCGCTCGTTAGAGACCCATCGCGTGATAGCCAGCGTCGACGTACGCCACGGTACCCGTCACGTTCTCCGCATCCAGTAGGTATGCGGCGGCCTTGCCCACGTCGTGGGCATCAACGTTGCGCTTCAGCGGCGAGCGCTCGGCGACCATCTCTTCCATCACCGTAAAGCCCGGGATCGAGCGGCCGGCGAGAGTACGCACGGGGCCAGCCGAAACGGCGTTGACGCGGATGTTCTTCGGGCCAAGATCCGCGGCAAGGTACTTCATGGTCGAGTCCAAGGCGGCCTTGGCCACGCCCATCACGTTGTAGCCCGGCACTGCACGCTCGCCACCAAGGTACGTCATCGTCACGATCGAGCCACCGCCACGCGCCTCCATCAGTGGCTCAGCGCGGCGCGCCATTGCGACGAGCGAGTAGCACGACACGTCGAGTGCCAGCCAAAAATCGTCGCGCTGCGTCTCGATGAAACGCTGCTGCAGGTCGTGCGCCTGCGCGAAGGCGATCGAGTGCACGAGCAGGTCGAGGCCACCGAGCCCCTTAGCGACCTCGCTGAAGGCTTTGTCCATCGAGGCATCGTCGCGTGCATCCATCTCGACGACGAGGTCCGAGCCAATCGAGGCCGCGAGTTCGCGCACGTTCTTCTCGACGCGCTCACCCTGATAGGTGAAGGCAAGCTTCGCGCCCTGCGCGTGCAACTCCTCGGCAATTCCCCACGCTATCGAGCGCCTGTTTGCAACACCGGCGATGAGAGCGAGCTTGCCTTCGAGCATGGGGTCCTCCGAGCAATCTGGGTACCGGGCAATCGTACGGGGTCGGGTTCGCGAACGAGCCCGACCCCGCGGCGATTATCGGCTGCTGGCCTCGGCGTGAGCCTGGGCAGCCAGGACACCGACGAGATGCAGCTTGTATTCGGTCGAACCATCGAGGTCGCCCAGTGGGCTGAGCCCCTCGCCGGCCTTGGCGATCGCGTCTTCCAACGAACCGCCAGCGTTGAGGACAGACTCGAAGCCCGTCAGTCGCGTCGGGTGGTCGCCGACGCCGGTCGCGGCAGCACGGACACCGTCTGCACCGATGCTGACACCGACACCAATGATCGACCAGTCGATCGCGCGACGGTGGAACTTGGCGTAGGCCGACTGGCCCGCACCCTTGGGCAGGCGAACCTGGGTGATCAGCTCGTCCTCGGCGAGCGAGGTCGTCAGGTAGCTGGTAATCAGGTCGCCAACGTCGATGCGACGCTCGCCACCCGAACCGCGGACGATCACCGCGCCACCCGCCGCAAGAATTGCCGCGGGCAGATCGCCGTGGGGATCGGCATGGGCAAGCGACCCACCGATCGTGCCGCGATTGCGGATCGTCATGCTGCCAACCCCAGCCGCAGCCTGTGCGACGACGTGGCAGTGCTCGCGGATCAGGGGATCGTTCGCAACCGAACGATGTGTCGTCATCGCACCAACGGCGATCTCATCACCGTCTTCGCAGATTCCTACCAGCTCTGGCACACCGCCGAGATCGACGACTGCACCCGGTGCTGCCAGGCGGAGCCGCATCATCGGCATCAGCGACATGCCACCCGCCAACGGACGTGCGCCCGCCTTGACGGCAGCCAACGCCTCGTCGAGCGAGGTGGCCTTGGTGTACTCGAGTGTGGACGGAATCACGACGTCGCCTCCTGCATGACGTTCCAAATACGCGACGGCTGCATCGGCATCTCAAGGTGCCGAACACCAATCACGGAGAGTGCATCAACCGCCGCATTGACGATTGCCGAGGACGCCGCGATCGTGCCGGCCTCGCCGATGCCCTTGACCCCCATCGGGTTCGATGTCGACGGCGTCGTCGTGCGGTGCAGCGTCATCGGCGGGACGTCCGCCGCGCTGGGCACAAGGTACTCGACGAGGGTCGGCGTGAGCATGTGCCCATCCTCCGAGTAGACCGTCTCCTCGAACAACGCCTGTCCGAGGCCTTGAATGATGCCGCCGTGGACCTGACCGTCAACGATCATCGGAGTGATGACGTTGCCGCAGTCGTCGACCGCCGTGTAGTTGACGACCTCGACGTGGCCCGTGGCCTGATCGATCTCGACCTCACACACGTGCGTGCCGAAGGGGAACGTGAAGTTCGGCGGATCGTGGAACGTGGTCGCCTCAAGTACTGGCTCGATGCCTTCCGGCAGACTGGCCGACGCCCAACCCGCGTACGCGAGCTCTTGAATCGTCTTGGCGCGGTCGGGCGAACCCTTGACCTGCCACGACGTGCCCGTCCACTCAAGATCATCGATCGAGCACTCGAGCAGATGCGCCGCTAACTCGCGCGCCTTCTCGCGAACCTTGCCGAGCGAGCGGTAGAGCGCGATGCCACCGACGGCCAACGAACGCGAGCCGTAGGTGCCGAGACCGTACGGCTGGAAAGCCGTATCGCCGTGGATCACCTCGACGTCGTCGAACGGAATGCCGAGCTCGGTCTGCGTGATCTGCGACCAACTCGTCGCGTGGCCCTGGCCGTGTGGCGAGGTGCCCGTGATGACAGTTGCCTTGCCCGTCGGGTGCAGACGCACAGTTGAGTGCTCCCAGCCCGGCGCACCAATGCCGAGCGCTGCGGTGACGGCACTCGGTGCGAGACCACAGACCTCGACGTACGTCGAGAGTCCGATCCCGCGGTACTTGCCGCGCTTTGCCGCCTCGGCTCGCCGTGCTTCGAAGCCTGCGTATTCCGACAGCTCGAGGGCAACCTCAAGCGTCTCATGGTACTCACCCGAGTCGTACGCGAGACCGGTGGCCGACGTGTACGGGAACTGATCGGCCTTGATGAAGTTGCGACGGCGAACCTCTGCGGCATCGATGCCGAGATCGTCCGCAATCGCGTCCATCAACCGCTCGATCCCGTGCGTTGCCTCGGGGCGACCCGCGCCGCGAGAGGCGTCGGTCGGCGTCGTGTTGGTAAAGACCTGACGAATCGTGATCGAGACATCCTGAATGTCGTAACAGCCGGGCACCATAAACAGCGTCAGGTGCGAGATCGACGGCGTCAGGAGCTGGTTGTAGGCCCCGTTGTTTTGGACCGCATCGAACTTGAGCGCAAGAATCTTGCCGTTCTCGTCGACGCCAGCCTCGTAATACTGGACCTGATCGCGACCGTGGATCGTGGCCACCGCGTTCTCGGTGCGATCCTCGATCCACTTGACGGGACGACCCACGACCTTCGAGGCCGCACAGACTGCGAACTCCTCGCGGTACGTGTTGAGCTTGGCGCCGAAGCCACCACCCACGTCGGGGGTGACGACGCGCACCTTCGCTTCGGACGTGCCGCAGACAATGCTGACGAACGTCCGCACGAAGTGTGCGACCTGCGTCGAGGTGTAGAGCGTCACCTCACCGGTCGAGTTCGACCAGTCGCCAATGCACCCACGTGTCTCCATCGGCATCGGCGTCACGCGCTGGTTGACGACGCGCAGCGAGATCTTCTTCGGCGCCTTCGCCAGAGCGTCGGCAAAGCCGTCGGTGACGTGCGCGAGGGTCTTCACGAGATTGCTGTCGTACTCGGCGTGCACGAGGGGCGCACCGGGCTCGAGCGCCTTCTCGGCGTCGACGACGACCGGGACCGGGTCGTAATCAACCTGCACGGCATCGGCCGCGTCGCGGGCGAGGTAGCGATTGTCGGCAATCACCATCGCCACGGGCTCGCCGACGTAGCGTGCGAACTCCTTGGCCAGAATTGCCTGCTCGGGGTGTCGAACGTCGCCGCCCGGGTTGGAGGCGCTCAGCACACCCGTCTCCACAGGCAGCGTCGCGTTGGTCAGCACGGCGTGGACGCCGGGCATGGCCAGGGCGGCCGAGGCATCGATGCTGTTGATCTTCGCGTGTCCAAACGAGGAGCGTACGAAGGCAGCGTGCAACATGCCGGGTAGCTTCAGATCATCGACGTAGCGGCCCTCGCCCGTGACGAACTTGCGGTCTTCCTTACGGAGCACGGCATCGCCGACGCCGCCGCTCGTGAGTCGTTCGGTGGTAGCCATGCTCAGTTCCTCGCCATCTCGACAGCGGCGCTACGCACTCCGGCCCCGAGGTTTTGATACCCGGTGCCGCGGCAGAGGTTGCCCTCGAGTGCTTCGCGGATCTCGTCGTCCGAGGCGTCCGGATGCTGCTCGATGACACCGAGTGCGGACATCATCATTCCCGGCGTGCAGAACCCGCACTGGAGGCCATGGTTCTCGTGAAAGGCCTTCTGAATCGGGTGGAGCTCGCCGTTCTGCTCCAAACCCTCGACCGTGCGCACGGCATGGCCATCGGCCTGGACTGCCAGCAGCGAGCACGACAGGACGGTCTCGCCGTCGAGGTGCACGGTGCAGCAGCCACACGTTGACGTGTCACAGCCGATGTGGGTGCCGGTCAAATTGAGTGCCTCGCGGAGGAAGTGCACAAGCAGCGTTCGCTGCTCAACTTCCGCCGTATGGGCCGTGCCATTAACGGTCACGGTGATGGTCTGTCCCATCGAATTTCCTCCTCTATGCCCTCGGTCCAGGGCACTACCTCTATCCTAGTTGCTTCTGAATCAAAAGGGAACCTCGGCCAGGCGACCCACAAGTGGGGCCGGGCCGATCCTCTAGGCTCTCGGCTGTGCCTGCGACCCAAGTAATGATCGACGTGCCGGGGTCCTCCGCGAACCTTGGCCCTGGCTATGACTGCCTCGCGATTGCGCTGCCCTTTCGGCTGCGCGTGAGCGCCGAGCGACGCCCCGGGCCACTCTCCGTGCAGCTTGCCGGCGAGGGCGCCTCGTCGCTGCCGCAGGACGCCAGCAATCTCGTTGTTTCGACGCTGCTCGCCGAGCTTGACGAGCGTGGCGACGACCTCGCGGTCACGATCGAAAACGAGATCCCTCTCGGGGCCGGTTGTGGCTCATCCGCTGCGGCCATCGTCGCCGCCTTGGCGGTTGCCGATCGTTTGCGCGATCGCGAGTTGAGCAACGCCAGTCTGGTCTTGCGTGCCTCGGCTATCGAGGGCCACCCCGATAACGTCGCCGCGAGCGTGCTTGGTGGCTTCACCATCGCTGCTGGCGACCCAGCTGTCGCTCGTCGCATCGATCCACCCGCCGCACTTGGCCTCGTGGTGGTCGTCGCCGACGAGCGCGTTGCGACCTCGCAGGCGCGCGCGACACTCTCCGCCGACGTCCTGCGTGGCAGCGCCGTCTGGAACATCCAACATGCCGCGCTGCTCGTGCACGCGTTGCATACCAGCTCACTCGAGGATCTCTCCGTCGCACTGACTGACCGTCTCCATCAAGACGCGCGCGAACCCCTGATGCCGACGTTTGCCGCGCTGCGTAGCCGCACAGCCGAACTCGGCGCGCTCGGTATCACGCTCTCGGGTGCGGGACCCTCGGTGCTGATCTGGTGTGCTGCGGATGCAGCCAACCAGGTCGCTATAGCCGCACGCACGATCGTCCCCACTGCCACTGTGCACGCCGTGCGACCAGAGCATTCGGGCCTGATCGCTCGCTAGGACATCTCATCCGTAGACGACATCCGCAGATGACCTCCGCGCGGATGTGATGTCCTCCCTCGCAGCCAGACCCCTGACTTGATTGCGCCCGTTGGCGAGTCGGATGGCGAATGTCACAAAGGGGTCAGACCCGTATGTGACATTCGCCTTAGTACGCGACGACGCGGCTGCCGCCCTCGGCGGCGAGTCGCTGCTCTTCGGCGCGATAGGACGAGCGCACAAGGGGGCCAGCGAAGACGCTGCCGAAGCCGAGCTCCATGCCAACCTCGCGGAAGCGCCGGAAAGAATCAAGTGGGACCCAGCGCTCGAGCGGCAGGTGCTTGTCCGTCGGCTGCAAGTACTGGCCGATCGTGACGACGTCAACGTCGTGGGCGCGCAGGTCACGCAGCGTCTCGATCACCTCGTCGTCCGTCTCGCCCATGCCGACGATGATGCCGCTCTTCGTCAGCAGCGGACCGCGCTCGGGAAAGTTTTCAACCCACAATTCCTTGGCGCGCTGAAGGATGTGTAGCGCGCGGTCGTAGTCGCCCTTGATGCGCACCTTCGGCTGGATGCGTCGGACGGTCTCGATGTTGTGGTTATAGACGTGCGGCTCAGCCTCAAGCACCGTCAGCATGGCCCGGTCTTCGTCGCCGAGGAAGTCGGGCACGAGCACCTCGACCTGCAGTTCGGGATTGCGACGGCGCAATGCGCGGATCGTCTGCGCCCAATGCCCCGCCCCAAGGTCGGGCAGATCGTCGCGATCCACGCTCGTTATGACGAGATGGCGCAGGCCCATCCGCTCGGCTGCTGCTGCCAGCTTGGCCGGCTCGAGTGGATCGACGTCCTCGCCGCGCTTGGCGCTACTGACGGAGCAATAACGACAGGCCCGCGTGCAGGTGTCGCCGAGAATCTGAAACGTTGCGGTGCCACGTCCCCAGCACTCACCAATATTGGGGCAACCGGCCTCTTCGCAGACCGTCGTCAGACCATTTTCGCGCACGATGCCGTTGAGTTCCTCGAAGCGCGAGCCAGGACTGGCGGCGCGCACACGCATCCAGTCGGGACGCGTCTTGGCCTCTGCCCCCCAAGGCATGCTACGCCTCGCGCAACTCGAAGAGCACGCCATCGGGGTCGGCGAGACCCGTCACGCGCTTGCCGTTCGGAAGCTCGTTGACATCGTCGAGAAACGGCGCATCACGCGTCGTCAAATCGGCGAACGTGGCGTCAAAATCGTCGACCACAATCGTGATGTAGAGCCCAGCCTCGGCCAACCACGACTTGCCAAGCTTGCGCTGCTTGGCGCCACCCTCGACGGTCACGACCAATTGGTCGCGCGTCGCTGTAAAACCCAGATCGGTGACGTTCGAGAGCTCGCAGGCGAGGCGATTCTCGTAGAAGTCTCTCGAGCGTGCGAGGTCGCTAGCGAAGACGGTAAAGCGATAGCCCGTGATCATGTGGGAAGAGCCTCCCAGGTGTGGTTGAGACGCTCGCCAAGACGGGCGAGGAGGGCAGTAGTAGCTTCGGCACGGTCGATCGAACGGCCGGCCTCGATCGACGCGGTCGTGTAGCGCGACGACTGTAAACCGCAGCCGACAAAGAGATCGAAGGGTTTGAGGTCGCAGTCAACGTTGAGGGCAAAGCCGTGCGTCGAAATCCACGAGGCGACGTGCACGCCAATCGAGGCGATCTTGCGGTTTTCGACCCAGACGCCCGTGTGCTCTTCGCCCTCGCGCACCTCGGCCTCGATGCCGAGATCGCCGAGCGCATCGATCATTGCGCCTTCGAGAAGCTCGACGTAGCGACGCAAATCGCGACCCATCGGTGCAAGGTCGAGCACGGGATAGCCAACCAGCTGGCCCGGGCCGTGGTACGTCGCCTTCCCGCCACGCGCAACCTCGACGATCGGAATGCCTCGCTGCTCCAGCATTGCCGGATGCGGAATCTCCTCGGCCACGTCGGTACGCGTTCCGAGCGTCACGACAGGCTCGTGTTCGAGCAACATCAGCGTGTCAGGAACTGCCTGCTGCGAACGTGCACCGGCGAGATTCTCCATCATCGCGAGCGCCTCTGCATAGGGCGTCAGACCGGGCAGGTCGATCAGATAGGCCGCACTGGCCACCGGCGTGCTCACGCCCCGTACGCCTCCTCGTCCCACGTCTGCAGGTTCGTGCGGATCTGAGCCATGAACTGCGACGCATACGCACCATCAACGAGTCGATGGTCGTAGCTGATCGAGAGGTACATCATCGGGCGAATTGCGATTGCCTCGGAGCCGTCGGGGCCCTTGACCACCATCGGGCGCCGGACGATCGCGCCGGTATCGAGAATGCCGACTTGGCCAACAGGCAGGATCGGCGTGCCGTAAAGCGAGCCGAAGACGCCCGGGTTGGTGATCGTAAACGTGCCACCTGTGAGGTCGTCGATCGTCAGCTTCTTCGAGCGACCACGAACCGCAAGGTCGGCCACAGCCTGAGCCAAACCGAGCAGGTTGAGTGTCTCGGCATTCTTGATGGCGGGCACCATCAGGCCCTTGCCGTCATCGACCGAGACAGCCATGCCGAGGTTGACGTAGCGCTTGATGACCGCGTCGTTCTCGCGCACTTCCGCATTCATCCACGGCCACGCAGCCATTGCCTCGACCGTCGCGCGCATGATGAAGGGCAGGAACGACAAGCTGACGCCATAATCGTTCTTGAACTTCGGCTTGAGGCGATTGCGGATGTCCGTGACGCGACCGAGATCGACCTCCCAGACCTGCGTGACATGCGCGGCAGTCTCGATCGACTCACGCATGTGTTTGGCCGTCACCTGCCGGACACGGGAGAAGGTGTAGATCTCCTCGCCGTTGCCAGCGGGAGCCGTGGCGACGGCTGCGGCGGGAGCGGCAGGCGTTGATGCGGCAGCGGGCGGTGCGGCGACAGGAGGAGCAACACCCGGTGCGGCCGCTGCGGGCGGAGCAACTGCCGTTGGCTCGGACATCGGCGCGGCGTACCCACCACCGCTGGCGCGGGCGGCAAGGAAGTTCTCGACGTCCTTCTTCGTCACGCGTCCACCCCGACCGGTGCCAGCGATCTGAGCGATGTCGAGCTGATGCTCGGCGACCATGCGGGCGACGACAGGCGAGACGAAGGCGCGATCTTCGCCACTCGTCGGCAGCTGCGTGACATGCTCTGGTGCAGCAGCGACAGCCGCAACGGGTGCAGCAGCGACAACCGGCGCAGCGACAACCGGCTCAGCAGCAACGGGAGCAGCCTCGACGGGCGCAGCGACCTCTGCAGGAGGTGCAGCAACCGGGGCAGCAGCAGATGGTGTGGCGGACAGGTCTGTTGACAGCACGGCGATGCGCGTGCCGACGTCGACCGTCACGCCCTCGGCGACCAGCAACTCCATCACGACGCCAGCGGTGGGCGAGGGCACCTCGGTATCGACCTTGTCCGTCGAGATCTCAACGATCGTCTCGTCGGCCTGAACGGTGTCGCCGACCTGCTTGAGCCAGCGGCTAATCGTGCCTTCGGTCACACTCGACCCCATCTGGGGCATTACCACGTCCACATTGCTCGCGACTGCCATCGCAGGACCTCCCTAAGGGTCATTGCGTCTATTAGGTCGAACCCTAGCGCGGACGGCTGACCCGTGGTGCCTCGCGCCGGTGCATGATGTGTCGGTGGAACCGGTTATCAGCCTTCAGGGGGTCACCAAACGCTTTGGTGACCACGCTGCACTAGGCGGTGTCGACCTCGAGGTAGGGCCAGGTGAGATTCGCGGTTTTCTTGGTCCAAACGGTGCTGGCAAGACGACCGCGATGCGCATCATTGTTGGTTTGTTGCGTGCCGATGAAGGTACAGCAATGGTGTTGGGTGGCGATCCGTGGGGCGACCACGCAGTGCGAGCCGAGCTCGGGTTCCTCCCCTCCGACCCGGGTCTCTACGGACGCATGCGTGGCAACGAGCTGCTCGATCACTTCGCGTCGCTCTCGGGACGCGAGCCTGTGTTGCGTGCTGCTGCTGTCGATCTTTTGCGTTTCTCGCATGCCGACTTGGAGCGCCCCGTGCACACGTACTCCAAGGGCATGCGACAAAAGCTCGGCGTCCTGCAGGCTGTCCAGCATGATCCTCTGCTGCTGATCCTCGACGAGCCCGGTGAGGGCCTCGACCCACTCGTGTTGAGTGGCCTCGTCGAGCTGCTGCGCGATCGCCGCGATGCGGGGCGCGCGATTCTCTTCTCGAGCCATGTGCTCGCCGAGGTCGCCGTGCTCTGCGATCGCGTGACGATGATTCGCGATGGTGCGATCGTGGGCGAGGGCACGATTGCCGAGCTCTCCTCGCAGCGCGCGCGCACGGTGGTCCTCGAACTCGTCGACCCCGCGACCTCGGTCGACCTACCTGGCTCCGAATTGACCGACCACACGGGCACACGCGTGACGCTGAAGCACCACGGCGAGGTTGGGCCGCTGCTGCAGGCGCTGAGCCTGCTCGACCTGCACGACGTGCGCATCGAAGAGGTCTCGCTGGACGAGGTCTTTATGGAGTACTACCGCGATCACGAGGCGACGGCATGAACCGCGCTCTGATCGTCCGCCTGATCCGTGAACAGCGTGTGCGACTGCCACTCGAGGTGGTGCTGATCGGCCTGTGGGGATTCTTGCTCGTCGCGGTCTTTGCCACCAGCGAGGTGTTTACGAAACAGCTGGAGGCGCAGGCCGAGCAATTCGGTGGCCTGCTCGACCTCGTCGGACTCGACCCACTTGCCCAGTGGGCTTCGATCGGCTTTCAACACCCCATCTTCCTGCTGGGCGGTGGCCTCTTCGCGGTTGGTCTGAGCATCCGTGCGATCGCCGGCGAGCTCGAAGCGGGCTCGCTCGCGCTGGCACTATCGCGCCCACTGGCCCGCCGCACGTGGTTTTTGTCGCACCTCGTCGTATTGATCGTTGGCTGCGTAATCATCGGCGAGGCCTATGCACTCGGCTGTCTGGTAGCGGTTGCCTTGACCAACCCGATGGGCAACCTCGAGTCGGTCTCGATGCTGCTTGCGGGTCTGCAATCGTCACTGCTCTTGCTGGCACTCGGCAGCATTGGCTTTGTGATCAGCGCGTTCTCTTCCGAGCGTGGCCGCGCACTGTCGTGGTCCGTCGGGGTGATCGTCGTGCTCTATGCCGCCAACTTCTTGCTGCCGCTCTGGGGTCCGACGAAGGCCGCCGCCCAGCTGTCACCGTTCGCGTGGTTCAACCCGGCCCCACTATTGCAGCGCGGCACGGTGGCGTGGGGCGATGTCTTGGTGCTGCTGCTCTACGCAGCAATTCCGCTTAGCGTGGCTGCTTGGCAGTTCGCACGGCGGGACCTCGCTGGGGGCTGAGTTCCGGCATCCGCGCGGGGCCGTGGCGATAGCGCGGACGGCCCGGACCAGGTCGCCGCGGTCGTGGGTGGAGGCGACTGCCACCACCACCGTCGTCGGACTCTTCGATGTCGTCGGCGTCCTTACCCATCATCAGCCAGGCAACGAATCCGAACACGCCAAGTCCGAGCACGAGGTGCACCGAGCCGAACACGACGAAGATCCACGTTTCCACATCGCGTAGCTTAGTCACAGCTGACGACGCGCGTGTGGTCCACATTCCGATCGGCGCGTTGATCGGTGACCCGGGCCGGTTGGGGCCATTCCCGCGTACGCTGTCGGCATGGATAAGGACGACAAACGCCGCGTCCTCGGCGACGCGATCATCCTCTGCGGACGCTGTGGCTTTGCGCGACGCTACATGGAACTAGAGGGCCCACCCGATCTCGCCACCTGCCCCGACTGCGGCAGCGAGATGATCAAGGAGTGCCCTGCCTGCCAGGCGCCGCTGCGCTCGATCATGCAGGTCGATTGTCGCGTCTGCGGCGAGAACCTCCGCCCGCCCGAAGCCTTCGGCGTACCGATTCGGCGCAAAGCCGAGCCGTACGACAAGGGCCCGCTCCAGCTCCCCGAGTAGGGCGGTTTGGCGAGAGCCGCATTGATGTTCTGCCTCCGAGTGGGTCTGACAACGTCTGACTTTGGCGGCGAGGACATGACAAGTGCGCACTTGTCATGTCCTCCCCTAGTCGCCGCCCCGTCTACCTGAGAGCAAACAGCGTCGCACAGGTTCAGCGAGAGAACACCTACGGCGTGACGTCGCCGCGACCGATGCGACCAAGCGCCGACGAGTCTTCTTCGCCGTAGCCCGCCGCGATCAGCGCGTCCTGCCATTCGGCAACGAGGCGTGTTAGCCGCAACTCGAGCCCGACGGCCTCGCCCTCTTCGATCGCGATCCCGAGGTCCTTGCGGTGCAGCACGGTGCGAAAGCCCGCCGGGTATTCGTGCGAGATGTACTTGGGCGAGCGCGTCGTCAAAATCCACGAGCCAGCAGCGCCGCCCGAAAGTGCTTCGACGAGCGCCTCCATCGGTAGGCCGGCCTGCTCGGCATAGGCGAGTCCCTCGCCGACTGAGGCGTAAGTGCCACTGATGATGATCTGGTTGACGGCCTTGGCGGCCTGCCCCGCACCGGTTGGGCCGAGGTGGGTGATCGTCTTACAGAAGGCCTCGAGAATCGGCTTGGCACTGGCAAACGCGCTTTCGGAGCCACCGACAAAGGCGGTGCAGACACCGTTTTTCGCACCTTCCGCACCACCCGACAGCGGCGCGTCCACAACTTCGACGGATTTGCCCGCGAGCGCCTCGGCGAGTTCCTTTTCGGAGCTTGGCGAGACGGTGGAGCAGTCGAGCAGCACGGCGCCATCGCGGATGCCCTCAATCACGCCGTGGTCGCCCAGCACCACGGCCACGAGATCGGGGGTGTCGGAGACGCACGTCACGACCACGTCGGCATCGAGCGCAGCATCAGCCGGCGAGTCGGCACGGCGCGCACCGCGAGCGACCAGCTCGTCGCCCTTCGACGCGGTGCGGTTCCAGACCGCAACCTCGTGGCCGGCATCGAGCAGGTGGCCGGCCATCGGGCCGCCCATCGTGCCAAGGCCGATGCAGCCGACGCGGGCCATCAGCGGATCTCCGAAAAGTGAATCACGGTCACGGTGTCGTCCTCCCGGACGTCGCGGTTATAGAGGCGGCGGAGAAAATCGACGAATTCGTCGAGCGTGCGCAGCTGAGCGTTCTCGTGCTGGATCTCGCGCGGCGAGACATCGCCGAGCGGCTTGACCTCAACCTTGTCGATGACGGCATCGAAGACGCGCTCGCGCGGTCCAAAGCGCTGGCCGACGAGGACCGCCACGACCATGCCCTTCTCGTACTTGTTGCTCTTATCACCGAGACGGATGGTGACCGTCTTGCGGCGGGTCTTGATCTGGTCGGTGACCAGCGGACTGTAAAACATCAACGCGTGCACGTACGCCTCCCGGCTCTCGTGTCGCTCATCGTATCGGGCGGGTGCAACTGACTGTGTGATCAGGCGTGCGTAGACTAACGGGATGCGCCGGCTCTTTTTTGCTGTCTCCGCGACGATGTTCGTTGATTCGCTGCTGTACCTCGCGATTGTGCCGCTCTTGCCGTGGTACGCCAACCGCTTCGACCTCTCGACGTTTGAGGCCGCTGTTCTGCTGGCGAGCTATCCGATCGCGTTCTTGATTACCACGGTACCGGCTGGCTGGCTGGCTGGACGAGTCGGGCCCCGCCGCGTGATGATCGGTGGCGTAGCGTTCTTCATCGCCGCCACGATCCTGTTTGCCTGGACCCCGAGCGGAAGCATCATTATCATTGCCCGCACCCTGCAGGGCGTCGGCGGCGGCGTTGGCTGGGCAGCCGGCATGGCTTGGCTGACGGGGAACACCGCACCCGAACGTCGCTCGCGAGCGATCGGCACGATCTCCGGCGTACTCTCGGCCGGTGCGGTTGCAGGCCCAATCCTTGGCGCGTTCGCCGGGGCGACTTCCCCTGCCCTCGCCTTCTCGTTTGCTGCCGCGATCGGCGTCGTCGCACTGATCGCCACGATCATGGCACCAGCCGGCGTCACGTTGCCACGCGATCCGGGACTGCACGAAACCATCGGCACGCTCATCAAGCACCCCTTGGTGATCACGGCCCTTTGTTTAGCCTTGGCAGACGCCGCCGGCGTCGCAGCCGTCGACCTTTTGGCACCACTCGCGCTCGGTCGGGGAGGCGTTAGTTCGATGGCGATCGGTATTGCGATTGCATTAGGTGCCGTGATCGGCATCGCGGCTGGTTGGGGTGCTGGTCGTCTCGGCGAACGGATTGGTTCGTTTCGGATCGCGATGATCGGGGGTATCGGGCTGGGTCTGATGCCGTGGATCCTCGTTTTCCCACTCCCTAACTGGGCCGTGCTGGGCGTGCTGGTCGCGATCGGGCCGTTTTTCCCGATCCTGATGACAGGCATCTTCCCGTTGCTGTCGATGGCCGCCGATGACCTCGGCCTGTCCCACGGCACAGCGAATGCCTTGGGCAACATGGTCTGGTCGGTCGGATTTGCGGTGATTCCGCTGGTGGTGGCGCCCATCGCCGATTTTGGTGGCGACCAACTGGCCTATGCGCTGGCGGGTACCATCGTGATCGTACTGCTTATAATTGCTGTATTAATGCGGTCTCGCGCACGAAATATGTCACTCTCACACTAAGAGTGCCGGTTCTCGTTTGCGAACTTGAGGTAAGGTTCGTATAGTCCTGCTGGCACTCGCACTACGAGAGTGCCAACGATTTCTTCCCTTCCAACTACCGACCTGGAGGTCAGTATGAACCTCAAGCCGCTTGGCGATCGAATTATCGCCGAAGTGCTCGAGGAGGAGACGACAACCGCTAGCGGTATCGTCCTCCCCGAAACCGCGCAGGAAAAGCCCTCGCGCGCCAAGATTCTCGCCGTTGGCAGCGGTCACTACGAGTTCGGCCATCACGTGCCGCTCGAGGTTGCCGTGGGCGACGAGATTCTCTTCTCGAAGTACGCCGGCACTGAGGTAAAGGATGGCGGTAAGGACTACATGATCTTCCGCGAGTCCGACATTCTCGCCGTCATTGGCAGTAGCAAGCCTGCCAAGGCTAAGAAGTAACCCCACCCCTTCCACTGAACGAGGAACAATTTCATGGCACATAAGGAAATTCGCTTCAATGAGGAAGCCCGCCGCTCGCTTCAACGCGGCGTGGACACCCTCGCCGATGCCGTC
>SYIF01000016.1 GCA_005798855.1 Actinomycetota bacterium | reverse complement strand
GCGTCGACGAGAGTCGTCTTACCATGATCAACATGCGCGACGATCGCGATGTTCCGGATCGAGTCGCGGCGTTCCACTAGTTGCGTGAGTCTACGTTGGGTGGGTGATTGGGAACGCCGGTCGGCGCAGCATTCCTCCCGCAACCGGCCGTGTGCTCTGCGAAAACACTGACTCGTTCTGGCACGACGGCCTCGGCCAGCGTCACCACTTTGTCACCCGCTCGCCGGGGTGCTTCCTCCACGATACCGAGGTGATGCGACGTTTTGTTCTTCCCGTGGTGCTGCTTCTCGGCTTGATTGGACCGGCCGTTGCACAGGGAAATTGGCGTGCTCCGGTAGACCCCTCCGAACGCCCTGATGTGTCCGCTGTGACGATTCGAAAAAATGTTGATGCCAACACGGTAGTTCTGCGGACGTGGTACGAGACGTGGAATGGGCGCCGGCGGGCGATGACGATTTTCTTCCCGCGCGCTGCCGAAAACACGGGCCGCGTACTTCCCCTCTTGGTTGCTGCACATCCGGCGGGTGGAGCGAGCACCTGCGCCGACCAGATGGCTCAACTTTCGGGACGGTTCGGCTTCGTGCTTGCCTGCCTTGATGGTCAGGGCGTGGTGACGCGAGCGTTCTCGTATGGGGCGCCCGGCCAGATTGCCGACCTAGCAGCGGCGCCGCGGCTGATTGCCGGCCGCTTGCCGGGCATGAAGCTTGACGCACGTAGGCTCTACCTTGTCGGCTCGTCGATGGGTGGTACCGAGGCTTTGCTCGTTGGCTTGCGCTATCCGAACGCGTACCGGGAGACGGTCGCGCTCAGTCCGGTCACGGATCTCGGTTTTCGCTTCAACTCGCTCCCGCTTGTTCGGCGCGGCCAACTCGAGGCCGAGTGTGCTGGCTCACCGATGGTGCGAGGTGCGTGTTACGTCGAGCGCAGTCCGATCGCCTTTATTGGCCGGCGTGCGGTGGGCTCGACGATCCTGAGTGTCTGGTATTCGACGGAGGATCCAGTCTCGGGAGCACCACAACAGGTGCCGAGGTTTGTGGTGAGCGCAAGGCTTTTGATACAGCCGGATCAGTTGCGGGTGCGGGTCGGCACGGGGGGACATGGCGCTCTTTGGGACCGTGCCGATTATCGGGCGGCGTGGCTGATCGGCCTCGGTTTGGTGCCCCGCGGGGCACTCCCTGAGACGACCGATTTCTTGAAATCAGACGCGCACTAACGAGCTGCGAGGAGCGCGTCCGACTCGTCGGCCGTCAACGCGCGAGCGATTGCCCGGCAGGCGAGTTCTGCGTCGCTATGCAGAGCGTTGTCGTCGGGGATCGACCACGATGATTGTTTGACAACGACGACGCCACGCGGGCGATCGACATAGATCATCTGGCCGTGAATGCCGACGGCCATCACGCAGCCAGGATCGACGCGTGGCTGGTACCAGCAGGAGCGATAACAGCCGCCGGGCAGCCAGTCGGCGTAGTCGCCGATCGCCCAATGGGAAGGGTCGCCACCTGTTGTGAGGTCCTCGATGAAGTCGGCAGGGACAATGCCGGCACCACCTTCGGCGACGATCATGCCGAGGCGGGCGAGGTCGCGCGGAGTGGCACTAAGCCCACCGGCTGCACGGGCTACACCAAAGCGATCGAGCGTCATGTCCGCATCCGCCTCTGCGCCCATCGGTACCCACAGGTACTGCGACACCGCGATTGCGTAGGGTAGGCCACTGGCCGCCTCGCAGACCCAGCCGAGCATGTCGGTAGTGGGTGACATGTAGCGGAAGCGCTGTCCGTGCTCGCCCTCTTTTTGGCGGGAGGCGAGGAATTCGTGCAGCCCCATGTGGTCGGGTGGGGCTGGATACCAGCCGGCCGAGTTGCGGTAGAGCACGATGTCCGGCCCTGGCGAGTAGTCCTCGACGAAGGTGTATGACGCCTCCATATCGAGCAGGTGGCGAACCGTCGCGTCGCCGAAGCCGCCGTCTGCAACGTCTGGCACGTAGGTGATGACGGGCGCGTCGACGTCGATCTTGCCAGCACCGACGAGCGCTCCGCAGAGCAGGGAGGTGATCGACTTGGTGACGCTGAACATCAGGTGTGGTTCGTCGTTACGAATGCCGGGAGCCAACCATTCGAGCGCAACGGCATCGCCCTTGATCGCGACCAGCGCGTCCGTTTCGGTCGAAGCGAGATATTCGCCCAACACGCGCGGGCCCGTCGAGCTGTCAAATGTGAGTTCGAGCAGTTTGCCTGCAGGCTCATAGCCGAGTGCGCGCGGGTGCTGACCGTGGCGGATCTGAGCGGTGGGAATCAACTCGCGCACGTGTCGAAACGACCAGAGTGTGTGCGACGGCTGCATCCAATTGGCAAGCGAGGGGCGGTCCATTACGTCAGTATGCCCGCTTGCGCTCGCGCATGCGAGCCGACACGTCGATTTGGCTGAGCCTGATTGCAACGACAACGGGCATGCGCGAGGGCGCGTTGCTTGGGTGCCAGCGCGCGTCAAGCAGATCGTTTTCTGCCGTCCTGCATGCGTGTCACGAGTACCGCGCGGCGTACGCTCTGAGCGCAATGAGCGACCTACCTGTTGAGCAGCAGCAAGCGTCGTTACAGGCGACCGTCTGCCGACAGCCCTGCCCGATGTGTCAGAGCCTCGAGCCGCCGATTGACGTGCATGGTCATAGTCAGTGCGCGACGTGCAAGATCAACATCGATCCGTGCTGCGGTGGCGCTGCGTTCGAATTGCCCGCGGCGTCGTGACCTCACTCGTTGGAAACGCGCTGAGCTGGGCCCGCGTGGTTGCACACGTGATTGGATGTGCTGAGACGGCAGATACGGCGGGGGTATCAGTGCTAAGAGCGATCGTGCAGCGGGTGGCCCTCTTGGCGTCCGTAGCGCTGGTCGTGTCGGCAGCGAGCACGGGAGCCGTGGCGTCTGCAGCGACTGTATCTGCGCCGCGGCTCTTGGGTGCTCTGACGGTGGCGAGCGAGCATCAGTCGGGCTACTCGCGTGATCTCTTCAACCTCTGGGTCGATGCAGACGGCAACGGTTGCGACACCCGCAAAGAGGTCTTAATCAGCGAGGCGCGTGTCAGTCCGCATGTCGGTTTTGGTTGTGACCTGTCGGGCGGGCGTTGGTGGTCGGCGTACGACAACCTCTTCATCACGAACGCGAGCAGCCTCGACATCGATCACTTCGTGCCGCTGGCAGAGGCGTGGCGATCTGGTGCCTTTCGCTGGAATGCGGGAACCCGCGTGGCTTTCGCCAATGATCTTGGCTACTCCCTGTCGTTGATCGCCGTCACGGCGCATACGAATCGCAGCAAGAGCGATGCTGATCCCGCTCGGTGGATGCCGCCTTTCAATGCCTATCGCTGCACGTATGTGGCGACGTGGGTGGCGATCAAGTGGCGGTGGCGACTGACGATTGACCCACTCGAGAAGGCTGCGCTCACCCTCGGATTGACAGGCTGTGGCGCTGCGGCAAAGGTACTGCAGCCGAGGCGTGCAGCAATTACGACAGGACCGGTCGTGCCCGTGGCCAGCGGCGGCACGACGACTGCGGCCGGAGGCAACGGCGTGCTCGACTCGCGCTATTCGTACTGCACGGGGGCCATCGCGGCCGGGCTTGGTCCGTACTACCGCGGGCAAGATCCCGAGTACGCCTGGTACCGCGACGGCGATAGCGACGGCATCGTCTGCGAGCGCTGACCGTCAGACTCTGTCCATGATCACCGTCAGCCACCTCTTGCAGACCCCGGTCAAGAGCCTTGCGATGAGCGAAGTTGCGCAGTTCGAGCTCGGCCCCGATGGAGTTGTTGGCGATCGGCGTTTCTTCTTGCTGGGCGATGATGGCCGCTCGCTTAACGCTGCTCGGCGACTGCCGCTCTGTCAGGCATCAGCGACGCTAAATGATGGACAGCTGACAATCGTTTTGCCCGATGGCACGTCCGTGACAGGGCTGACGGAGGTGGGCGAACGGTTGACGGTCGGCTGGGACATGAAGCTCGAGATTGATGCCTACGTCGTTCACGGGCCGTGGCGCGAGGCGCTTTCCGAGTTCGCGCGCGAGCCGGTTCGTCTGGCGTGTGTCGCTGACGAACGTGGCGGTTGGTCGGGTTTCTCAGTCTCGCTGATCGGAACACCGTCGATTGATGCCTTGGGTCTAGGGCCGATCAACAGTCGTCGCTTTCGCATGCTGATCCAGACCGCGGGCGGCGCACCGTTTGTCGAGGACAGGTGGGTCGGGCGCGATGTCAGGGTTGGCGCCGCCGTCATTCATGTCGATGAGACGTGTGCGCGCTGTGCGGTGACCACCTGTGACCCGGATAGTGGCGAGCGCGATGTCGACACGCTGCGCGCGATGATCGAGGCCAAGGGCGCTGCAGACCTTGGCATCTATGGCTCGGTCGTGGAGCCTGGGCTCGTGCGCGTCGGTGACGCGGTCGAACTGCTCTGACTTAGCGCCAGAGTGCGTTGATTGGATTCCACAGGACGGACAAGAGGAAGACACCGATGGTGATCAGGAGGACGATCGCGGTGACGCGCATGAAGCGGGGATGCATGGCGTCAGCGTACCGAGTCGTTAAACGATGACGAGTTCCCGGTCATCCTCGGTTGCCACGGGCGGCAGGGCCCGCAGGCGCGGAAACGAGAGCAAACCCTCCGCCGCCAGAATTGCCACGGCTGCCTGTGGCAGGTCGACGCGCCGCTCACAGGCGGCGTAGCGTGGCTCCCACACTGGGAGAAATTTGCGGTTGAAGGCATGGAGTCGCTCGAGTTGGAACCAGCGGTCGCCGCGCATCAACGCCTCGGCGGCGAGGCGCTCAAAACCCTGCAGATCGTCAGACCGAAGGATCCGACCAAAGGCGCTGAAGTTGAGACCGACGCGACCGATCCCTGCTGACCGTGCCCACCCGAACACCGCTGCCAAGATCGCCTCGTTGAGACCGTTGGGAGCCGTTGCTCTACGGCGCATGGTCGAGAGCGACAGGTCGCCTGTCGTCAACACAGGTACAAAGTGGATGTAGGCGACTGGCGACCTATCAGCAGCGAGGGCGATGGCAAACACGCAGTCGTCGTGCTCCTCTGCCCACGGGCTATCAAGCGCCATCGAGAACCCGCGCTCTCCTTTTCCACCGAGCCACGTCGTGGAGGCCTCGCGGAGACGGGTCAGCAGCGCAGGATCGAGGTCGCGCCGCCGAGCGATTCTCACCGTGTAGCCCGCGCGCTCGACGCGGTGCACGGACTGGCGCACTTTGCGCATCTTGCGCCCTTCAAGTGAGAACTGTTGCGGCACGACAATTGCCTCGTCGCCGATGTAGGTCGTCATCAGCCCCGCTTGCTCCCAGAGAGCGCACGACGACTGTGGCAGGCCGACCGCTGCGACCCGGCGCCCGATTGCGATCTGCTCCGTGTGGAAACTGTGCAAAAGCTCGGCGCGAGCGGCCTTGCTGCCAATCACATCGCCCGAGACGATCGCGACGCCTGCGACGACCCGATACGCGAGCATCGCCTGGTGGTCGTGGGCAAAGACGAGTGTCATGTCTTGGCGCAGGGAGAAGTATGAGAGCCCGTCGTGCGCGTGTCGGTCCAAGATGCTGCGGGCGAGCTCGCGGTGATGATGCTCGGAGGGGTTAGGTGGCGGCACCGCGCGCAGCCAGAGGATGGCTGTGACGATGATCGCCACTGCCGTGTAGAGACCGAGTGCGGAGAACGAATCCGTGGCTCCAACCAGCGCATTCAGGCTCTGTCCGGCTGCCTCTCGTAGCGAGATTGGATTGTCGGCTAGGCGTGCTACCGCTTCGGCGGAGGCGATTGCGAGCAGCACGCCTGCGCCCACGATGTACCCGGCCCAGGTGAGGCAGCGTCGGGTTGCGTGGTGTGCTCCCTCGACGGTAAATGCAGTCCGCTTGACGATCAGCAGTACGAGGAGGGCCAGTGCGGCAAACGCCTCCTCGGCGTCGAGGCCCTTTGCGAGGTGGAGGACCGCTGTAAATGCGAGGAGGATCAGGGCCAACTGCCATGCACGATGACGGCGACGAACGAGTCCAAACGCCACGATGATCAACAGCACGCCGAGCTCGAAGACGATGACGTGCGCCGTCCGTGTCGCTTGGATTGGAATCAGGCTGTTGAGTAGTGCCACTCGATTTGCGAGATCGGGGGTCAGGGCCGAGACGAGCGAGGTCAGCCCGACGAGGGCGACGCCAACGGCGAGCAGCTTGACGATCAGATCGCGGGGACGAACGGCGGGCACGCTCCCAGTATCCCGCATGTCTAGTCGGGCACTGCCGATTACGGCAGAGCGAGTGGTTCTGGGTCGGCACGCACGCACCCGAACAACTGCTCAAGAAAACCGTAGAACCAGGTTGCCTGGGCGGCATCGTGTTCGAGCATTAGGACATCTTGCTCGGCTCGTGTCTGGGCGCCCGGCTTGCCGTAGGCGGCCCAGTCTGCGGCCTGCCAGCGGCGAAAACATTCGATCGTCACCTCGGGATGAAACTGCACGCCATACGTCGTCGTCCCGTACCGGTAGGCCTGGTTTGGGTACAGCTCACTCGAGGCGAGCAGGGTTGCGCCCTCGGGCAGTTCAAAGGTGTGAAAGTGAGCCTGTGCGGCGTGGATCGGAGCTGGCATGAAGTCCGCACCGGCGGCGGTCGGTGTCAACGCGTAATACCCAAACTCGTGCAGGCCCGAGGCGGGTGGACCGACCTCGGCACCGAGCACATAGGCGATCGACTGCGCGCCCTGACAGATGCCGAGCAGTGGCACCTCCTGCTCGATGCATTGGGAAATCCACCGATGCTCGTCGCGGAGGAACGGGTGCTCTTGTTCGGCAAAGACGCTAAACGGACCGCCGTGCACGACGCTGCCGGCCCACGTCTCGTCGAGCATCGGGACCGGGTCGCCAGCGCATGGTCGGATCGTGACCGGCTCGAAGCCACGTAGGAGCAGATACGTGTTGACGCGATCGTCAGGCGGATCGTCGCCGTGGCGAATTATCAGGACGCGGTTGCTCATACCGAGTCCATCCTGTCAAAGAACGCAACAGGCTTCAATTGAAGGAGTGGGATGTGAAGGCATTCGTGCGTTTGCGGACATGGCGCGTGACGAGCTAATGACGAAGCGTTGCGAATGTGGAGGTGTGTGTTCTCCGGGTAGCCCACATTGTCACTTGCGTGTCGTACGACAGTCATCAAAGTGAAATCGTGGAAATTGTCCTCACAACTCACGCGGCAGACAACATGCCTCGGCTTATGGTCACCCTGAAGCAGGTCCAGCGCTGCGTCACCGACCCTGACCGCGTGAGCTCAGCTCACCTGTCGGGTTTCCGCATGACCGGGCTGCGTTTCGAGCGTGATTTTGAGCGGGGCGTTTTGGTCACAATCGTTCGTCAGCAAGAGGCGGTGGCGATTGTCATCACCGTTTATTGGATCGAGGGCGATGCACGCGTCAAGCCTTCACGGAGGAGAGCACGTTGAGCGCCTACAATCCGACCATGATGCAGAGGGTGGAATTCGAAAACGAGGGAGGCCTACACCTGATTCGTTTTAGCACGCATCCGTATCACCACGCGGAAGAAATCTATGCGCCTGACGGCGTCGTCTGCGGTGTCGTTCACGTCGATTCGGACGGTGCCCCGATCGACGTTGAGATCTTTAGCCTCCCGCACTTCGATCTCGACGCATGCGCCGCGAAGTACGGATTCAGCGATCGGGCCGGTGCGATCGGCATGGCGCTCGCGACCGCTGCTGTCTAATTAGCCGGCCGGGGATCGCCAGACGTCGATCGCGCGCCAGCCGGCGGGCGTTGTGGTTTCGAGGTTGTAGAGGCTAAAGCCCATGGCGCCTGCGCTCTTGGCCCCGCGAGCGGCGGCAACGAGGAGGCGTGGTTTGAGAAAGTCGGTCACGCCGGCAATCACGTGGACGGGTGCGGCTGGGTCGCCGGTCTGCTCTCGAATTGTCGTCACGCAGGCCGCTGTCATCGCTGTTGTCTCTGCAAGTGTCAGGTAGCGCGACGTGTAACACATCGGCAGCATCGCGTCGGTGTTAGCGCGGATCGTGGCGTACGGGAAGATCCGCCACCACGCGAGCGCGTCGCGCGGCACGATGCCCGCCATCGGCAGGTCGGGATAGGTCGCGCGTAGCCACTGCACCATCGCCGCAGCGCGGTTTGCGCGCAGCTGGCGGTTGCGGACGATGTCGGCTTCGATGTCTACGCCAAGACCATCGATCGGGTCGGCGCCACCAACGCTGACGGCTGCTGCGAAGCGGCGTTTGTCGAGTGCGATGTTGCGGTAGCCCGGCAGGTACCACGGCACGACCTTGATGCTGTTGGCGTGGGCGAGTGAGATCATCTCCCGGATCTGATCGGGGTACATCACGTCGGCGGGGCTGTGGTAGTTCGACGTCTCAACGTAGATCGTCTGGATATCGTGAGCGACGGCTTCGTCGACGACGAATTGAGGGTCCTTGATGGTCTCGTCGTAGATGTCGACCCAGAGCCCCGTGCCAGCGAAGACGGCGGTGCGGGAGGCAGCGTCAGAAGCGACGGCGCTTCCGGGGAGCAGGGCACCAAGTAGGAGCACCGGTAGGATCAGGTAGAGAGAGCGCAACACACGGCTGATTCTACCGCTGCACAAGCAGCGCGAGCGAGCTTTGCTCTTCGCGGGTTAGACCGTTCCGGTGTTGAGGAGCAGTGCCCAGATCGAGATTGGCACACCAAAATCTGAGACCAGAATCAAGGTATTACCGGGCGCAAAGTTCTTGTCGCGGATGATCTCCTTGACGTGGTTAAGGCCAGCCAGCACGAGGAAGCAGGAGGACACGATCGCCATCACGATCCAGGCATCCTGCGAGAGGTGGACGGAGATCACGCCGGCGATGCCGAGTCCAAAACAGACGTATCCGACTTCGTGCTGGAAGGGGCTCGTCTCCCACCCAATGTTCTTGGCTGTTGACTTGGCGAAGATCGTGTGCATGACGCCGCTCGCGAGAAACATCCAGCCCATCGGCAGGTAGAGGAGCCAGAGGATTGCGAGGATCTCCATGCTGGCATCCTCATGCGCTCCAGGTGCACTGACACCAAGCAGCGCGAGGATCCACGCCAGTACGAGCATTCCGGCAGTCACGATTACGCCCATATTTTTAACTTACACGTCCGGTCGGCACGCGTCAACAACTTCTCGTGCGATCGGCAGGTTGATCTGGGTTGGAGGCGGATTTGTCACACTGCAGCGGTGATCACCGTCTCGCGCCTGATGCACTCGCCCGTTAAGGGCCTCGAACTCGTCGAATACCCTTCGCTCGAGTTGGGACCATTGGGCGCGCCGTTCGACCGTCGCTTCTTCGTTGTCAATGCGGCGGGCGAGCTGATGGGCAGTTGGAGCCACGGTCGCCTCTGTCTGACGCGCGCGGAGTACGACGGTGTGACGTTGACGATGCACTTCCCAGATGGGTCCGTCGTCTCGGCACCCGACCCGATTGTTGGTGAGGCAATCGACTTGATCTGGGATTCGGATGAGCCCACCACCGCGCATCTTGTCGATGGCCCGTGGGCCGCAGGACTCTCCGAGGTTTTGGGCGAGCCCGCGAGGCTGGCGCGCGTCAACGATTCGACGGGTGGTTGGTCGGCGCACGCTGTGTCATTGATCGACGTCGCCTCAATTGCCGCGCTCGAGCAGGGTTCGCTCGATGACCGCCGCTTTCGGATGACGATGACGCTGTCGGGTGGCGCTGCCTTCGAGGAAGACTCTTGGCTTGGGCACGACGTCGCGATTGGCTCAGCCGTGCTGGCCGTGCGTACTGCGTGCGAGCGTTGTGTCGCCACGACCCGCGATCCCCGCACGGGCGATCGCGATGTCAACACCTTGCGCGCCATGAAGGCGGTGCGTGGCGCTCCCAACCTCGGCGTCTATTGCGACGTCGTGACGCCAGGCCGGGTCAGCCTCGGCGACGAAGTCCGCCCGCTCGGTCTTTCTTAGAACGAGCGCGAGCAACCCCCGTTCGCAATCCGAGGCGGACATGACCCGGGCGCACTTGTCATGTCCGACGGAGACGATCTGGCTAAAAAAAGTGGTTGGAGATGAGCACCGGCCCCTCTCCGACCAACGACTACTCCATTCCGAAGTCGGGTGCGACCTCGCCGGCCGGGTCGGGCGCGGAGGCGAGCACGCTGGGCGCAACCATGTCGGCGTACTGCTCGAAGTTCTTGACGAACTGCGCTGCGAGCTTGTGCGCGGTGACGTCGTAGAGGTCCTTGTCGGCCCACGCATCGCGCGGGTTGAGCAGGCTCGGGTCGACGCCAGCGACGGTGACGGGGATGTGCAACCCGAAGATCGGGTCGATCGTCGTCTCGGCGTTGTCCAGTTCGCCGCCGATGGCTGCGCGCACGAGTGCACGCGTGGCTGCGATTGGCATACGGCTTCCGACGCCGTACCCACCACCAGCCCAGCCGGTGTTGACGAGCCAAGCGGAGGCACCCGTCTGCTCGAGGCGCTCGCCGAGCATGCGGGCGTAGACGCCTGGGCGCTGCGGCAGGAACGGTGCGCCGAAGCAGGTCGAGAACGTCGTCTGCGGCTCGGTCACGCCAACTTCGGTGCCTGCCAGCTTGGCGGTGTAGCCCGACAAGAAGTGGTACATCGCCTGGTCGGGAGTGAGGCGCGAAATGGGAGGCAAGACGCCATAGGCGTCGGCCGTCAGCAATACGACGGCGGTCGGCGTGCCGGCGCGCTTCTCTGGCACGGAGCCAGGGATCGAGCTGACGGGATACGCCACGCGCGTGTTCTCGGTGATCGACTTGTCGGCGAAGTCGATCTCGCGCGTGATCGGGTCGAGCACAACGTTTTCGATGATCGTGCCGAACATCTCGGTCGTCGCGTAGATCTCGGGCTCGGACTCGGCGGAAAGGTTGATTGCCTTGGCGTAGCAGCCACCTTCGATATTGAAGACACCATCGTCGG
>SYIF01000015.1 GCA_005798855.1 Actinomycetota bacterium | reverse complement strand
TAATCCTTAACATCGAGGGTGATTCTCTCGAGGTCGAGGCTGACATCGTCAAGTCCGGCCCTGGTGTCGTGACCGCTGCCGATATTGCAATTGCTGGTCCCGTTGAGATCCTCAACAAGGATCTTGTGATCTGCAACCTCGCCGCCAAGTCGAAGCTCGAGATGTCGTTGACCATTGGTCGCGGTCGTGGCTACGTACCTGCCTCCGAGAACAAGGACTTCGAGATGACGATCGGTGTTATCCCCGTCGACTCGATCTTCTCGCCCGTCCGCCGTGTCACGTACACGGTCGAGCCGGCGCGCGTCGGTTCGGACACGGACTTCGACAAGCTCACACTGCACGTCAAGACCAACGGCGCGATTGATCCGAAGGACGCAGTCACCAAGGCTGCCGAAATTCTGATCCGTCAGCTCAACATCTTCGCCAACATGGATACGGCCGAGTTGGCCCGTAGTCTCGAGGTGAGCATGCCCGAGTACGACGTCGCCCCGACGAACGGGATGGAGCACATCCTGATCGAAGAACTCGAGCTTGGCGTCCGCTCGTACAACTGCCTCAAGCGCGTTGGCATCGAAACGGTTGGCGACCTCGTTGCCAAGTCGGATCGTGACCTCGCCGCCATCCCGAACTTCGGTCGCAAGTCGATTGACGAGATTCGTGCTGCACTCGGTGCTCATGGTCTGCGGCTGCGTGGGGACGAGGGCTAACCATGCGACACGCACGCAAAGGCCGCGTCCTTGGGCGCGATTCCGCGCACCGCAAGGCGCTGTTTTCGAACCTGACTGGCTCGCTCGTCGAGCACGGTCGGATCACGACGACACTCGCCAAGGCCAAGGAAGTGCGGCCGATCGCAGAGAAGATGGTCACGCTCGGTAAGCGTGGCGACTTGCACGCTCGCCGTCAGGCTAAGGCCTATCTGCGCAGCGGCGACGTTGTGCACGCGTTGTTTGCCGAAGTCGCACCGAAGTTCGCCGAGCGCCCGGGTGGCTACACCCGGATCGTCAAGCTTGGACCTCGCTCCGGGGATAACGCCGAGATGGCGATCCTCGAGTGGGTCGAGTGATCTAACCGTGCGTGGGCGGTGGGCATGACTGATACCACCCACATCACGTCGGGTACCGTCACGATTCCGCAGCCTGAGGGCTGGGAGGATCGGACTGTCTTGACGCTCGTTGGACCGTTGACGGAGGGCGCGCAACCGAATGTCGTCGTGACGCGAGAGACGCTCTGTAACAGCATGGGTCTCGGAGGGTTCTCGAGCGGCTGGGTGCAGAAGCTGGCGGATCAGATTCCGGTGCAAGAGTCGCGTCCGGTTGAGCACATCGAGATTAGTGGTGCTCCTGGTCATCTGCGCACCGTCGAGTGGGAGGCCGCTGGTCTGCGCTTGCGTCAGCTTGTAGGTCTGACGACGATTGGCGGCTCGGGGTATGCGATCGTCTGCACCGTGCCATCGGTGGCGTTCGAGGCACTTGAGCCAGCGTTACGCGCAGTTATCGAGGGTACGCAGATCGACGCTGGCGCGTCGACCGAGTCGTAGAGGGGCTGCCGTGTTCGACCCGCAGAGTCAGCGCCGCCTGATCAATCTCGGCATTCCCGAGAGGGCTCCGCGTTCGCGTGGGCTTGATGTCGTAGTGCTGATGTTTGTGCGGGTGCTCGTCGGTGTGGCGGCATTGGTTGTCGGCGTGCTCAACCTGCGCGGACAGGCGGTGGTGGCGCTGCACGCCAAGGATTGGGGTCTGCCAGCGCCGTCGCTGCTGACCTGGATCGGAGTGCTGCTGCTGGTGCTGTTTGGGCTGATGCTCGCGCTTGGCGTGGCGAGTCGCCTGTCGGCATTCGTCGTGCTCGTCGTGACACTCGTGATTGTGGCGACTGCTGGTCGCGTCGACGGTGGTGCTCCACTGATCGGTGGAGCCTTGTTGGCAGTTGGCTGTCTCATCATCGTGGCTCGGGGCGGTGGTGCGGCCCAGCTCCTGGACCGCGTCGATCCCGTCTTGTGATCAATACGCGCCTGCAGGTGGCCTACGACGGCACGGGGTTCAACGGCTGGGCGCAGCAGCCAAACACGCGCACGATCGAACGCGAGCTGACCCGCGCGATCGACCGCCTCCATGATGCCCGTGGCGACGTCGTCGTGGCTGGACGCACCGATGCGGGGGTGCACGCTACGGGGCAGGTAGTCAGCGTTTTGCGGCAGGGTGGTCCACCGACGGCTGCGCTGCCGCGTGCACTCAACGACATCCTGCCCACCGACATCGTGGTCACTGCCGCCGAGGAGGTGCCGGCCGACTTTAGTGCGCGTTTCTCTGCGCGCAGCCGCTCGTATACCTACGACGTGCGGCTCGGGCAACTGCGCGACCCGCTCCAGTGTCGCCGCGAGCTGCACGAACCCCGCCAGTTGGACCGCTCAGTCCTCGACACGTTGGCGGCGACGATCGTTGGCGAGCACGACTTTCGTGCCTTCACACCCGCGGAGACCGAGCACAAGACGTTTACGCGTACGGTGCAGACGGCGCGGTGGCTCGACACGGAGACGGGGATTCTCTTTGAGATTACGGCTAACGCGTTTCTACGCCACATGGTGCGCACGCTCGTGGGCACGATGATCGTGACGGCACGTGGTGACAGGGGCAACGCGCCAGAGCTGTTTCCTGCGCTCCTAACGGGCGCGCTGCGGTCCGAGGCGGGCTGGACGGCACCGGCCCACGCGCTCTGTCTTGTGCGCGTGGACTACGTCACCGGATCGGGTTCAGACCCGCGTCGTTCGGAAAACGGCTAGACCTATTAGAAGGCGAGCGCCGCGATCACGTAGATCGCGATCAGCTCGGCACCCTCAAGCCCAATCGCCGTCACCGCGACGAGGGCGATCAGGCTAAATTTGACGCGTTCGGAGGGGGTGAAGCCACTCATGGTTTCTCCTGCACCCACGTGGTCAGCAGACGGAGCCGGGTAAACTTCAGGATTCATGCGCGTGCTCCTGACGAACGACGACGGCATCGACTCGCCGGGGCTTCGCGCGGTCGCGCGTGCGCTCAGTACGGTTGCGGAGGTGCTGGTCGTTGCTCCCGCGACGAATCAGAGTGCGGTTGCTCGTGGCATCACGATCCGCGGCACGCTCGAGATCGAGGAGCGCGAGGTGTCGGGCGCAGCACAGGCGTTTGCTGTCGGTGGCACGCCTGTCGACTGCGTACGCTTTGCCGAGGCGCGCGAATCCGGTTCGTCCTTCGATCTCGTCGTTGCGGGTGCCAACCTTGGACTCAACCTCGGCGATGACGTCACCTACTCGGGTACCGTCGCCGCAGCGATGGAGGGGATTCTGCTCGGCTATCCCGGACTCGCGATCTCGCAGCAATCGACCGGTGGCGAGCTGCATCACACGCGCGATGGCGACTACGAGTTTGCGACGGCCGAGCGGATTGTGCCTCGCCTTGCCACGCTGCTCGCGGCTGGCACGTTTGGCAAGGACATGCTCGTCAATCTCAACTGTCCGACCGGTACACCCCAGGGCCTACGCGTCTGCAAGCTTGGTCGCCGAATCTGGGCCGACCAGATCGAACTCGCCGAGGCACGTGAGGGCAAGCAGCGCTTTCGCCTCTATGCGGGCGATGCCGACTATCACCGCGCGCCGGGGACAGACTTTGAGGCGATCGCAGATGGTTACGTCGCGATCACGGCGCTGCACGTCGACTGGGAGCATCCCGCGAGCGCGACGCTCGTGACGGGCCTAGAGGGTCTGCTCGACGGGGATTGACTTGGACGTTTTAGGAGTGGTTTTTCGAGCGGAGCGTTTGCGTCGGCGATCGCACGCAGAATTGACAGGGCGTTTCGCTGTCAACTATTGAGAAGTCACGTTTGAGGGAGAAGTCTGATGCGTCACCGATCGCTGCGAAATCTGATGCTGGTCGGGGCGGTCGTGGTGGTGGCGTTGTCATTGGTTGGGACGGCGGCCGCGAAGGTCAAGCCGTCTCTGGGCAAAGAGCGGATCATTCAGATCAGTGCGCAGGTGGCGCCAATGACGCCGCTGGATGCGGCGACGGTCACCGTTACCGATGCCGATGGAAAGATCGTTGGCACCGGCCGTACGGTCAATGCCGGAGCGGGTCAGATCGCAGTCAGCAAGGGTCGGTTGCCGTTCTTACTCTCGACCGCAGGCGGGACGGTGCGGGGCAAGCCGTTCGAAGGTCATCTTCAGGCAGTCACAAGCCGCACCACGCGAGCCGATGGGCTCCTGTTGGTGAGTTTCGCGACGACCGTTGCGGCTCGTTACCGAGCGCTCCAAGGTGGGAAGGTCAAGTCGATCGAGCGACGCGTGTATCAGCGGCTCGGCCTCAGCCCGCAGTTGGGTTGGATGCAGGTCCGCTACGGGACGCACACGCTGCGCGGAGCCACGTTGGTGAAGCGTGCGGAAGCCCTTGGTGGGTACGACGTTCTTGTCGATGATCTCGTTGCCCGCCTCGGCGATGGTCGGCGATTCCCAGGTTTCCGCGGAACAAGTCCCGACCGGCATCCCACCTACACGTCGTCGAGCAGCACCGTACGAGCAGCTTCGGCCGCTCCGTGCCCCGCGAACATCTTGCCGCCGTCGAATGCGGCACAGAACGCGATCGTGGCGCAATACGGCGTGTACATGGCAGCCGGAATCGCAACGGCCATGGCGACCTCTGGTCCGTACACCTTGCTCACTGGGGTGGCGGGAATGATGTTTGCCACGCAACCGGGCATGACGAATTCCTCCGTGATCATGTCGGTCTCGAGCCAGCTCACCTGCATCTCGCAGCAGCTTGCACAGCTCAAGACGACGCTCAACAAGCTCACGCAGATAACAGCGTTCCAGCCACTGCAAAATTGCGTTTCTGCGATTGCGTAACGATGGACCGACCATCAGACATTCATCAGCAATGCGCAGAACAACCCAGGGAATCCGGCGTATACCCTCTCGACGGAAAATGCGAATCTGTTGCAGTGGTTCCCTCAAGTCGAAACCATGAACAGCACGATTTGTAACGGGATCATCAATCAGACCCTGTTCAATGCGAATGGCGGCTCCACACCGGCGTGGCCTGTTGTTGTAGCGAACTACGAGAGTGGCACGTACCTGTCGACGGATTCGACGGCGCTCGAGCCTTCGTCGGTGGAGAGCCTGCAGTACTTTCTTCAGTACTACAGCACCTTTATGTACCAGCAGGCAGCGCTCGAGACGGACTACCTAAATTGGCAGGGACTACTGCAGAACGCCAACTTTGTACCGTCGCTGCAGATGAAGTGGGGTCCCCCGTGCTTCCACGCGCCGAGCCTGAGTGATCTTGCCGCCAACGGACAGTCGACGCTGTTCTGTCAGTGGCAGCAGAACATCATCAATGTCTGGCCCGGCGACGTGTACACCGATGAGGTTGCTTCGTTCAAGGCGGGGAATTCGACGAATCCGAACGCCATCAGCGGGCTTGCGATCAGCGCCGTTCCCGGCATCTTTGGCATCTCGACCACGGCGTACAGCAAATCCCCGACCTCGTTGACGACCAAGTATCTCAACGGGAGCAACATCAATAAGTACGACAGTCGCTGGAATGCGGCGAATGCCTTCGCATCGTTCAATAACCAGCCTGCTACGACGATTGGTCCTCCGTACCAGTATTACGGTGCGCGGCAGGCTCTGGCGACTGGTGCACCAAGCTGCAATGGCAACTGCGACTCTGACCCGGTGATCGGCGGTTACGACGTCTTCAAGACGTTCTTCAACGGGTGGCTCAACGCGGTTGTGAATCCTGCAACAGCAAGTTCGCCCGCTACCGTCTCGTCGACATCATCGGATGCCAAGGGACACGTGACGTACCAAATCCTTGGGGCAGACGGCGAAATTGAATCCAGCTCGGGCCCGTCCGCATGCGGGGTCCAGTCTTCGACAAATTCCGGCGGCCAAACCCTATATAAGTATGGGCAGTACACGGCCCACAACGCTGTCTACAGCCCCAGTCCGTGGACGAAGAACACGGGCGGTACGCTCGGCGGCGGTTCCAAGACGGTTACTCCCCTGATTGGTACTACGACCAGTGGTGCTGCCACGGACGGGTGCCAGTCGACTCCGCCGATCGCGTGGCTCAAGTCGCGCCCGTGGCTGCAGGGTGGTGCGGTGCCAGGAGCACCGGTAATCACGCAGCCGGCGAACAGCAACGTTTCTACGAATGCGACGCTGACGGCGACCAATTGCCCGTCATCCGGCTGCACGTGGGCTATTACCAACTCGACGACGCCAGCCGTCCCCGGATGGTCTCCGCAGACAAACAGCTCGGTGCCGCAGGGCCTCACGCTGTCGCCAGCAGGAGTCCTCTCGTGGTCCGGAGCGAAGTCGGGACAGATGGCATCCGTTGAGGTTGTTGCGGGAGCCATTCTGCCGACTCAGGTCGTGCCCGGAACCTCGCAGATGGTCTACTCCCTCCCAGTTGTACTGACCGTCACGGCGCCGTAACCGGAGGGGATGGGGGTGGTTCAGCGGTCCTAGCGTGGCGTGGACCGCTGAGCAATAGTGGCTGGTGTGTCAGAAGGCCTTGTCAGGAGGAATTCCCAACGGAGCACGACTAGTCCTCGTCGACCCACGCCGTCGGCGTCGACGACTGTTCGTCGAGGACGAGTTCGCGGTCAGAGGCTGGTTCGGGGTGATCGTCTTCTGAGCCATCGAACTGGTGCTCTCTGAGCAAGACCTGGGCCACACGCAGTCGGTCGATCGCGGCGGGAGCAGCAGCGCCACGCAACTCGCCGGCGGCGAGCCACTCGATCACCTCTTCGAGCAGGTCGCAGGCGGCAATCAGCGAGCCGGCTGGAGAGGCCTCTAAGCCGGCGGCTTTCGTGGCGAGTGCAGCGGCGAGATCATCGCCGTCTCGGCGCAACACGTCTCCACGCCGCGTCTTCCAGCGTGCACCCGTGACGGGCACGGCAAGCAGGCGTGCTGCCTGGATCTGGGCGGCAGCCAGACGCGCCTGGGGGCCATGGAGGCGCCCCTCACGCAGCAGGCGCTCACACCCCAGTATCAGCAGGAGCCCGAACGCTGTTCGCCGACGCCCGTGCTCGATCAGCGGCGACGGGGCAGACCAATAGATCTGGCGCTGCAGCGAGGTAAGCGACGTAGAGGGCATCAGAGAAGCGTAGTGCGGACTACCGACGTTTTTCGCGGCGGACGCGCCCACGGACGGGCGCGATACCGTTTCGCCTGTGCACACGCTTCGCTGGCCTGTCGTTCTGTTCGATCTTGATGGCACGGTGCTCGATACCGTCGAGTTGATCCGCGCATCGCACGAGCACGCAGTGCGCGAGGTATTGGGCGTGACGATGACGGATCAGGAGTTGATGGCCGGGATCGGCACTCCTCTGCGTGAGCAGATGGAGAAGTTCAGCGCCGCCAACGCCGACGAGCTCTTCCACACCTACCGCACGTGGAACCACGCCAACACGGCCCGCCTGATCGAACGCTACGACGGCATGGACGAGCTGATTGTCGAGCTCGAACGCGAGGGCGCCCGCCTTGGCATCGTGACGTCGAAGATGCGTGATGCGGTGGATCTTGCTTGGAAGGCGCTGCCGCCGCCGATCGTCTGGGACGTGGTGATTACGATCGAAGATTCTGCGCGGCACAAGCCGCACCCGGAGCCGCTGCAGGTCGCGATGGAACGGCTCGGAGCCACGCCAGCCGAGACGGTCTACATCGGCGACTCGCCGTTCGACCTCCAGGCCGCCCATGCAGCCGGGTGCGATGCGATTGGTGTCACGTGGGGTGCCTTCGACCGCGACGCCCTGGCCGCCGAGAGTCCACTTGAGATCGTCGACACCCCGGCCGAACTGCTGCGAGTGTTGACAGCATGAGCGCTGCCCGCGCCACCGAACTCCGTACGCAGCTGCGGGCTTGGGATCGCGCCTATTACCTCGACGATGCCCCCGTGGTTGACGACGCCACGTACGACGCGGCGCTGCGCGAGCTGCGTGCGCTTGAGGCTGCGCAGCCCGAATTGATCGAGCCCGATTCGCCGACGCAGCGCGTCGCGGGCGGGGTCTCTGGTGGCTTTAGTGAGGTGCGCCATCTGCTGCCGATGTTGTCGCTGGCCAATGCGCGCGACGACGACGAGTTGATGGCGTGGGATATTCGCCTGCAAAAGCTGTTGGGCGAAACCGGTGAGGCAGAAGAGCCAGCCTTCGTCGTGGAGCCAAAGATCGATGGCCTTGCGCTGTCGTTGGTGTATCGGGACGGCCTGCTCGAGCGAGCGGTGACACGCGGGAACGGCGAGGCGGGCGAGGACGTGACGGCGAACGTCCGCACGATTCGGGCAATCCCGCTCTCGATCGACGATCCCAATCCACCCGCGCTGATTGAGGTACGCGGCGAGTGCTACATCCCGCTCGAGGCCTTTCGACGACTCAACGAAGAGCGCCTCAACGCTGGCCTGCCCGTGTACATGAATCCGCGCAACACGGCGGCTGGGTCGCTGCGGCAGCTCGACTCGTCGATCACGGCCGAGCGCCCTCTGTCGTTTTGGAGTTACGCAATCGGCGCGCTGGAGGGGATTGCGTTTGGGTCGCAGTCCATGGCTCTGGCGTGGCTTAGCGAACGCGGCTTTCCCGTCAACCCCCGCATCCAGAGGATGGTTGGGATCGAGGCGGTTCGCGAGGCCTGCCATGCGATCGAGCGTGACCGCGAGAGCCTCGACTACGACATCGATGGTGCAGTGGTCAAGGTCGACGAGCTTGCGTTGCAGGCGATGCTTGGTGCCGTTGGTCGCGACCCACGGTGGGCGATCGCGTTCAAATTTCCGCCCACGACGCGCACCACGAAGCTGCTCGGCATCGAGATCAACGTTGGACGTACCGGTGCGCTCAATCCGTTTGCCGAGCTTGAGCCCGTCGAGGTTGGTGGCGTTGTCGTTCGGCACGCGACGTTGCACAACGAAGAAGACATCAACCGCAAGGATATTCGCGTCGGAGACACCGTGATCGTGCAGCGGGCCGGCGACGTGATCCCACAGGTGATTGGCCCCGTGCTCGAAGACCGTACCGGCGCGGAGCAGGTGTTCCGTATGCCAGACGACTGTCCGGCCTGTGGCGAGCCTGTCGTCAAGAACGAAGAGGACGCCAAGCACTTTTGTGTCAACCTGCGCTGTCCGAGCCGCGACATCGAGGGCATCAAGCACTTCGTCGCTCGCAGCGCGATGGATATCGATGGCGTGGGGGAGAAGCTAATCGAGCGGCTCTACGAGCTCGAGCTGGTTCGGCGCTCGAGTGACCTCTACGCGCTGACGGTCGCCGACCTGCTGCCACTCGAGGGTTTTCAGGAGACCTCGGCGCGCAATACGGTCGAGGCGATCGCCGCCTCGCGGGCGCGTCCGTTTGGCAACGTGCTGTTTGGTCTTGGTATCCCACACGTCGGGTTGGTGACGGCCCAGGCAATCACGCGTGCCTTCGGCTCGATGGAACGACTGGTCGAGGCTGGGGTGGAGGAGATCGCCGAGGTCGATGGCGTCGGCATGGTGATTGCAGAGGCCGTCGCCGCCTGGTGTGCAGATCCAGAGCGCCAGGTCGAGGTCGCGGCACTGGCTGCTGCGGGTGTGACGCTGACGCTGAGTGAGGACGAGCTGCCGGTCGAGGGTCCGTTTACCGGCATGACATTCGTGGTGACGGGCACCCTGGCGGGGATGTCGCGCGACGAGGCGCACGCGGCAATCGAACGCTTGGGTGGTAAGACCACGAGTTCCGTCTCGAAGGCGACGTCGTATCTCGTGGCGGGCGAGAAGGCTGGCTCCAAGTTAGCCAAGGCGGAGCAAGCGGGCGTGCCGATCCTCGACGAGGCGGCCTTTATCGTGTTGCTCGGTAGTAGCTCCTAGAGAAAGTGGACCGTGACGGTGCGGATGCCCCACCGCAGCGCGGTGCGCTCGGTCTTGACCCAAACGTCGACGAAGGCGCCCTTAACGGCCCCACCGACATCCGCCGCAAGACATTTGCCGTAGCCGGGTACATAAAACCTCGTGCCGAGCGGAATCACGTCAGGATCAACGGCACAGATACCACGGCGTGTCTTGGCGCCTGTAAAGGTGGGTTGATGGCCCGCGTAGGCCGTCGAGGTCACCTTCATCATCGAGCCAGGCTTAGGAGGCTTCGGCGTGGCTGCGCCAGCCACCGCCGGAGGTAGGGCGCACGCCGCGACAGCGACAGCAAGGGTGCAAAGGCGACTCGGCATGAGCCCAGATTACCGGACGGTTGGTGGATCAACTTGCTTAGGGGCCTGACCCCAAAGCAAAGTTGATCCGCCTATTCGGCCCCAGGCGGCAGCAGAAAGCCATCGGCATCTGCCGCGAGCGGACGCACAGTCGTACCGGCGAGGTGCAATTGGGAGCAGACGTTCGCTGGCACGTCCTGGTTGCCCACGATCAGGTGGCGCGGAGGTGGCGCAGTGCGGCTGCGACCGAGGTGGCGAGACAGCGTCGTCAACAGGGTTGGTCCCCCTGCTGTGGTCTCGGCCAGGGCGTCAGCATCCGCCGCCGTACAGACGACGACACTCGGTTTCAGCAGGGGAATGTCTTCGAGCGTGCCGATTGCGACCGGAATGCCTTGCTCGATCGCGGCAAGGGCGACGGTGACGACCCAGGGGGTGTCCAGAGGGACCGTGATCAAGATGGTCTCGTCGGGGCGCAGGAGGTCGCCAGCTGCGCGGAAGGCGGTGATGTCGGTGTGGAGTTGTCCAAGTGTGCAGTCCACGTTGGTGGACGTGATCAGCGCCCGTTGATGGCCGTGGCGTTCGCGCGTGCGCTCGCGCACGGCGTCGGTCCGCAGTGCCGTATGCAGCACGCCGTGGGCAGCCAGGCGTTCGAGGCTGCGCCCCGAGTCTTCGCGCGGGGCGACAGAAACGCAGACCGAGTCGAGTCGGGCGAGGGAGGCGAGGTGTGCGGCGCGCATAGGCGTCGCTGCGAAGGCGGCGGAAAAGGGAGTATCGGCAGGACCGAGTCGAATCGTCACTCCGATTTCAAGAGCGGCGATCAGGAGCAGGAGGGACTCGCTGTCAGAGTTGTGTTCGAGGGCGAAAATGCTCTCGGAGGCGCAGCCAACCTCCAGCAGTCCACCGGCGTACTCATACACGCGTGAGGCGACGAGCACCCGGTCGAATGGGCGCCAGAGCGTTCCGTGGCGAACCCAGATCGCGGGTGGGGTGGCGGCGTCGGGCATCGTGCAGCCGAGACTAGCGCGCGGGGCTGCTGCTAGACCGGGTTCTCAACGGCGAGAAACGACGTTGAGATGCCAAACTGCATTGCGGCGGCGGCGGCCAAGGCCTGCACGCCAACCGTCTCCGTGGCGTTGTGTCCCGCAGCGATGAAGTGCACACCAAGTTCGACCGCCAGATATGCCGCGTCCTCGCTGGGTTCGCCCGTGATGAACGCATCGAGACCAGCAGCGGCAGCCTGGCGAATATCGCGTGCCGCACCACCCGAGACAATGCCGATCGTCTGCACAGGGTGGTCACCGCCTGGCAACACCAACGGCGTGGATCCGATCAGGCCACCCAGAGTGGTGGCGAGCGCGGCTGCTGTTGTCGGCGTTGGGAGTGTGCCGCGACAGCCGATCATGACGCCCTGATGCTCGCCGAACGGGGCGCGCTGCGTGATGCCAAGGAGGTCGGCGAGGCGGGCATTGTTGCCAAGCGTCGCGTGCGCGTCGAGCGGTAGGTGATAGGCAACGAGTGAGAGGTTGGCGGCAAACAAGGCCTCAAGGCGTCGGCGCTCCAGTGGTCCGATTCTCGCATCGGCGCCATCCCAAAATAGGCCGTGGTGAACGAGCAAGACCTGCGCGTTATCGGCCGCGGCGCGTTCGATCACGTTCAGCGAAACGGAGACAGCGGTGGCGACATGCGCAACCTGATCGGCGCCCGTGACCTGCAGCCCATTTGGGCCGTAGTCGCGGAACGACTGGGCAGCGAGCGTCTCGTCGAACCAGCCGACAAGATCCGCGAGCCGCACCGGGGTCATCCCGGCTCCCCAGCTTCCAGCGGAAGGCCGTCCGAGCCAGCGGGGATCGCGATCGAATTGATCTGATCGACGAGGCGGAGACCGTTCTGATCGACTTCGATGACGTCGCCGTTCGAGCCAACGTGCACGTTGTCCGCAGCCACGCCACTCTGGATCGCCAGCTCGGCCTGTGCTTCGAGCATCTGTGGCTCGCCGTGGACCGGAATCACACTGGTGGGGCGCAGCATACGGATCATGTCGACGATCTCGTCGGCACGGGCATGACCGGAGACGTGGATGGCAGCGTCGTGATGCGTCACCACGCGCGCTCCGCGCATGCGCAGCATGTTCTGCATCTCTTCAACCGGACCCTCGTTGCCTGGCACGGGCCGCGAGGCGAAGACGATCGTGTCGCCATTGCCGAGGTTGAGGTCGGGATGCTCGCCACGCGACGCACGACCGAGTACGGCGAATTCTTCGGCCTGCGAGCCAGTGCAGATCACGAGAGCCTTGACGCCAGCGATGTCGCGGCGGCCTAGCGTGGGTAGGTTCGGTGGCCTCATTTCCTTGAGGCGTTCAGCGATCTTGACGTTGCGGCGGACGGAACGGCCCAACAGCATCACCTGACGACCCGTGCGGTCCGCCGCGCGAACGGCATGATCGATGCGGTCGATCTGGGACGAGAAGCTGGTCAGGACAACACGACCCTGGGCCTCGGCGATGACGTCGTTGATGGACTCAATCGTCGTTGCCTCAGAGGGCGTGCGGCCTGGCAACTGAGCGTTCGTCGAATCGCCGAGCATGGCAATCACGTCGGCATCGCCGAGAGTGGTGAGGCGCTTGCGGTCGACCTGCCGCCTGATGTTCTGGCCGGTCGCGTCCATCTTGTAGTCGCCGGTGAGTACGATCGTGCCGAGGTTCGTTGTCAACGCGATCGCCGCAGGGTCCGGGATTGAGTGCGAGACGCGGATGAACTCCACGGTGATCGAACCGATCTGGATTTGATCACCCGGCGCCACGGTCTGCAGCGGCGGCAGTGGCAGGTCGTGCTCAGAGAGCTTGGCCTCGACCATTGCGGTCGTAAACGGCAGCGAGATCATGCGACCGATCGGTGTACCCGAGCGGATCAGGTGAGCAAGCGCAGCGACATGGTCGTCGTGCGCGTGCGTGATGAGCACGGCATCGACAGCGCGACCCTTCAGGGCGCGCACGTCGGGCAGGTAGATGTCGACGCCAAGGCCGCGATCATCGCCATGCGGAAAGCCGATGCCACAGTCGATCACGAGGCGGACATCGTCGTGCTCAATGATCATCATATTGCGCCCGACTTCGCCGAGACCGCCAATTGGCGTAATGCGAATCGGGTCCGTCACATCTGACACGGTAACGCGAAGTGCAGGTTGCCCGCGCCGGGCGACGGGGCGGAAGTCGAATTTCTGGCATACTCTTGCCCGCTCGGGGTATGGCGCAGCCTGGTAGCGCGCTCCGTTCGGGACGGAGAGGTCCGCAGTTCGAATCTGCGTACCCCGATGAGTAGACAAGGGCGGCCTCCCGCGCCGTCCCGCCCGTAGTCTTAGGCGATGCCCTACGGCTGGCCCTACCTCGTGATCGTGCTTTTGCAGGCCTCGATCATCCCGCTGGTCCGCGACCCGGCGCTCCTGCCACGCATTCCGCGGCACCCGCTGCTGGGGCTCTTGCCGCTGGTCGCGATTGGTGGGGGCGTGATCTTCTTGGGTGCCGTGCCGAGTGCAGTTGGGTTTGTCACAACGCTCGCTGCCTTCGCGGTGCCACCGCTTGCGCTGTTCGCGGCCTGGCATGTGCGCCGCGCTGCGCTGCCGCTCGCGATCGTCTCGCCGATCCTGTGGCTGATCGTCTGGCGTCTGCCAGCCACTGGCTGGACGCAACTGGCCGGCGACCTGTTGATTGTGCTCGCGGCCGTCTCGCTGGGACGACTGACGGGGTGGATTGCGCCGCGTGCAGCCTTGGTCGTCGGTGTCCTCGTCGCGACAGCAGTCGACGTCTGGCAGGTGTTCACGATCCAAGTTCAGCCGGTCGCCACTGCGCTCGCGACGGCGGTGCCAGCGCGTGGGCTACCGGCGTTGCAGCAGTTCGAGATGCTCGGGGCCTCGATGGGCTGGGGCGACGCCTATCTCGCTGCGCTGGTCGGGGCGATCGTGGCCGTGAGCGTGCGCGCAACGGTTGTGGCGACGGTCGTGACGGCGCTCGCGGGCCTCTCGCTCGGGCTGCTCTTTAACGTGCTCGATCTGCTCCCTGCCACGGTTCCTGTGGCCGTGGGATTGATTGCTGCCGGCTGCGTTGACCACCGTGCTGTGCGCGCTTGGGGGCAAGCGGCAAGCGAACGTCGCAAACGCCCTACGATGCCTATAGACAAGGAGGCTTGACCAGCCATGGCGACCACGATGCCCAAGCTCGATGAACAACTTTTGATTGGTGGAACTTGGACCGACGCAACCGGTGGGGCACGTTTTGACGTGACCGACCCGGGCAGTGGTGCGAAGGTCGGCTCCGTGCCGAATGCGACGCAGGCCGACGTGACGGCTGCGATCGACGCCGCTGCTGCGGCACTTCCAGGCTGGCGCTCGACGCCGGCGCTGCAACGTGCGCGCATCCTCCGCAAGTCTGCCGATTTGATGCGCGAGCGTGCGCTCGACGTCGCGACGTGCATGACCTCCGAGCAAGGCAAGCCGCTTGCCGAGGCGAAGGGCGAGGTCGAGTACGCCGCCTCCTTCTTTGAGTGGTTCGCTGGCGAGGCCGAGCGCGTCTACGGCCAAGTCGTCTCGCCGATGAACACGAACAATCGCGTGCTCGTGCTGCGCCAGCCCGTTGGCGTGGTCGCAGCAATCACACCTTGGAACTTCCCAGCCGCGATGATGACGCGCAAGCTTGGCCCCGCGATGGCTGCCGGCTGCACCAGTATCGTCAAGCCCGCCAGTGCCACGCCGTTGACGGCTGCGCTCGTGCTCCGTTGCATCGAGGACGCTGGTGCACCTGCCGGCGTGGTCAACCTCGTCACGTCGCGGGACGCCGGCATGGTTGCCGACACGATCTTTACCGACGACCGCGTCAAGAAGATCTCGTTTACCGGCTCCACAGAGATTGGCAAAGACCTGATCCGTGCCTCAGCGCACCAGGTCAAGCGCCTCAGTCTCGAGCTGGGCGGCCATGCGCCGTACATCATCTTCGAGGACGCCGATCTCGACGAGGCAATCGAGGGTCTGATTGCCTCCAAGTACCGCAATGCCGGCCAGACCTGCGTCTGCGCCAATCGCGCCTACGTGCAGCGAAGCGTCTATGACGACGTCCTCGCCCGACTCGTCAAGCGTGTCAGCGAGATGCCCGTCGGTCATGGTCTGACCGATGGCACCGTGATTGGACCGATGATCAACGACGCCGCAGTCGAGAAAGCCGACGAGCACGTCCAAGACGCACTCGCCAAGGGTGCCAAGCTGGCCTACGGCGGCCATCGCCTGACGGAGGGCGAGTACGCCAATGGTGCGTACTACGAGCCGACTATCATCGACGGCGTCACTCCCGACATGCTGATCCACCACGAGGAGACCTTCGGTCCCGTGGCCGGTCTAACGGCATTTGATACCGAAGACGAAGTGATCGAGCTCGCGAACTCGTCCGAGTACGGGCTCGCCTCGTACTTCCACACCAAGGATTACGCGCGCTTGCTGCGTGTCGCCGAGCGTCTCGAGTACGGCATCGTTGGCGCCAACGCGGGCATCATCTCGGCCGCCAACGCGCCGTTTGGCGGTGTCAAGGAATCGGGTTACGGTCGCGAGGGTGGCTCGGTTGGCATCGACGAGTACCTCGATGTCAAGTATGTCCTGATCGGCGGAGTGGGCACGGTCTAGACGATGCGCGCCGTCCGTCAGTATGCGTACGACGCACCACTGGTCGTGGAAGAGGTGCCGGCACCCGTGGTCGGGGCTGGCGAATCGCTGATCTCGATTACCTACGGGGCCGTCAATCCGCTCGACGTCTGGATCTCGCTTGGCAGCGTGGGTGCGGCCGGGCCGCTCCCGCGGACGCCCGGCTGTGAAGGCGTTGGCACGACCGACGATGGTCAGCGCGTGGCGTTTCGTGGCGCCGGTCTCGGCGTCGTGCGCGATGGCGCATGGGCCGAGCAGGTTGCCGTGCCAGATGTGGCGCTTGCGGTGATTCCCGAAGGCTGTTCCGATCAGGAGGCTGCTGCGCTTGGTATTCCGGGCGTGACCGCGTTGGATTGTCTCGATGCGGCGGAGGTTGGTGCGGGCACCACGGTGTTGATCCTCGGTGCATCGGGCGGGGTCTCGACGATCGCCATGCAATTGGCGAAGACGCGTGGTGCGCGGGTCATCGCACAGACCAGCTCCTCAGAGCGCGTGGGTCAGATCTCACGGTATGCCCACGAGGTCGTCGTGGCCGACGCTGCGACGCTTGAAGAGGAAGTGCGGCTCCTCGCGCCCGATGGCGTCGACGTGGTCGTCGATCCGCTCGCTGGAGCATTTGCGGCGCCGTGCGTGCGACTGTTGGCAGCGGGTGGACGACTCGTGCTCTACGGCGCCAGCGCCGGGCACGAGTTTTCGTTTGCTCCCCAAGAGATGTATCGGAAGAACGCCCGAGTGATCGGCTACAGCGGCTTGCCCGTCGCACCGGAGGCGACGGCCCGGAGTCAAGAGGCGTTGTTCGCGCTGGTCGCAGCCGGGACGCTTGAGGTTGTGATCGCCGACGAGCTTTCGCTCGACGATGCCAACATCGCCATCTCGCGCATTCGCGAGAACAGCGTTGGTGGCAAGCTGCTGCTGAAGCCCTAGAGCTCCTCGGGCTCGGTCAGAGCCGCGATCCGCGCGTTGCGCTTGCGGCGCCGGTGCCAGACGACGAACATCGCGAGTAGGCGAATCCCGAGTATTCCGGTGCCGAGAAACACGAGCGTGACAATCACGAAGGCCTGTTCTGGGAGACGGCCGAGCTCGACCGTGCGGATCGCCATCGCGATTACGATCATGCCGATCCAGACGATCGCACCACGTCGAATGCCACGGGGCGAGCGGGGGAGATTGACGACGATCGCACTGATTACGTAGCCGACCAAGAATGGCCAGGCCACGGCGAAAATGGTCAACGGAGTCAGATCGCTGGCGTGGTTTTCGCGTCCCAAAATCGCGAAAAGACAGATCCACGCGACATCAAGGAGGAGCCACGGCATACGATGATGATCGCATGAGCACCCACGATGTCCCCGGGATCGTCCTCGCAGTTGGTGGTGGACTTGCGGCCGTGCGCACCGAAACAGGCAAGGAGCGCATCGCCAAGTTCGCGGGTCGCCTCGAAGAACGACCCGTGGCGGGCGATCGGGTGCGGCTCTTCATGGAGGACGAGGAGGGCGCACGCATCGATGTGATCGAACCACGCACCACCGAGTTGCGCCGCCAACAACGGATGCGTTCCGAAGGCGAGCGGGCGATGAAGGAGCAGGTGCTCGCGGCCAATGCGGAGTGCGTCCTGATCGTCGCTTCGGTCACCGACCCGCCACTGCGGCGTGGCCTGATCGACCGCATCTTGGTCGCAGCGTGGCGTGGAGGGTTGGAGCCACTGCTGGCAATCACCAAGGAAGATCTCTCGAACCGCGCTGACGAGTCGCCCGAGGCCGTGCTCTCGGACTATGCCGCGATTGGTGTGCCGGGCGTCCTGATCGACGTCCGCACCGATGCGGGTGCCGATGCGGTGCGCGAGCTGATCGGCGGGCGCACGGCAGCGGTGATCGGCCATTCGGGTGTCGGCAAATCGACGTTGGTCAATGCGTTGACGGGCGGTACGCTGACGATTGGTGCGATCCACGAACTGTCGGGACGCGGGCGACACACGACGACGACTGCGACGTGGCTTGATCTACCGGGTGGGGGAGGGCTGATCGACCTGCCGGGCATTCGGAGTTTCTCGCTGGCGGGGATCACGCCACACGACCTAGCCGATGCCTTTGGGGATATTGCCGACAGTGCGACGAAGTGCCGCTTTAGCGACTGCCGCCATGTTGGTGAGGCCGGCTGTGCGGTCGAGAGTACGGTCGAGCCGGCGCGCCTGGCCAGCTATCGCAAGCTGCTCGAAGAGCTCGAGCGCGGCTAACTTGCACAGCGAGAAGGCACTGCTAGATCTTGCCGATTGCCTTCTTCAGGCGATCTAGCTCCTTCGACTTTGCCGTCAATTCCTCGAGCTGAGCCTCGAGTGCCGAGACGTGCTTGTGGAGTGCATCGATGGCGGCGCGTGCATCGTGCGCTAGTCGCTCGGCCTGTGCTTCGCCCGCCTTCTTGGCTGCGCGGGTCGTGCTGGGAGCGGACTGTCGTACTCCGCCGCCGCCTGGCTGTCGCTTGGCGATGCGGTAGTACGTGGTGGTGACGGTGGCCGCAGAGCGTCCGGTCTCGCGGGCAACCTGGGCAAATGCCTCGGTCTTGTTCATGCCGCGGTCGATCAGACGTCGTACCTGCGCGTAGGTTTCTGGGCCAATCGAGCCACGGGCGGACTGAGGGGAGGTATCAGGGCGGGAATCAGACATAGGTAAAGGTTGTCATATCTTATAAGCGTCCGGGGCATATAAATAGCACTGTCAAATACAACAAGAAAGATAGTAGTACTTGAGATAACGTCCGATATTCTACTCTCAAAAATGTAAGCCATCGGTAGGGATTGCGTGCGGTGTCGTCCGACGTCAGTCAAACTACGACAATGCTTCGTCTTCTTCGATTTTTCCCATTCCTTGCTTTGATGGCCATTGCGACGACGCTTGCCGCCTGTGGTGGCAGCTCGCTCGCCGAAGATCCCGGCAAGGTCTTGCAGGAGGCCAAGCTGCCACCTGCCGGTCCGAATGCCTCGACACTCACGGCGACCTTCACGCCTATGGCAGATGCAGGCGATGGCGGAGGTGCGACGACAACGCAGGACGATGGTCCGCTCGGTCAACTCGGGGGCCTCCTCGGCGGACAGATTACGCTTGAGTCAACGACGCAAGGCGATGCCGCCACAGGTGTGACGGTAGACGCAAAAATCACCGCTGGGCCAATCGAGCTGCCATTGACGGCCCGCGCCAACAAGGACAATGCGTGGGTGCAGCTGAACGGCGAGTGGTACGAGTTCGGCTCGCCACTCGGCATCGATTTTGGTTCTGTTGGTGGACTGCTTGGGGAGCTACCCGTGTTGATCAGGGATCCAAAGGCGACTGCAGTGGAAGACGTTGACGGCATCGCGTGCGATCGCATTAGCGGCACGATCGACCCGGAGGCCTCGGCCACCGACGCACTTGGCACGCAACTAGAAAACCTCCCGCTCGACTTGTCGGCTCTCGCGGCAGGCAAGGCCGAGGTTAGCGTCTGGGTTGGGCAAGAAGATCATGTCATTCGTCGTATCCAAATCAACACGGCTGGTTCGGGCGATACTCCCGCGGTCGGTGGCCTGCTCGTCGACCTAACGGTCGTTCCCGCTGAGGCGGTTGAAGTGACGGCGCCGGCCGATGCCAAGCCAATTAGCGATCTCTTGGGATCGTTGCTCGGCGGTGGAGCTGGCGGTCTTGGCGACCTCGGTGATCTGCTTGGTGGTGGCCTCGGCGGCCTCGATCTCGGCGAGCTTGGCGGCGCGCTCACCGGGGCCAGCGCGTGAGCGAAACCATCGTCGCCTGCGTGCAGATGCACGCGGATCGACCACTCGCCGACAACATCGCCGTCGCTGAACGCCTGGTCTCGAAAGCGGTAGCGCGGGGAGCAGAGGTAATTTCGTTGCCGGAGCGCTGGAACGGCACTGGCCCCGATGACGTGATGGTGGCTGCGGCCGAAGCGCTTGAGGGCGAGTCCGTACAGGCGATGTCGGCGTGGGCGAGGCAGCATGGCGTCTGGCTGCACGGTGGCTCGATTGGCGAGGACACCGAGCCGGGTGTGCGCGCCAGCAACACCACGCTCGTCTTCGACCCACAAGGCAATCGCGTCTCGACGTACCGCAAGATCCACATGTTCGACATCGATGTGGAGGGCGCCGAGGCGCGCGAGTCGGCGGCCAACAAGCCTGGCGACCAACTCGTCTTGAGCGAGATCGCTGGCTGGCCGGTCGGGCTGACGATCTGTTACGACCTGCGCTTTCCCGAGCAGTATCGCGAGCTCGCGCTCGCTGGCGCCGAGGCTTTCATGGTTCCTGCGGGCTTTACGATGGCGACCGGGCGCGACCATTGGGAGATCCTCCTGCGCGCGCGAGCGATCGAGAACGCCGCCTACGTGATTGCTGCCAACCAGCATGGCTTCTGGGCTGGCAGCGCGCGCTACGCGCGCTCGATGATTATCGATCCGTGGGGCGTTGTGCTCGCCAATGCGGGCGATGGCGAGGCGATCTGCGTGGCCGCCATCGACCGCAAGCGCGTCGCCGAAGTGCGTCGGCTGATCCCGATCTTCAGCGCCCGCCGCCCCGACGCCTACCGCTTCGCGGAGTAGGTCCAGCGCGTAGCGGGTCCCTAGGAGGACACCACAACCGCGCGGATGTGATGTCC
>SYIF01000014.1 GCA_005798855.1 Actinomycetota bacterium | reverse complement strand
TTGATCGTGCTAGTCTCAGTACGTGCCGCCCTTGACGGTCGCGTCGTTCGCGACGATCACACAGGCACGCCCCTCAACGACGCCGATCCCCGTGATGATGCCGGCTGACGGTACGACGCCGTCGTAGTGGTCCCAGGCGGCAAGCGCACCGAGCTCGAGAAACGCGCCATCGGGGTCGACAAGACGGTCGATGCGTTCGCGTGCCAAGAGCTTCCCGCGGGCTGCATGCTTTGCACGAGCAGCCTCGGAGCCACCGGCTGCAATGGTCGCGCGGCGCTCTGTCAAGAGTGCGATCAGATCGGCCATCTCGGCAGTCCGGGCACCAAACTGATCGCTGTTGCGATCGACGTGAGTAGGAAGGATCGCCATCGACGGTTCTCGGGAAGTCTACGACTATCTGGAACTGGCTGGCGACACGAACGGAACGGGTAGCATCGGGGCGTGAGCAGTACGCCTGAGACCTGCGACGTCGTAGTGATTGGTGCCGGTGTGGCCGGGCTCGCGGCCGCATGGGACCTCAAGGATCTCGATGTCATCATGCTCGAGTCGACCGATCGTGTTGGCGGTCGACTAATGTCGATCCCGCGAGGCGAGCACTGGCTCAATCTTGGTGCCCATGTCTTTGCCGGCGAGGACTCTGCCGTTGGACGTCTGGTCGCCGAGACTGGTGCCCACGCGGTCGATATTCCGGGTACGCTGACAGGCGTCTCCTATGGAGGCAAGCTCGTCGTCAACGGGCGCGTCGAGTCCTATCCCTTCCGCCTGCCGATCTCGTGGCGCGGCAAGGTCGAATTCATGCGCGCCGGGCTCAAGCTGCGGCGGTATGTCGCCCAATACGCGAAGGTCGTACAGCCGCTGCCGGGCGAGACCTTGCCGGAGCGCCAGGCGCGAATGCTCAACTTTATGGACGACGAGTCGGCGATGGACGTGCTCGGGCCGCTCTCGCCCGAGGCCGACGCCTTCTTCCGCTGCACCTTGACGCGCGGAACGGGCGAGCCAGAGGAGATCGCGGCGGGCTATGGCCTCGGCTACTTCCACATGGTCTGGGACAAGACCGGCGGCCTCGCCCGCAACATCGTCGGTGGAACGCAGACGCTGATGGATGCGCTCGCTGCGCGGCTCGGCCCACGAGTGCGGTGTGAGGCGCTGGTGACGCGCGTCGCGCAGGATGAGACTGGTGTCACGGTCGACTACGTCCAGGACGGCAACCCGCATACGTTGCGCGCCAAGACTGCCGTCGTGGCAACCCAGGCCTTCGTAACGCGCGAGATCGTCGAGGGGCTCCCGGCGGATATGCTCGAGGCCATGCACGAGTTGCGCTACGGACCGAACGTCTGCGCGGCCTTCCTGACCGACGAAGACGGCCCCCAGCGTTGGGACGACGTCTACGCGATTGCCACGCCTGGCCGCTCGATCACGATGCTGTTCAATATGGATAATGCGATGCGAGCCACCGGAGCACCGCGCGCCAAGGGTACGAGTTTCATGGTCTACGCGGTCGCGAATCTCGGCAAGCAGGCACTGGCTCTGCCCGACGGCGAGGTACTCAACCGCTATCAGCACGACCTCGAAGAGGTGCTGCCCGAGGTCAAGGGACACATCGTCGAGCGCGTGTTACGCAAGGTTGACGGCGGTCTGCCCTTCCCGCACGTCGGCCGAGGCCGCCTGCAGCCTGCGCTGACCCAGCCGCTCGGGCGAATCCACCTCGCGGGCGACTACCTGGGCTCCTGGTACGCGGAAACAGCCGCGCGTACCGGCCAGTTGGCAGCCAACAATGTGCGTGAACAACTCGACGGATGAGCACGCTTCACGCACTGATTGCCGAAGGTGTCGTGCCGATTGACGGTGGTTTTGCGACCGAGCTCGAGGCGCTTGGCTACGACCTGACCGACGATCTCTGGTCGGCGCGCCTGCTCAACGATGGTCCCGCGGCCGTCGAGGCGGTGCATCTCAACTTCTTGCGCGCCGGCGCGCGCGTGGTCATCACCGCCTCGTATCAGGCGAGCCAAGAGTCGTTTGCGACGGCTGGCCTGCCGCGCTTGGATGCCGACTTTCTCTTGGCCTCAAGCGTCACGCTCGCGCAGGCAGCACGACAGACATGGCAGCGCGAGGAGCCGACTGCGCCCGCGACGCTGGTTGCTGCCTCGCTCGGCCCGTACGGTGCAATGCTCGCCGAGGGGCAGGAGTACACCGGCGACTACGACGACGCAGACCTTCCGCAACTCAAACGTTTCCATCGCCCACGCATGGCCGCGTTGCTTGGCCCCGAGCCAGACCTGTTGGCGTGGGAGACGATTCCGAATCTGCTTGAGGCCGAGGCGATCCGAGATCTGCAGACCGAGTTTGAAGGCCCGACGGCTTGGGTTTCGTTTCAGTGCCGAGACGCGGGGCAGCTCGCCGATGGCTCTGCGATCGAGGACGCAGTACGACTGGTCGCGAAAGCGCCGGGCGTTGAGGCCGTGGGCTTCAATTGCACGGCACCCGAGTATGCCCTCGAGCTGATCGAACGGATTCGTGGCGCAGCCCCAAAACTCGCGATCGTGGTCTATCCAAACGACGGTCGCGTCTGGGATGGTCTGCGGCGAGAGTGGGCCACGGGTGGCGCCGGTGGCTTTCCCGACGACGTCGTCCGCTCGTGGGCGGCGGCCGGCGCCGACCTGATCGGCGGCTGCTGCGGCGTGACCCCTGCGGGCGTCACCACAATCGCCCACGCCTTGTGTCCGTAGCGCAATCCAAGTCCGCTCACCATCCAAAGAGGACATGACAAGTGCGCACTTGTCATGTCCTCTTTGGATTGCTGTGACGAAGTTGATGGCGCTACGCTCACCCTATGGGGCCTGCGCAACACGACGTGATCGTGATCGGGGCCGGCATTGCCGGGCTGAGCGCAGCGTGGGACCTGCGTGACCACGACGTCGTTGTGCTCGAATGTGGCGACCGGGTTGGCGGCCGCATTCGGTCGGAGACGCGCGGTGAGCACTGGCTCAACCTAGGTGCCCACGTCTATGGGGGCGACGATTCGGCTGTTGGCCGGCTGCTGACGGAGACGGGCATCGTCGGTGGCGACATTCCCGGTGTCCTGACTGCCGTTTCGTATAAGGGGCGCCTCGTCGCCGATGGTCCGCTCGAGCTCTATCCGCTACGCCTGCCGATCTCGTTGCGAGCGCGCGTGCAGTTTATTCGCGTCGGGCTACGTCTCCGCAAACTCGTGGCCACCTATGGCGCGATGGCAAAGCCCCGCCCAGACGAGCAGTCCGCGGCGCTCCAGCAGCGCATGCTCGACTTTATGGACGACCGCTCGTTTACGGAGGCGCTTGGCGTCCTCCCACCCGAGGTCGATGCGTTCTTCCGCTGCACCCTGACGCGTGGCACGGGCGAGCCCGAGCAGATCGCCGCGGGCTATGGCGTTGGCTACTTCCATCTCGCTTGGAACAAGGAAGACGGCCTCGGTCGCAACATCGTCGGTGGCCCCCAATTGTTAATTGACCAGCTCGCAGCGCCCCATGGTGAGCACATCCGGCTTGGTGTCACCGTCCAGTCGGTCACGCAGGATGCTGACGGAGTCACTGTCGGGTGCATCGACAACGGTACGCCGCGCATGCTTCACGCCAAGGTCGCAATCGTGACGACCCCGTCGCACATCGCCGCCGAGATCGTGCAAGGTCTGCCGAGCGAGGTCGATGCTGCGCTGCGCGCGGTCACCTACGGACCAATGATCTCGGCCGCCTTCCTGACCGACGAGGAAGGCCCACAGCGTTGGGATGGCATCTATGCAATCGCCACACCCGGCCGGGCTACGTCGATGCTGTTTAACATGGACAACGTGATGCGCTCACGCATCGACGGGCGCCCAGCCGGATCGAGTTTTATGTCGTACTCCTCGGCCAACCTCGCACGGAAGATCGCCAACCAGACTGACGAGGAGATCCTCGACCTCTATCAGCGCGAACTCGAAACGGTCTTCCCCGAGTTGCGTGGTCACGTTGTGGAACGCCAACTCCATCGGGTCGACCCGGGCATCCCCTTCCCCTTTGTTGGGAGGGCAAAGATTCAGCCAGCCTTGATGCAGTCGCTCGGTCGTGTCTACCTCGCGGGCGACTACCTCGGCACATGGTACGCGGATACGTCCGTGTGGACGGCCCGCCAAGCCGCCGCGTCCGCTGCACTGCAGACCTAGCGCGGTTGGGCGACGGACAACGAGGGGGACACCACATCCGCGCGGATGTGGTGTCCCCCTCGTTGTCCTATAAGTTGCCGGTGTCGTCGATGACACGACCGATCGTGTCGAACTTCGCGCGGTTCTTGCTCCTCAGGATGAGGGCATACGCGAGGGCGGCGATGATCAGAATCACCGCGATTGGGGCGATCGCCGACGCGTACGAGATCGTGCCGGCCAGGGTGTCGATGTTCTTGAAGAGCAAGAAGACCGCGAAGGCCTGTCCGAGGATCGCAATGATCGGGCAGATCATCGTGGTGATGACATTGCCCTTACGACCATCCTTGCGGAAGTAGACGATGATCGCGAGTGCACAGAGAGCCTGAATCGCGAGGATCCAGACCACGCCTTGCACGGCCATCATCGTGTAGATGCGCACGTAAGCCGTATCAAAGACCTTGTCGAAGCCGAAGCCCGAGAAGACACCCCAGATCAGCATGATCACGAGCGCAATCACCATGGCCGTGACGTTGGCGACGTGCGGGACCTTGTGTTTGTTGTGCGTGTTACCAAGCGCCTTGGGCAGAATCCCCTCGCGGCCCATCGCGTAGAAGTACCGCATCGCGACGTTGTGGAAGGCCATGGCGCAGGCGAAGGCGCCGGTCAGGATCAGCACCTGCATGATGGTGGCCAGCCACGGCGTGCCGAACGCCTCCATGGCGACGAAGAACGGCCCGGCCGGATCCTGCGCCGCCGTCACGACCTGATCCTTCGGGAAGGCCGACTCGAAGGCCACGGCGGTGATCACGTAGCCGACGCCGAGGCCGATCACGGCGATCATCGTGGCGCGTACTACGTTGCGCTTGGGGTCCTTCGATTCCTCGGCGTAGTTCGGAATCGCCTCGAAGCCAACCCACGACCAGAACGCGAGGAACACGCCGACGCCGGCGGCGAGACCGACGCCCGGATCTGTCAGCTTGAACACGTTGACGGAGTCGTACGCGATGCCGGTCGAGCTGCCGCCCTGGCCGAAGACCAGGACGTCGAAGATGACCAAGATGATGATCTCGCCGACGAGCGCGATGCCGAGCACCTTGACCGACAGCTCGACGTCGAACCAGCAGAGCACCGCTATCAGCATCGCGGCGATCACGGCCGGCAAGACCCAGGGGATTTCCCACCCAAACCACGAGTTGAAGTTCGTCGAGAAGAAATACGCGAAGCCGCCGAGCAGCGAGATCTCGAACAGTGCGTACGCCACAACGCCACACATACCTGTAGCGAGGCCGAGCGCCTGGCCGAGGCCGTGCGAGATGAACGAGTAGAAGCCGCCGGCTGCACTAATTTCCTTGGCCATCGCGACATACCCGATCGAGAAGATCGTCAGGATGATCGCCGCGAAGAGGAAGGCGGCGGGCGTGTAGTAGCCCGTGCCGAAGCCAGTGGCGAACGGTACGTTGAACAGCATGGCTGAGATCGGCGCGGCACCGGTGACGGCGACGAAGATCACGCCCATTAGTCCGATTGCGCCGGGCTTCAGGCGCCCAGCCTCCGTCTCACTAATCGAGACTGTCTCGACAGTGCCCTGCCGCCCAACGCTCACGTCGTGGTGGTGATCCGACATAGCGTCCTCCTTATCTTCTCCAATACCGGGGGATACTGGTCTCCTAAAACGCGATTGAACCAGATCGACCGGTCGTATTTGTGCGTTATGTGAAAAAGACGGCGTCGGGCACAAAACATCCGACCATCCACATCGGCGCGTCCACAACCTCGGTGATCTTGAGGTCGCCCGCCAGTGAGCAGAGGATGTAGGCGTCCTCGCGGGACAGGCCGCGTTCGCGCACGAGATGGTCGATCATGGCGCGTAATGCGCTGCGCGAGGCCTCCATCAGGTCGGTCTCGACGCCGGTCGTTGCAAACCAGCCGCCAGCGTCGACGCGGGGTGTCAGCGAGCCAGTGGGACGCCGTAGCTGCGGTGCCGGAATCGTCATGCCCTTCACGACATCGACACGCAACGTGGTCGTCATCGCGCACTCGATGCCCGAGATCGCAACTTCGCCGTCGCCCTGGGCCGCATGAGCGTCGCCCAGCGAGATCAGTCCACCTTCGACGCCGACAGGGAGATAGAGCGTGGTGCCAGCGGTTAGGTGTCGGCAATCGATGTTGCCGCCGCCGGCATGCGGTGGTGGGATTGGCACATCGTGCATGCCAGCACCGGGCACGCCGGTCGTGCCACAGAATGGCTCGATCGGAATGCGCACACCCGGGCAGAGCTCGGTGGTGTCGCCTTCTGTGAGGTCGAAGATCCGCAAGACGGGTTCGGTAAATTCGCCGGGTGGCAAGAGGCCAAAGCCAGGGATGATGCAGGACCAGCCCCAGTCGGGCAGGTCGAAACCGACGATCTCGATCGCGACTGCATCGCCCGGCTTGGCACCCGCCACGTGGATGGGGCCTGCAAGCGGGTAGATCAGATCGAAGTCGACGTCGAGCAGCGCGCTGGCAGGTGAGTCGCGTTGGATCTGTCCGGCAGCAAAATCGTTGGTCTCGGCGATCACCAGATCGCTGGGCTGGGCGAAGACCACGGGCGGGATCGTGACGTCCCAACGACGGTGCGTTGGTGCGCTGCGTGGGATCCGGTGCTCGGCCACGGGCGCTAGCCGACGACTTGGATCGTGCTGGCGATCCCCGCGGGGGAGTCTGCACCGGCTGGGGTGCGCACGACGATCTGGACGCGGTCGGAGCGGAAGAGGTCGTGAGAGTGCTCGAACGGTTTGCCGTCGCGGTCCCAGGCGGTCCGGATGATCGCGACCAGTGGGGTCGAGCGGCGGACCTCGAGGACCTTCGCCTCCATCGCGCCGGCGCCAACGATCTGGATCCGCTCGACGGCCTCGCCGGGCTTGACCGCGTACTCGGACTGCAGCAGCTCGTAGAGCGAGCCTCCAAGCGAGTTGTCGAGCAGGCCGACGAAGCGCCCGGCGGGGAGTTGCGCGCGTTCGAGCGAGATTGGCTCACCATCGGCGAGCCGGACACGCACGATCTCGAGCACGAGCGCACCGATTGGGATGGCCAATGCCTCGGCCGTCTCGGCGTCGGCCTCGATCGTGGCCGTCGAGAGCACGCGCGCATCGGCCGAGAAGCCCTGTCGGCGCAGGTAGGCGGGAAGACCCGCGAGGCTGGTTAGGTCGCGCTCGACCTTGCGGGCAGCGACAAAGGTGCCACCGGTTCGTCCCGGCGCACGTCGCACGGCACCCATCGTCTCGAGCGCGTCGAGCGCAGCACGCAGCGTCGTGCGGCTGACGGCGTAGTGCTCCGCCAGATCGCGCTCACCACCCAGGCGCTCACCAGCGGCGAGTTGGCCGCTCGCGATCTCGTCGAGGATGCGGTCGCGCACGGTGACGGCCGCTGGTCCAATCCGACCTGCTCCATCACCCGCCGTGCGCGTGCTGCTCAGATCGCCTCCATCGCAGAGGGAGCCTCGGGCAGCGTCTGGCCACCGTCGACGACGATCGTCTGGCCGGTGATGAATTTCGCCTCGTCTGTCGCGAGGAACAAGGCGGCATAGCCAATGTCTTCAAGGTCGCCGAGCTTGCCGAGCGGGATTGAGGCGGCGGCCGAGTCGAGGTATTCCTGGCCGAGTCCGACGAGACCATCGGTCATGACATTGCCGGGCAGCACGGCGTTGATCGTGATCTTCTTGGGTGCTAGTTCCATCGCTGCGGTGCGCATGAAGCCGAGCTGGCCTGCCTTGGTGGCGGCATAGTGCGAGAGCGCCGGAATTGCCGTGAGCGGGCCTGTGATCGAGGAGGTCAGCACGATGCGTCCGTGGCCCGATTTAGCGAGCGCGGAAATCGCGTGCGTCACGGTCAGGATGTTGCCCTTGAGGTTCGTGTTGATGATCTGATCGAGCGTCTCTTCCGTCATGTCCTCGAGGCGGCACTCAGGAAACACACCAGCATTCGCACAGACCACGTCGAGACCTCCGTGACGACGGACCGTCTCTTCGACGACGTGCTTGCAGTCGGCGGCAACACCGACGTCGCCCTTGACGTAGGAGGTCTCGCCGCCGAGCGTCGCCACTGCATCGGTGCCAGTCGCCTCGTGGCGTCCCGAGACCACGACCTTGCAGCCGGCCTCCACGAACACTTTCGCGATGCCAAGGCCAATGCCCTTGGTGCCACCGGTGACGAGGACGCTGCGGCCCTCGAGCGAGTTAAACATCTTCGACATCAGATGACCTCCAGGTCAGGCGTACTGCGAGAGATAGGTTTCTGCGAGCGGACAGGTAGCGACAGTAAAGCCCGCACCGAGTTCTTGCGCCTCAGTGGCGTGGGCAAAGTGCGAGCCAATCCAGCAGACGAGCATCAGGCGACGGAGCATGACGAACGTGTCGAGTTCGGCCTCGTCCTCGGCACTCAGTGTGCCTACCGAGCGGTAGCCCTCAAGCCACGAGGCGCGCCACTCGGGCACCATCGGGTGGTCTTCGATAAACGAGATCGTCGTCGCGAAGTCGTACATAAACCAGCCGCTGCCACAGTCGTCAAAGTCGATCGCGCGCACGTCGTTGCCGAGCACGAGCACGTTGGCAGGCCGCATGTCGGCGTGGATCAGGCCGTAGCGCTCGGGACCTTTGCCGTAGGCCTGCAGTCGTCGATCAATAACATCGACGATGCGCTGGAACAGATCGCGAGTTGCATCGTCAAGGCCAACAGCATCCTGCCAAGGCCCCCAGTGCCCATTCGGGCCAAGGGCTGTCTCGAAGTCCCAAGCAAAGCGCGTGAAGTCAGCGGGGCTCTGCCACGCGCGAGAGTGCGCGTGCATCCCTGCGCTCATCGCGCCGAGCGTGTGGTAGACCGGCACGAGATCCTGATCGGGATCGGGCGGTGCGCCGTCCTCCCACGCAAACAGCACCACGCTGCGTTCGGGCAAGACGTCGGTTGCGAGTTGGATGACGCGTTCGCCCGACTTGGCCGGGAGTGCGGTGACGGTGCCGACGACGGCGTCGTGTTGAAGCGCGTCGATCCAGAGCAGCTCGGAGACGATCTCCTGCGTCGTGTGGTACCCAATCCGATGAACTCGGAGCGCGTAGGCGATGTCCGAGTCGGGGTCCTCGACGCGGTACGTCCAGTTCTCGGAGAGGTTGACGAGGCGTAGCGTCGAGCGCGGCGAGACGTCGTACTGCGCGAGCGCCGCCTGAGCGAGCCGATCGACCTCTGCTTGTTCCACGACCTCCGCCATGGTCTCCTCCCTTCTCAGGTGCAGGAGTATATGCGTTTCCTGCGGGACAAACTTTGCTTAGGGGTCTGACCCCAAGGCATGACCCAAAGCAAAACTGAACCAGACTACTTTTGTTCGCGGCCGATGACCGCTTCCAACACGCGGGTAATCTCGTCGCGCGCCTTGATGATGCTCTCGGTCTTGCCACTCATGTAGATGCGACCGGTTGCGCCGATCATCGCGATGTCGACGACCGTGACGTCGGGCGCAACGCGCTCGGCCTCGTTGGCGGCCATCGCGGCGAACAGTGCGGGCGTCATTTCGTAGACCAACAGCGTCTCGCCTGGCAGCACCATCGAGGCCTGTCGGTTGCGATTGACGATCACCGCGTGCTGGTCGGTGATGTTCTCGATGATGTCGGAGTAGAGAATCCGCGGCTTCAACTGGTGCGAGGGCTCGGCGTTGATCCCCTTCAGGATCGCCTCGCCCGCCCGCTCGACGGCTGCGGCGTCCTTGGCATGCAATTCGAGGACGCCAAACTGGCGCTCGACAAAGAGGATGCCAGGCTCGACTTCGGGCACGGCCTTCAGTGCGAGGTCGATCACACGCTCGATGGCTAGACCAGGGGCGACCTCAACGATCAGGGCGTGTTCGCCCTCCATCGGTGGGTAGCCTCGAGCCCGCGTCGGTGTTCCCATGTACGCCGCGAACTGACGACGCAGTTGCGGGATTGGGAGATAGACGCGCAGTTCGATTTCTGGTCCAGCCATCGTGTGTGTTCCTACTTGCCCGCGGCGAAGTGCTTGCCGAGCTCGGCATGCGGACGCGGGATGACGTGGACGGAGACGAGTTCGCCAACTGTTGCGGCGGTCTCTGCTCCGGCCTCCGTGGCAGCCTTGACGGCTCCGACGTCGCCCTGGATGACGACGGCCACGAGGCCGTCACCGACTTCTTCGCGACCAACGATGGTGACGTTGGCAGCCTTGACCATGGCGTCCGCTGCGGCGAGTGCTGCGACGTACCCCTTGGTCTCGATCATTCCTAGTGCTTCGGACATTAGATCCCTCCTTGGATCGACGCGCTGAACAGGTTTTGGGTCAGGTGGTGAATCGGGTGGTGAGCTAGTTGGTGGAATCGATCAGCCCGACGATCAGGGCGTCAATGGGCGGGTGTGCCGGCGCAAAACGCGCCGCCGCAACAGATCCGGTGGCAACGAGGACCCGCTCGCCAACCCCCGATCCGAGTACGTCGAAGGCGACGAGCGAGCCGCCCGCCTCCAACTCGACTTCGAGAAACGCGCCGTGCGGCATGTCGTCAACGTGCTTGGTGGACCACACGGATCCGGTCACAGTGCCTTTCAGCATGCTGCCTCCCTCTGGATGGTGACGCCGAGCGCGCGTGCGCGATCGCGCCCCAACGGTGTGAGTACTGCTTTCGGTCCGAGCACGAGCGCGGACCCTTCGGCGGCGGCGCGCTCGATGACCCGTTCGGTCACTGCGCCCCGGTCGATGCGATGAGAGCCCCCGGCGGCGGGCGCCGGCGAACTAGAGGCGGCCGAGGCCGACAGCGAGAAGCGGACGCGGCCAGCCAAGACGGCGGCGCGCTCGCTGGGATGCTCGAGGCGACGGGCCAGCGAGCGCACGAAGGCGTCGAGGTCGCGGTCATCCTTGATGCGCACGTGCTCGGTACCACCAGCGGCGGGGGCCACAGCGGGAGCCGTGTCGCCGGCAGGATCGGGAGCCTGCTGCGATGGGTGCCACGTGCTCGGGCGCAGCGTCTGCGCGACGGGCGGTGCCGGCACTTGGGCGATGGGTGCGCTGGCGTGGTCGCGCAGCATGTCGGGCAGCATCTCGGCGAGCGCGGTTTTCAACGCGTTGTGCATCTCGCCGGTTCCATTGGCGGGTGCGTCACTCACGCGATTGCCTCCAGTGCGGCGACGGCAGCCTCGCCCGCAGCGCGGACGTTGGCCTCTTCGCCCGACAGGTAGACGCGGCCCGTGGCGCCGATCATGCGGTAGTCGATCACCTTGATGTCAGCGGCCTTCTCGGCCTCGTTCGTCGCGAGGATCGCGTAGGACGCCGGCTGGCACTCGAGCACGAAGAGCGATTCGCCGGGCAGCAGCATCGAGCCAATTTTGTTGCGATTGATTAGGAAGGCGTGCTGGCCGTCGACGCGCGAGACGACCTTCTTGGCGAGGATCTTCGGCTTGATCGTGTCCTGGCCAGAGACATCGAGCGCATCGAGGATGGCGCTGGTGGCCGAGCGAATCGCGGCGGGCGAGAGCGAGTGTATCTCGAGGTAGCCGAACTGGCGCTCAACGAAGAGGATGCCAGCGTCGACGCGGTCGTGCTTGAGCGCGACGTCGGTCAGTGCCTCGATGTCGAGGCCTGGTGCAACCTCGATGATCTGCGCGGCCATGCCAGCGCGCGGCAGGCGGCCCTTGATCCACGAGCCGAGATAACACATCGTCTGCGGCTGCAGTTGGTCGAGGTAGATGCAGGAGCGGAGCTCGACGGCGGTTGTATTGCTCACTGGCGGGTCAGCTCCTTGAGCTCCTCGAGGATGACCTTGCGGATCTCCTCGCGAAGCGGGTCAGTTTCGGGTGATGCGGATAGGGCCTCACTGGGCGCAGAGACAGCGGGGGTTGCGGCGTCTAGGACCCACGGCTCGAGGCCAGTAAAGTCGTCGAAGGGCACGGACGCATCGGCGTTGTAGGCGACGCGCATCAGGTTGATCAGGTGCCGCGGCTCGAGGTTTTCGCCGAGCGATGAACGGCCGTAGAAGCCAGTGCCGATCGTCATCGTGGGTGCGAGATTCGTCAGCGCACCGGCCGAGCCAAGGCTGTTGCCAACATTGACGGACACGCGCAGCACCTTGATGGCAGCGCCGTAGGCCATGATCGTCCGCGCGTCGCGCGAGTGGATCGACGCGGAGTGTCCGGCGCCGGTGATGCGGAGAATCGCCTGGGCTGCCGAGATGCCGGAGCGCGTATTGGGAACGCGCACGAGGCCAAGCAGCGGTAACAGCTTCTCGTGCGCCAGCGGCTCCTCGGGTACGACCAGCGAGAACGGCGCCACGAGCACGCGCGTGTTGGCCGGCACCTTCACGTGCGCTACCTCGGCGAGCGCCAGCGCGCTCTTGCCAATCAGGTCGAGGCGCATGCGGCCCTCGGGGAAGAGGTGCTCGCGGACGAGTTCGACCTCGGCCTGATCAAGCACGTGGCCACCCTGCTTGCGCAGTTCGCGCTCCAGCTGGTCGGCGACCTCTTCCTCGACGATCACGACCGACTCATTGGTGCAGAGAATCGAGTTATCAAACGACTTCGAGTCAATGATGTGGCGTGCAGTAGCGGCGATATCGGCAGTCGAGTCGACGAAGGACGGCACGTTGCCGGGCCCCACACCGATTGCAGGATTACCGGAGCGATAGGCGGCGCGCACCACTCCGGTGCCTCCGGTCGCGACAACCACATCGGTGGTCGGGTCCGTCATCAGCGCCTCGATCAGCGGGATCGAGGGCTCTTCGACAATCTGGATGCAGCCATCGGGAGCACCGGCGTGGACGGCGGCGTCCGACAGCATGCGCACCGCGTCGGCGCAGACGACCTTGGCGCCGGGATGCGGGCTCACGACGATCGCGTTGCGCGTCATCAGCGCGAGCATGATCTTGAAGTACACGGTCGCGATCGGGTTCGTGACGGGTGTCAGCGCGAAGATCACGCCGGCGGGGCGGGGCAGCTCGAGGATTTTGGCGTCGTGATCGATCCGTGGGCTGACGAAGTCGTGGTCGCGGTAGTGGTCCCAGAGGCCACGCGAAAGCATGCGGTTCTTGAGGACCTTGTGCTCGACGACGCCCATGCCTGTTTCGGCAACGGCCTCTTCGGCGTAGCGGTCGGCGTGGGCCTCCGCTGCCTCGGCAACAGCATCGAGAATCTGCACGACGCGCTCCCGGTCGTAGCGAGCAAAGACCTCGGCGGCCCAGTGGGCGCGCTGGAGCATCATCGCGGCACGGGCGGCGCCCGGAGGATCGTGGCGTTCGAGTTCGATCATGCCGTCACCTCCTGGCGGGACATTGCTTTCCACTCGGCGTAAGCCTTACCGATTGCGATCTCGGTGCGGTCGAGGATCTCGTCGACCAGCTCGGGGCTGAGCAAAATGCCGGGCTTGTACTGCAGGATGCGTGCATCGAGCGTCGAGAAGATCGCCCAGATGCCGTGCGCGTAGAGGTGCTTCATGACGATCTTCGCGCCGGTCGGGTGGTTGAACTCGAGGCCCATCACGACCCCGTCCTGGCGAATGCCGACAAACCAGTCGGGGTAGATCTCTTGGATCTGGCGCAGGCCCTGCTGGAAGCGCTCGGCCATGTAGTGCACCATCGAGCGAACCTCGGGGCGACCGCAGATCTCGAGCACCTTCAGGCCGACGATACAGCCGAGCTCGGAGCCACCGGCGGTGGTGATGTGCCCGAAGCCGTCTTCCTTGAGCCAGCCGGAGCACTCCTCAGAGACGATCGTGCACGAAATCGGGTACATGCCGCCGGTGATGCCCTTACCGATAACCATGATGTCTGGCTCGACGCCCGACTTCGAGACGCACCACATCTCGCCTGTGCGCATCAGTCCGGTCTGGACTTCGTCGGCGATGTAGAGCGCGTCGTAGTCCTCACAGAGGCGCTTGACTGCTCGCAGATAGCCGGGCTCGGGGAGCGGGAAACCGTACGTGGCGGGGATCGACTCGATGATCACCGCGGCGACGTCGCGCCCCTTGAGGGCATCTTCCATCGCGTTCAGATCGTTGAACGGTACGTTGATGAACTCCTCGGGATGGTCGGCGAGGAACAGCTTCGAAAAGCGGTCGTCACCCGTGCCGACGGCGAGACCGGTGTGGCCGTGGTACGCCTTGACGAGCGAGACGATCTTGCGGCGCTGCTTGGTGTGGCGCGCCGTCTTGATCGCGATGTCGATTGCCTCGCCGCCGGCTGCGCCGTAGATCACGCGCTGCATGTTGGGGGCGCAGGTCTTGACCAGCGCCTCGGCAAGCGCGGTGCGTGCCAAGGCCGGAAAGTGGTGGTTGCCCATGTCGAAGTGCTGCATGGCCTGTTCGAGCGTCGAGATCAGCTCGGGGTTGCGATGGCCGAGGTTGTACGTACCGCCGTTGAGATGAACGTCGATCAGCCGTCGGCCGGCCATGTCCCAGAGGTAGTAGCCCTCGCGGCGATCGATCACGAGATCGATGCCGGCGTCCTGCCAGAAGTCAGTCTTGTTGGGATTCCAGAACGCACGCGAGCGCTCCAGCATGTCCTCTTTCGACTCGTAAGAGAAGAATCCGTAGTCGTACATACGACGCCTTTCTCGCTCGACGCCGCAACTGTACCTATTAGTAGACCAAATTGCAAATCGGTCTATAAATTTCCGCCTATCGGTCTGCTCTGGTCTGGTTAGTGGACCATGCCAGCCGCGATGCGCCCCCCGCGCGTGCCGGACTCAATCGCCCCGTCAACAAAGCCGGCCCAGCCTTCGGCCCAGTCGGAGTTCGACAGGATCACACGCCCCTCAGGGCGCTGCATCTCGGCGTGGTGGGTGGTGTACCAACCCGGGCGGTGCGCGGCCCACGTGCCCTGGGCAAACTCATCGGACTTCCAGTCGTGCCAGTTCATGCCGATCACCTCGCAGCCAGGGATCGCCCGGTCGAGCTCGCGCTGCGCCCAGGCAAGGTCGCCGTCGACGATCTCGTCGCCGTCTTGACCGAAGCAGACGAGGATCTGCTCATCCCCGGGCAGGTCGAACATCGTGCCGAGGAAGCCGAAGGGGTGGTTCGGGTGCATGCCCGACACAGGGCCGTCGGGCGTACGCACCTTGAGCATCACCTTGCTGCCGATGCCTGCCTGGCCGAGGGCGATGGCGGACCGCTTCAGCTCCGAAAGGCTCGGCTCGAAGTGGATTGCTCCCAGTGTGTTGAGTGGCACGGTGACGACGCACGCGCGTGCCGCCAGGGCCTCGCCCGAGCGCAACGTGACTAGCACGCGGTCGGCCTCCTGCTCGACGGCTGCGACGGGCGATTCGAGTCGCAGGTCGCAGTCGGCGGCATCGAGGATCGGCTGCAGGAAGGCGAGCGTGCCCTCTGCGATCGTGTAACCGCCTACTGCCTCTTGCGTGCCAGCCAGCGTATGCCCGGACAGCGCACTCCAGCGCATCACCGAAAGAGCCCCGGCATCGTCGAGGTGCCCGCTGGCCACGCCTCCACACTCGACCATCAGGAGCGCGCGCTCATCGTCGGTCAGGTCGAGCTCGTCGATCCGTTGCTGGATCGTCATGGCGTCGAGTCGGGCGATGCGGTCAGGGTGGCGCAGGGGTGCGTGCGGCTCAGGGAGGATCTCCCACGAGCCTGCGTTGTATTTGTTCCAGGCAGACTCGTTGATGGCCTCGCGCTGGTGGCGGGTGCCCGTGCGGATCTGCTCATTGACGGTCCAGTGCCCGGTCTCGCCGACGGGCGGGGCGAGTGGCGTTACGCCCGCGGCCATGACCTCGGTCCAGAGGTGGGGCTGGAACCAATGAAAGTAGTTGCCGCCTCGTTCGAAACGCTGTCCATCCCAGTCCGAGGTCCACGTGCGGCCGCCGATGCGATCGCGCGCCTCAAGAACCAGCGGCTTCAAGCCTGCTCGTCGTACTTCGCGCGCAGCAGAGCAGCCCGCAAACCCCGCACCAATCACGATGACGTCGTGCATCTCCGCCTCCTCAGACAGTCCTGACTATGTCGTCAGGCTACCAGTCAAATCGTGGGCTTTCCACCACGACCAGCAGTTGAGGTCCGGAAGTTAGTGCCCGGTGCGGGTTGAGCGGGCACGGATTTTCTCTGCAGCCTCAGTGAGGAAGGCGCTGAGGCCACGCGAGTTCGTCGCGACCATTTTCGGGCCAGCCCAGGTCGCCGAGACCGTATGGTTGAGCTCGGTCGACCCCAGCAGAATGACGACGTCGGCACCATCGACCTCCCGCTGCACATCTCGGCCGGGACGAGCGACCGTGCCATCGACCATCCGCACATCGAGATCCTGGTCGAGCAAGAGTGGGACCTGCTGGCGAATGTCGGCGCTACCACCGACGATGATCACGCGGCGAAAGTTCGCCCGCCGACAGGCGTCGATCAGGAGTAGTGCACCACGACGGTTCGAGCTGCCCTCGCAGACGATGCAGCGGTCGCCTTGGCCGGCGACGATCGCATCGGGATAGGCCTCACCGAGACCGCCACCGCGACAGGCTTCGCAGAGCAGCGTCAGACGCGCCTTCAGACAGGCCTCGACTTCGCCGCGTTTCCACTCGACGATCCGCACCTTGCGGGGATTGAGAATGCCGGCCTCAAACAGGGCTTGACGGGCCGCGGCTTGGGCAGAATCGGTCGCGAAGCCACACTCGCGGAGCAGCTTGTCGATTGGCAGATCCTTGGCCATCGGGCCAGTCCAACCTAACCCGAATGCGCGATGGTCAGCGCCTGCTGCAGGTCGGCGAGCAGATCGTCGACATGCTCGATGCCGGCCGACAGGCGAATCAGCCCCGGGGGCGTACCCATCGCGTGCTCCGATTCGCGATTGCCACGAACCTCTATCAGCGACTCGACGCCGCCGAGGCTTGTCGCATGCGCGAAGACCTGTGTCGCCTCGCAGAGGCGGGTTGCAGCACGCTCGCCGCCAGCGACCTCGAACGACAGCATCGTCCCGAAGCCACGCATCTGCCGCTTGGCGAGCGCGTGGCCGGGGTGCCAGGTCAGGCCGGGGTAGAGGACGTACTTGACGTAGTCGCTGTCGCCGAGCAGTTCGGCAAGCGCGAGCGCATTTGCCTGCGCGCGCTCAAGTCGTACCGACAGGGTGCGCAGCCCACGCAATGCGAGGAACGCCTCGAGCGAGCCGGGCGTTGCGCCGTAGGTGTAGCGGTGGTCGCGCAGGCGTTCGGCGGTCGGGCCGTTGGTACAGACGACACCCATTAAGAGATCAGCATGCCCACCGATCAACTTGGTTGCACTGTGGACGACGATGTCGGCGCCTAGTGCGAGTGGTTGCTGAAGGAGCGGGGTCGTAAACGTGCCATCGACGGCGAGCAGCGTTGCCCGATCGAGGCCCTCGGCAATCGCAGCGATATCTGCGATCTGCATCAGTGGGTTGCTGGGCGTCTCGATCCAGACGAGGTCGGCACCCTGCGCTGCATTGAGGACGGCAGCGGTGTCGGTCTGGTCGACGAAGTGAATGTTGGCGCGACCACTCTCGGCGCGCTCGCCGAGTTGGCTCCAGAGACCCATATAAAACGAGGCGGGTGCAACGATTGTGCCGCCGATCGGCACCAGGTCGAGGACGGCGGAGGCGGCGGCGATCCCACTCGAGAAGGCTATCGCCTCACCACCCTCAAGCTCGCCCATCACGTCTTCGAAGGCCGCCCACGTGTCGTTGCCGGAGCGTCCGTAACCCGACTCGCCGCCCGCGCGAAACGTGCTGTTCAATACCAGCGGCGTATTGAGCATCGCGCTCGGCCCCGTCGGCCGGCCGCCCTGCACCATCGCGGTCTCGGGGTGGCGTTCCATGCGCGGAGGGTATCGGGTTGAGCGTAGGACCGGGGGCGATCAGGGTCGACTCGCTCGACAGGGAGGACATGACAACCGCGCGGATGTGGTGTCCTCCCCCC
>SYIF01000013.1 GCA_005798855.1 Actinomycetota bacterium | reverse complement strand
GTGGCATCGCGCTCGGTGTCGAGATCGATACTGAGCACATCGATCGCCGGAAACGCGAACGCTATTGCGACGAGCGCTTCGACGACATCGACGAGGCGATTGCTCGTGTCGAGGAGGCTCGCACCAACGGCGAGGCCATCTCGATCGGGTTGCTGGGCAATGCAGCCGAGGTCTTGCCGGCACTGCTCGAGCGCAACTTCCTGCCCGACATCGTCACGGACCAGACGTCGGCCCACGATCCGCTGGTTGGCTACATCCCCGTCGGCTTCTCCGTTGAGGGTGCCGAGGACCTGCGCGAGGTCCATCCCGACAAGTACATCGACCTGGCGCGCCAGTCGATCGTCACGCACGTCAAGGCGATGATCGAGTTTAAGAACCGCGGCGCCGAGGTCTTCGACTATGGCAACGCGCTGCGCACCGAGGCCCGCACGGGTGGGCTCAAGAATGCCTTCGACTACCCCGGCTTTGTCGAGGCCTACGTGCGACCACTCTTTTGTCGAGGCATTGGACCCTTTCGCTGGGCAGCCTTGTCGGGCGATCCTGCCGATATTGCTGCGACCGACCTGGCGATGCGCGAACTGTTTCCCGATAACGAGCGTCTTCAGCGCTGGCTCGATGGTGCCCAAGAGAAGATTGCCTTCCAAGGGCTACCGGCACGGATCTGCTGGATCGGGCACGGAGAGCGGCATCTTGCGGGCCTGCGCTTCAACGAGCTGGTGCGTTCGGGCGAGGTGACTGCGCCGCTCGTGATTGGGCGCGACCACCTCGACTCTGGTTCCGTCGCCTCGCCCTACCGCGAGACCGAGGGCATGAAGGACGGCTCGGATGCGATTGCCGACTGGCCTGTGCTCAATGCGATGCTCAACGTGGCCTCGGGTGCCGCCTGGGTTGCGTTGCATCACGGTGGTGGTGTCGGCATCGGCCGCTCGATCCACTCGGGCGCGCAGGTCGTCGCCGATGGCTCAGACGAGGGCGCCTTCCGGGTGGAAGGCGTTCTCTGGAACGACCCTGGCACCGGCGTCATGCGTCACGCCCACGCCGGCTACGACCTCGCCAAACAGGCCGCTAAGAGTGGCGGCCTCGACCTCCCAGGAATCACAACATGAGCTGGCTTCTCCCCGATCTCGTCCTTGATGCCGATGGTATCCGCCGTGACCTCGCGATCCAGGTCAAAGGCGGGCTCATTGCCGCTGTCGTGCCGGCCCGAGAGGCGCCGGCCCACGCGTTGCGCCTGACACACACGGCGCTCGCGCCCGGCTTTGTCAATGCCCATTCACACGCCTTCCAGCGCGACTTGCGTGGCGTCGTCGAGCGGATCGACCCGGCAAACCCGGACGACGATTTCTGGACGTGGCGCGAGGAGATGTACGCGCAAGCGGGCAGTATGGATCCCGTCAAGATCAACGATGTGGCCCGTCGCTGTTTTCGCCAGATGCGCGCTAGCGGCGCCACTTGCGTCGGCGAGTTCCATTACGTCCACCACCGGCCAGACGGCACGCCGTACGATCGTCCGAATGCGCTGGCGGAGGCCGTCTGCGAAGCGGCCGAGGCTGAGGGGCTACGGATTGTGATGCTGCTCGTGGCCTACGAACGCGGTGGCAAGGACATCCCGCCGACGCCGGGGCAGCAACGCTTCTGTGATCCCACGGTTGAGGCCTATCTCGCACGGCTCGAGGCGATGCGTGTCTGGGCAGAGGATCGTCCGCTTGTCACCGTCGGCTCGGCACCGCACTCGATGCGGGCAGTGTCGCCCGAGTGGCTGACGGCGATCAGTACGTACACCCGTCAGCACGGCATGCCTCTCCACATCCATGCCGACGAGCAGCCCCGCGAGATTCGCGAGTCGCTCGAGTGGTATGGCCTGCGTCCCGTGCAGGTGATCGACGCTGCTGGTGCGCTCGATCATCGCACCGTGATCGTGCATGGCACCCATTGCGATGATGCCGAACTTGACCTGCTCGCCGCACGTCAGGCCGGTGTCTGCGTCTGTCCGACAACGGAGGCCAATCTTGGCGACGGCTACGCGCCCGTCAAGCGCATGTTCGAGCGCGGTATCTCGATCTCGCTCGGGTCCGATTCGAACACGATCCTCGATCCGATTGTCGAAGCCCGCGAACTCGAGGCGATGGCACGGCGATCGGCCGGCCAACGCAACGTCCTTGTTCGCGCTGGCGATTCGGGTCCAGCGGGCGCCTTGCTGGAGGCCTCGTGGGATGCTGGCGCACGCGCGCTTGGCTTGCCGCTCCCACGCATTGCCGTCGGAGCTCCCGCCGATCTGATCGCGCTCGATCTCGGGAGCGACGAGATCGCTGGCGTGGCAGACGATCATCTCGCCGCCGCGATCATGCTGGCAGGATCGTCCAAACTCGTCACGCGTACGTGGGTGGCGGGCGTCTGACGGCGATCAACGTTGCTTTGGGGTCAGACCCCGATGCAACGTTGATCGCCAGAATCAGTGCCCGGTCAGCCAGTCGACGATCGAGCCGGCGCGCGAGGTTTTTGTACCCGTCTCCTCGTTCTGCTCCGCAATCCGCAGCAATTTGAGCGAGCTGTTGGCGGCGATGTAGCGCAGCGGCTCGGGCTCCCACTTGCGGGATTGATGGTTGACCCACGGCAGTGACACGAGATCAGTCTTGCGCTGCGTAATCAGGTCGGCGAGCGTGCGGCCTGCGAGGTTCGTGATAGCGACGCCGTCGCCGACATACCCGCCAGCCCAGCCCATCCCCGTCTTGGGGTCGAGTCCAACCGAGGCGTTGAAGTCGCGAGGAATGCCGAGCACACCGCCCCAGGTGTGGGTGATCTTGGCGTGGGCTGCGGCCGGAAACAGCTTCGCAATCACACCCTGCAGGCGGTTGTGGACGGGAAGATCGTGGAACTCGCGCTCAAGCTTGCTGCCGAAGATGTAGGGGTGCCCGCGGCCACCGAGCGCGATGCGATCGTCGGCTGTTCGCTGAGCGTAGATAAAAAGGCGTCGCCCGTCCGAGAGCGTCTCGCGCTCGTTCCAGCCGATCTCGTCCCAGATCGCCTGCGACAGCGGCTCGGTAGCGACCATGCACGAGGCGAATGGCATCAGGCGTCGCTTCTCGCCCTCAAGTTCCGGTGTAAAGCCCTCCGTCGCGCGGATCACGTAGGTGGCATGAATCGTGCCGCGGTCGGTGATTACACGGCCTGGCTCGAGGCGGCGTGCATTCGTGCCCTCGTAGATGCCGACGCCGCGGCGTTCGACAACGTCGGCAAGTCCACGCACCAGTCGTGCTGGGTGGACACGAGCCGCGTGCGGGCTGAAGACGGTACCGAGGGCGCCAGGGACATTCGTGCGGGCCAGCGTGTCCTCCCGCGAGAGCAGGCTGTAATCCGCGTCGGTATGGCCGAACGTGTGGTGCGCTTCGATTGCCTCGCGCGAGTGCATCAAGCCAACCTGTGTCATTGCGAGCGTCGACCAGCCGCCCTTGTGAAAGTGCGCGTCGATGCCTTCCTTTGCGAGCGTCGCGCCGATCACATCGACGGTGTTGAAGCAGGCGCGCTCGTAGCGCATCACCTCGTCATGGCTATGCGTCTTGAGAAATCGTTGGCGACTGCCGGGGAGTCCACCGAAGCACCAGCCACCGTTGCGTCCAGAGGCACCAAAGCCCGCGATGTCGCGTTCGACGATGACGATCCGCAGCGACGGATCGATCTCGGTCAGCGAGTGGGCAGTCCAGAGTCCCGTGTAGCCCGCACCCACGATTGCGACGTCAGCCTCGAGGTCGCCAGGCAGCGGAGGTCGCTTGGACAGCGTGCCGGGCACGCTGTCGTGCCAGAAACTGGTGGTGCGGTAGTGGGCGTCCTCTGCCGGTGCGCTACCGAACAGGGCGTCGCGTGTTTCGGTCGTAGCCATAGCGTGAGTGTACCCGGGGTGACTCGGCTCCCGCGACTGCACAGGGTCGTGATTGCTACTGCGTGGGGGCAGTGGCGCCGCGTGCTGGCTGCTTGATATCCAGCTCGATCGAGCCGTCGGCGCAGGCGCGGGCATTCCAATCGCGCCAACGCGGTGCGAGCTCGACTACCGAGTCTCCGCGTTCGTCGAGGCGCACGGCAGGTATGCCGCCAGGCTCAACGAGGTAGCGATACCACGACAGATCCCACACGATCGTAATAGCGGCGCCAGGTCGGCGGCCACCGAAAGCGACGACACTGACCTGGGCCTGCCCCAAGCTCTTGGCAATCCCCGAGACGGTGCCACGGTAGGGGCTCGCATTGAAGGTTTCGACACCAATCAGCATGGTCGTAGCGCGAGCAAGATCGTCGGCCGTACCAAGACCATGCGGTGCGAGAACTGGATCGGCAGGGTCGAGCTCTGGCGGGGTCTGCGAGCGCGTCAGCATCCGCGAAAGGCGGCCTGGTTCGCGCTGCGGGCGCGTAGGGGGTGGCGCGGGGCGACCCGCTTCGACCCAACCATTTTGGCGCGCACTCGCCGTACAGAGCCGACAGACGGTGCGGGACTTTCCGCGATCGGAAAATCGAAGTGGCTCCTCGCCGAGCAGAATCGTGCGCTCGCAGATCGCGCAGGCGAGCAAGCGATCGGTGGAGGTGAGTCGTTCGTGCGCGGTCGCCATTGCCGCCAGATCATACGATCGCTCGGGCGTCATCGCGGCGCTCCTAGCCTTCGCCGCGTGGATGCGCCCGAGCGTGGGCGTGACGAAGGTGGGGGAGTCCTAGGTGCGTATAGATCTCGGTGGTGGCGAGCGAGGCG
>SYIF01000012.1 GCA_005798855.1 Actinomycetota bacterium | reverse complement strand
GCCGATCGCCTGCACAACATGCGCACGCTATCGTTTCTTGGCAAGCAGAAGCAATTGCAGAAAGCCAAGGAGACGCTCGAGGTCTATGCACCGCTCGCCCACCGCCTCGGTATTCACTCGATCAAGTGGGAGCTCGAGGATCTCGCGTTCGCGACGCTCTACCCGCGCAAGTATGCCGAGATCGAAACGATGGTCAACGAACGTCGCGCCGACCGCGAACGCTTCGTCTCGGAGGCCGGTGAGAAACTGCTCGACCAGTTGCGCATTGTCTCGATCGAGGCCTCAATTGCAGGACGCGCCAAGCACTTCTATTCGATCTACGAGAAGATGACGCGCCGGGGCAAAGAGTTCAACGAGATCTACGATCTGACGGCGATGCGCGTGCTGGTCGATTCGGATCGAGATTGTTACGGCACGATTGGCGTCATCCACGCCTTGTGGAAACCGATGCCGGGTCGCTTCAGGGACTACATTGCTGTGCCGAAGTCGAACGGGTACCAGTCACTCCATACGACGATTATCGGTCCGCACGGCAAGCCGCTCGAGATTCAGGTGCGCACCGTCCAGATGCATCAGCGCGCCGAGTACGGCGTGGCGGCCCATTGGCTGTACAAGGAGCGTGCGGGCGTTGCAACGCAGTGGCTCGAAGATCTCGTAGCCGTACCGGAAGGCGATCCACAGGGCTACATGGCAGACCTACGCACGGGGCTCGTCGACGATGAGATCTTCGTGTTTACGCCGAAGGGTGAATTGAAGGCACTGGCCACCGGAGCGACGCCGCTCGACTTCGCGTACGCCGTGCATACGGACGTCGGTCACCGCTGTGTTGGTGCGAAGGTCAACGGACGCATCGTGTCTTTGTCGTCGACCCTGAGGTCCGGCGATATCGTCGAGGTTCTGACATCGAAGGGCGAGCGGGGACCGTCGCGTGACTGGCTTGGCGTGGTGACCACGACGCGGGCGCGCAATAAGATTCGCGTCTGGTTCGCGCGCGAACAGCGCGAGGACACCGAGCAGAAGGGCCGCGATCTACTGCAGAACGCCCTCAAGCAGAATCGCCTGCCAACGCAACGCATCGCCTCGTCGCCCGTATTGGCTGGCGTGATGCGCGAGATGGGCTACCACAAGGCCGAAGAGTTCTACGTGGCGCTCGGCAGTGGCAAGATCACGGTCCCGATTGTGATTCAAAAGCTGCTGGGACAACTGAAGACGTCCGAGGTCGATACCGAGCCGACACCAACGCGCCGCACGGGTGGACGGAGCCGGGCGCTGGCCTCGAACTCGTATGGCATCGTCGTCGACGGTGAGGCCGATGCGGGCGTCATGGTGCGTATGGCGAAGTGCTGCACACCCGTCCCCGGTGACGACATCGTCGGCTACATCTCGGTTGGTCGCGGAATCACTATTCATCGCGATGACTGCCCGAACTCGCGGCAGTTGGCTCGAACTCCTGAGCGGTTTACGCCGGTCGCCTGGAGCGGTGAGGCGCCAGAGGCGTCGTTCCGCGTTGGAGTCGCCCTAGAGGCCTGGGATCGTCCGCGTCTACTCGAAGACGTCGGTCGTACGGTGGCCGAGCATGGCTGCAACGTGGTGGAGTACGGTGGCCACGTCAGCGAAGGCATGTCGCGCAACTGGTACGTACTCGAGATCGGTGACCTTCGTACGCTCAAGACTGTCCTGACGTCGCTGCGCCAGATCGAGTCGGTGGTCGACGCGTTCCGCGTCACTCCCGGCGAGCGTCCCTAGCTAAGCCCGGGCCCCTGGTCCGTAGGCCAGTGGATTCTCGAAGCCGCGTGCGAAGCGATCGGGTGCAAGGTCGCTGACGTCGATTGCGGGCGTCTGCCCGGTTACCAGCGATGCCATCACACGACCGATAGCAGGGGTCGACTTGAGTCCGTGCCCGGACCAGCCGGCGCAGATCCAGAGATTGTCCGTGTCGGGGACCTGGCCGACGAGGGGGTGCCAGTCCGGCGTCGCGTCGTAGGCGCCACCCCAGCCACCCACCAGCGGTGCGCCGGCCAGCGTGGGGAAGCGCTCTCCGAGGGGACCACGAATGGCACTCTCGTAGCCGTCGAGCAACGGCAATTGGCAATCGTCTCGCACGCTGATGATCGGTGTGTCGGCCTGATATGCGACGACCCAGACGTCGCGCCCCGCAGCCGACCGGACGACAACATTCGAGACCGCATCGCTGGTCACGGCAGCCGGCGCGACTTGGCCCGGCGGTAGACGGAGAACGGCGACCTGAATGCGAACAAGATTGAATGGCACCTCCCAGATGCCGGCGAGAACCTCTGGCGACCAGCCGCCCGTAGCTACGACGACCTGACCAGCCTCGATGCGTTCGCCATTCGCCAGTTGCACGCCCGTGGCGCGATCTCCATCGAAGGTGATCGCCGCGACGGGTGCGTGCTGGCGCAATTCGAGGCCGCGACCGAGTGCGTCGAGCAGCCACGAGTCGATCATCAGGCGACTGTCGCAGACTCCACCATGCGGCTCGTACGCTGCCGCTGCGACGCCCTCAAGAGACAGCAGTGGTTCTACTTCGTGGATCTCGGACGGCGTCAGCAGCCGTGTCTCGAGTCCGAAGCCCTGCTGGCGCTCGACGTTGGCGCGACAGGCATTGACCAGACGCTCCGGCACCGGCAACAGATAGCCAGTCGGCACATACGCACTGCTGCCGACTCCGACCTCCTCATCCCAGTGGTCGAGGATCTCAGTGCCGGCCATCGACAACTGAATGAGCACCGGGTTTGTGTAGTGGCGGCGGACCATGCCGAAGGTCAACGCAGAATCGCCACCACCTGCGTTGCCGCGGTCGAGAAGCAGAACACGGCCGGCACCATCACGAACGAGGGCGTTCGCGGTGGATGCACCGACGAGACCACTGCCAATGACGCAGATGTCAACCATTGCCCTGCGGGGAATCTACCACCAATGGCGCGGTGTTTACATACTGTGGGTCGTTGCGATACCGTACGGATCAGCACTATAGAAGGGCACACGATGGCAGAAATCCTGGCGGGCGAAACATTGATTTGGCAGGGGCGTCCGACCTGGAAGTGGTCGATTTCGTTTCTTCTTAAGTGGGGTTTGGTCGGTCTGCTTCCGCTGATCGTGGGCATTCTGCTCGGTCTCGTCGTGGACGTTCCGATCTCATGGTTCTTTGCAGCGACGGTGATCTTCATCGCCGTGGTCGTCGTGCTGGCCTGGATCAAGCGTCTCGACAGCTTCTACACCGTCACGGATCGGCGCGTCGTCGTTCGGCGTGGTATCGCGAACCGCAACGAACGCAGCGCCAGCATCGATCGCATCCAGAACGTCAATACCAAGCAGGGTCTCTATGGGCGCGTGCTCAACTTTGGTGATATCGAATTCGACACCGCTGGCTCGGACACCAATGATTCAGGCCTCGCCTTGCGTGGTATCAGCGATCCGCACAGGATGCGCGACACGTTCGATCGAGAGTTAGTTCAACGGGGACGTACGGGCGCGGGTGGCGTCTAGAGCCTTACGGTTCCCAGTCCTCGCCGCCGATATCCCAGCCGACGAGACAGAACGCGCTGATTAGCTCGGCGACCTGTTCCCACGTGGCTCGGTCGTCGTCATTGAGCCAGGCGGGAGTGACGAGTAGCGCGACGAGTTCGCCGTCGTAGCGGACTTCGACTTCGGTCGCCACGGTGCCCGTTTCGCCGGCCCACGGCCCGTCAGAGAACAGGCCCTCTTCGATGAAACTGATGCCCACACCTGTCTCGTACTGCGAGCTGAGCGCAGCGATCGTGCCGAGCAGAATTTGATCGGCCTCCTCGGAACGCTCGAGAATCTGTTCGATCGTGGCGACGACTGTGGTTTCGTCCGTCACGAGCGGATCACTCCGAGTACCTCGTCGCGACGGCTCTCCATCTCGGCCTCGGTGGTAGCTTCGAGGTTGAGTCGCAGCAGCGGTTCGGTGTTGGATGGGCGAACGTTGAAGCGCCAGGTCTCGTGGTCAATCGAGATGCCGTCGAGGTGGGTGACTGTGGCACCCGGGCCGTAGCGGTCCTTGAGCTCTTGCAGCTTGAGGGCGACGTCCGGTACGGGGGAGTTGATCTCACCGGTGATGAAGTAGCGCTCGCGTAGTGGGCGCAGCAATTCGACCAGAGTGGTGCCGCTCCGCGAGACGAGCTGGAGCACTAAGAGGGCGGGCAGAATGCCCGTGTCAACGCCGTAGAACTCGCGGAAGTAGTAGTGACCAGACACCTCGCCGGCGAATGTGCCGCCCGACTCGTTGATGGCGACCTTGATGAAAGCGTGGCCGACGCGCGAAACCTGGGCGGTGCCGCCGCAGCGCGCGACGGTGTCGGGGACGGCGAGTGATGCGCGCACGTCGTAGAGAATGGTCGCACCGGGGTGATGCTTGAGGACCTCTTCCGCAAGCAAGGCGGTGATGAAATCGCCGGGAATGAACGCGCCTTCCTCGTCGATAAAGAAGCAGCGGTCGGCGTCGCCATCCCACGCAATCCCAATCGAGCCGGGGTGTTTGAGCACCTTGCCAATCACGAATTGTCGGTTTTGTTCGAGCAGCGGATTGGGTTGGTGGTCAGGAAAGGCACCATCGGGCGTCAAGAAGTACTCGTGGGCGGTGATCGGCAGTTGCTTGAGGATTGGGCCGAGCATCGTCCCGGCCATCCCGCTGCCACCGTCGAGCACGACGCTCAGAGGTCGCAGTGACGGAACGTCAATCAGGCCAAGCATCTTGTCGGCGTACGCCGGGAGTACGTCCAGCGGTGTGGCAACGCCGAGAGTGACAACAGCAGGCAACTCGGCTGGTCCGGTCGCCAACTTCTTGACCTCGTTCAGACCAGACGCGCTCCCCACTGGCTGGGCCTCAGCACGCACGATCTTCATCCCGTTGTACTCGGCCGGATTGTGCGAGGCAGTCACGATGATGCCGCCATCAAGGCCACCATCGGCGACGGCGAAGTAAAGCATCTCGGTGCCGATCTCGCCCAACATGGCGACGTTTGCGCCTCCGTCGGTAGCGCCGCGAATAGCTGCCTCGGCGAGCGTTGGCGAGGAATGTCGCATGTCGTGGCCAATCGCGATGTTCTTCGCTTGAAAGACCTCGACATAGGCGCGGGCTACGCGATACGCGCCGTCGGAATCGAACTGGTCCGGGACGATGCCACGGACGTCATAGGCCTTGAAGATTGCGGGATCGAGCGTCATGCCTGAGAGGGTACCCATGCGTCCTGCAGGAGTCGCCAGGTGTCATCGAGATGCTGGGCGATAACCCGAGTGTCGGCCAGCACTGGCATGAAGTTTGTGTCCCCATTCCAGCGTGGAACGACGTGCAGGTGGATGTGCCCTTCGATGCCTGCGCCGGCGGTTCGTCCGAGGTTGCGGCCGGCATTTGCCCCGTGCGGCTTGAGCGTTCGATCAAGTACCGACAGGGACTGGTCGAGCAGTTCCCAGAGCTCTGCCTGCTCAGTTGCATCCATTTCGCCCGGGGTAGCGAGGTGGCGATCGGGTGCAATCAGGATGTGCCCATTCGTGTACGGATAAAGATTGAGAATCACGAAACAGGTCGGCCCGCGGTGCAGGATTAACTCCTTCTGATCATTGGCATCGGTCGGTGCAGCAGAAAAGACACACTCGAGCGGATCGTGACCCGATGCGGCCTTGACGAACTCCAACCGCCAGGGTGCCCAGATGCGCTCCACACCGGCAGCGTACCCCGAGCGGGGGCAGCCCGGTACGCTCGTGGTGTGGCGCCGGTTCCCGATATCCAACTGCTCGCGACGATCCTAGCGCCAACGCTCGCAGAGCCTGCTCCTGCGGCGACGGCGAGCGTGATGATCTGCCTCCGTGACGGTGCGCGTGGTACCGAGATCTTGTTGTGTCGGCGGGCGACGCGTCCGGGTGATCCCTGGTCTGGTCACGTGGGTCTACCTGGTGGACGAGTCGAGGAGGTCGACTGCGACGCGCTCGACACGGCGGCGCGCGAAACGTGGGAAGAGGTCGGGTTTGACCCGCGTGAACACGGCTCGATCTTGGGCGTCCTCGAACCACTCACGCCTCGATCGTTCGCAATTGTGATCTCCGCGTATGTAGCGCACATCACCGATGCCGTCGAACTGTCCCTATCCGAGGAGATTGCCGCCGCCTGGTGGACGCCGTTTGTTGACCTTGAGTTGATCTCGGCCGAGGTTCCCGAGGCGCCGACGCGTGTTTCGGCGTTTCGCCTTCCACACGCCGATGCTGCGGATGTCGTGGTCTGGGGAATTACCTACCGCCTGCTCGACAGGTTGCTCAGGATTACCACCTCACGGGATCTGTGCGAGTAAAATCGAGTCATGGATGTGTATGAGCTTTACGTCGAGGGCCGGTCGCATTTGTCCGCTGGGGAGTACCTGGCCGCGATTCCACCACTCGAGCAGGCGCGTGATCTCTCGCCGGAATCGGGGTCGATTCGCGAGGCGCTCGCCATCGCCTATCTGCGGGCTCGCCGCTATCGCGATGCGCTGCCAGAGGCCGAGGCGGCTGTCGAATGCTCGCCTAATGATCATTACGCCTATTTCTTGCACGGGCGCGCATTGCAGGGACTCGGCGATTTGACTGCGGCGCGGGGGCAGTTTAGATTGGCGACGTGGCTTCGCCCGGGGGATGAGGCGTACCAGTCCGCGCTCGAGTCGGTCGATTCGCACCCCTAGCGCATGCGGTAGTGTTCCGGTCATGACTGACGAGTTAGTCAGCGCCGCAGATCGCTCGGCCAACACGGATCGTCCCTCGCAAATTCTCGACTGTGCCTGTGTCGTGATCGCCCGCGATGGTGCCGAGGGCCTGCGGATGGCCGCGGTGGCACGCGAGGCCGATGTCTCCAACGCGCTGCTTCATTATTACTTCTCCACGCGCGATGAGCTGATCCGCCAGGCCTTCGAGTACCACGATCGACGCGAGACAGGCAGGGGTGCCGAGCGGATCGAGCAGATTGCCCACCCGATCGAGCGCATCCGCGATGTCTTATCCAACGAGCTGGCCGAAGATGAGGCCGTGCGGGAAGGCTGGATTCTGTGGAGCGAGATGCAGCGGCTGGCGATCTTTAACGAGGCCTTGCGTTCGTCGGTCGCGGATCGTTCGAGGCGCTGGGTTGGGGGCGTGGCAACGATGATTCGCGTTGCGCAAGCCGACGGTTTCGTCTCGTCCGACATCGATGCCGATGCTGCTGCGCTACGCCTAACCGCGCTCGTCGACGGTTTGGGTGGGCACATCATCGTGCAGTCGCGCACGCGCGCAGAGGCATTGACGGCGCTTGAGGCCGCCTTCGCCTCCGAACTAGGACTGGCAGGAATCACCGCATGAGCACAACTCGTCGTCGCGCCAAACCGACCCGTGCAGGCGGAGCGTCGCTGACACTCAACGCCGAGGCCTACGCGGATCCAGCTGTTTTTGAGCGCGAGCGTCGCGAGATCTTCGCCCGCGCGTGGATTATTGCGGGACATGTCGCTGAAGTCCGCGAGCCGGGCGATTTTACGACGACCAACATCGCTGGTGAGCCCGTCGTGGTGGTGCGGGATGCCGACGGAACACTCCGCGCCTTTTCGAATATCTGTCGTCATCGCGCCGCCCAGCTGGCAACGGGAACGGGATCGTGTGGCAAAGTCTTGCGCTGCCCGTATCACGGCTGGACCTATCGTCTCGATGGCACGCTCGCAGCGATGCCCGAGGGCCGTGGCTTCGGCGAGGACTTCGACCGCGACGCCGTGCGCCTCCCCGAGTTCAAGGTCGACACGCTCGCCGGACTCGTCTTCGTTTCGATGGACGCCGAGATTGCCCCACTGCGTAAATGGTTCGGTGATATCGCCGAACGGCTCGAGTCGCTTAACATCGACCAGTTGGTACCGGTGACGCAGCGCGATTGGAAGCCGCGAGAGATCCTTCGAGGCATTCCCGATGTGCTCCGCTCGCGCAGCACTGACGACGCAAAGGCGTTGATTCCCGTCGCCGAACACGGGCGTTGGTATGCCGAGTACGACCACAATTGGAAGACGCTGTCAGACAATTACCTCGAGGGCTATCACGTGCCGATTGGCCACCCAGGACTGTTGCGGATGCTGGATTATC
>SYIF01000142.1 GCA_005798855.1 Actinomycetota bacterium | reverse complement strand
GTCGGCATCGGCGGTGTGCTCGAGCCGCCGGGTGCGCGCCCCGTGATCATCGAGGACGGCACCTTCGTTGGTTCGCGCGCCATCGTCGTGGAGGGTGTCCATGTTGGCGCCGAGGCAGTTTTGGGTGCGGGTGTGATTCTGACTGCGTCGACCAAGATCATCGACGTCTCGGGGAGCGAGCCGGTTGAACACGTCGGGTATGTACCGCCCCGCAAGGTCGTCATCCCCGGTACGCGACCGCGACAGTTTCCCGCCGGTACCTTCGACGTGCCGTGCGCGTTGATTATTGGCGAGCGCACCGAGTCGACCGACCGTAAGACCTCGCTCAACTCCGCACTCCGCGAGCTCGGTGTGGATGTCTAGACCCTTCCTCAGTGGAAGCGTTGCCGACGTGTGCTTCGATCTCGTCGCGACCGCCTCGGAGTACGGCGACGAGCAGGCACTTGCCGACGCCGTCGAGAAACGCGTGCGCTCGTATGGAATCGTTCCCGAGCGCATCGGCAACTCGATCGTAGCGCGGACGGGCGACCCGGGCTCGGCGATCGTCCTGGTCGGTCACCTCGACACGGTGCCGAATTGGGTAGGTGGGGTCGCCGAGCGAACTGATCAACGCATCGTTGGCCGCGGGGCCTCCGATATGAAGGGCGGCGTCGCCGTCATGTTGCGCATTCTCGAGCGGATGATCGATGCGCCTCAGCCCGTTGCCTTTATCTTCTATGACCGCGAGGAAGGCCCTAATTCGGATAACGGCATTCATCGCGTACTCGCCGACTCCACGCTGCTGAACCCGAAGCCGAAGATGGCCGTCGTGCTGGAGCCGACGGCGGGCACGATCCACGCCGGTGCTGTTGGTTCGTTTAACGCGCGGGTCGTTTTCCGTGGCACGTCGGCTCATTCAGCCCGGCCGTGGGAAGGTGACAACGCGATTTCGCTCGCGCTCGCCGAGGCGCTGGCACGTTTCGCCCGACGCGAGCCTGTTCCGGTCGAGGTCGATGGCCTGCTCTACCGCGACGTGGTTACCGTCACCATGCTCAACGCCGGCATTGCCCACAACGTGCTGCCCGACCGTGTCGAGCTTTCCGTCAACGTGCGGATTGCGCCTGGGCGTTCCGTTGAGGCAGCGCAGGCCGAGGTCGTTGCGCTCGCTGGTCCCGAGGCAGAGTTGACATGGCTGGACACCGCCTTGCCGGCCGAGCCGCGCCTGTCCGATCCGATTGTTAGCGATTTTGTCGCTCGCAGTGGCCTAGCGGTGCTGCCGAAACAGGCTTGGACCGATGTGGCAACGCTGCAAGAGTGGGGTGTTCCTGCCTTCAACTACGGCCCCGGCGAGCCTAGCCAGGCACACCAGCCCGGAGAATGGGTGGAAATCGCGATGCTGGAGGAGTGCGAGCGCGTGCTGGCGGAGGAGTTGAGCGCTCCGTGACACCGCTCGTGGAGCGCTGGCAGGGTGCGGGCAACATCTACCTGCTCCTTGACGCGGGTGAGCTCTCACAGCCGCTGACGGCAGCTACCGCGCGTGCGCTGGTCACAGAGTGCGGCGGAGACGGGGTTTTAGAGCTCTCTGCGGGCTCTGACGGCGCAGATGTGTCCATGCGCATCTGGAACCCCGACGGCTCCGAGAGCGAAGCCTGTGGCAACGGTACGCGCATGGTCGCGCGATGGACCTCAGAACGTCTCGTACAAGCAGACGTCTCGATCGCGACCGCCGCGGGCATTCTTCCCTGTCATGTCGAGGGCGACACCATCACGGCACAGCTCGCACCCGCAACGCTCGCAGGCCCGCAGTACCGTCCTACCGCCGAAGCCTTCCCATATGCCCACACCTTCGTCAGCGTCGGCAATCCCCATGTGGTGATACCCGTCGACGATGTCGATACGTTTCCGCTCGCCACGCAGGGGCCACTGCTCGAGCACCACTCGTGGTTTCCCGAGCGCGCCAACGTGGAGATCACCACGGTGATCGATCGCCACCGCCTGCGCATGCGCGTCTGGGAGCGCGGGGTGGGAGAGACCCCGGCTTGCGGGTCGGGTGCCTGCGCTGCCGCCGTGGCTGCAGTGACAACCGGCGTGGCGGATAGTCCCGTCACCGTCGTGCTGCACGGCGGCGAGCTCGTGATCGATGTCGGTGACGACGGTAGCGTGACGATGCACGGTCCTGCCGAGCGCATCGAGAGCTTTGATCTGCCTCCGACGATCGCCTCGATGCTGGCCTAGAGCGTGCAGCTTTCCGACCGCATGGACACGATTCCCGAGTACGTCGTGGCGCGCCTCAATCGCGCAATCGCCGAAGCTCGGGCACGTGGCGTTGACGTGATCTCGCTTGGGATCGGCGACCCAGACCTACCGCCCGATCCGGCCCTGCGCAAGCGACTGGCGCTCGAAGTACAACGCAACGACGCTGCGCGCTATCCGACCAACCACGGCGAGCCCGCGCTACGCGAGGCCGTCTCGGACTACTATCAGCGTCGCTTCGGTGTCTCGCTCGACCCGGCCACCGAAGTGCTTCCGCTGCTGGGTGCGAAGGAGGGACTGGCGCACCTTGCGACCGCGATTCTGGACCCTGGTTCGTTGTCGCTGATCGCCGACCCCGGCTACCCCGTCTACGCGGGGGGACCACTGTTGGCAGGCGCTGCGTCCCTGCCGCTGCCGCTGCTGCCTGAAAACGGATTTCAGCCCGACCTCAGTGCTGTTTCGACGGAAGCCGCGGTGCAGGCGCGCCTGCTGATTGTTGGCTTTCCCAATAATCCAACTGGCGCCATCGCGCGGCCAGGCCTGTTCGGGGAATTGGGCGCCTTTGCCAATCAGCACGACCTCGTGCTCTGCCACGACCACGCCTATGCCGACATCGTCTACGAGGGCGATCCGGCACCGAGCGCGCTCGCCGATCCCGGCTTTCGCGCGCACGGCATCGAGATCCTCTCGCTCTCCAAGACGTATTCGATCCCTGGCTGGAGGATCGCCTTCGCTGTCGGCAACCCCGAGGTAATCGCAACGCTGCAGCGACTCAAGACGCAGATCGATTCCGGCATGTTTCTGGCGCTCCAGCGAACGGCTACGTGGCTGCTCGGGCAGACAGACATCGCAGGACCACCGCTTGCGACCTACCGAGCCCGTCGCGATCTCGCCTGCACCCGTCTGGGCGAGATTGGCATGCCAGTCGCACCGCCGGCCGGCGCAATCTATCTGTGGGTGCCCGTTCCCACCGACGAATCGTCGTTGGCATTTGCCGACCGAGTGTTCGAGCAAGCAGCAGTCGTCGTAACGCCCGGGAATGCCTACGGAGCCGCGGGCGAAGGCTTCGTTCGCATGGCTCTGACGATCCCTGAGGATCGGCTCGCTGAAGCAATCGAGCGGATCGGCGCCATTCTCTGAGCGCCGCCCCCCAGTAGACTGCTTGATACGTGGGTGACGGCTTCTATCAAATTCGTGACGAGGCGCCCGAGCGGGCGTTCATCGCCGCGATCGCACGCCCCACACAGCGCATTGATGCCGACGTTGCCGAGTTGCGCGAGTTGCTGCTGACCGCACAGTGCAGCACGGTCGGTGAACTGATTCAACGCAAAGACCAGCCCGAAGCGAAGACCTATCTTGGCCGCGGCAAAGTTGCTGAGCTAGAGGAGTGCATCAAGGAGACCGAGGCCGAGGTCTTGGTGATTGACGGTGAATTGACCCCGTCGCAGCAGCGTTACCTCGAGAACCAGTTCTCGATCCGCGTGATCGACCGCACGACGTTGATCTTGGATATCTTCGCGAGCCACGCCCATTCGGCGGAGGGCAAGCTCCAAGTCGAGCTCGCCCAACTCGAGTACCAGCTTCCCCGCATGCGTGGGATGTGGAACCACCTCGAGCGCCTCGGCGGCGGCGTTGGTACCCGCGGTCCGGGCGAGTCGCAGCTCGAGACCGACCGTCGCCTTGCTCGCGATCGCATCACGCTGCTCCGGCGGCGGATCAAGGAGACGAGCAAGCGCCGTCGCCTGCAACGCAAGCAGCGCACCGAGGGCATGGTGCCGACGGTATCACTAGCCGGCTACACGAACGTTGGCAAGTCCAGCCTTCTCAACGCTCTCACGGGCGCCGAGGTGTCGAGCCGCAACCGACTCTTCGAGACGCTCGACCCAACGACGCGCAAGTTCCAGCACGTCGGTCGCGCTTACACGATTACGGACACCGTCGGCTTTATTCGCAAGCTGCCGCACGGCCTCGTCGACGCGTTTGCCTCGACGCTCGAAGAGACGCTCGCCGGCGACCTGCTCGTACACGTCGTCGATGGGGCGATCGAAGAGGAAGAGCGCAACGAGCAGATGCGCGCCGTCGGTGACGTGCTCGAACAGATCGGCGCCTCCGATCTGCCACAGATCATCGTGCTCAACAAGATCGACCTCGTCTCGCCCGAGAATCGCGAACGGCTCCACAACCGCCTGCCGATGGCGATCCAAGTCAGCGCCAACACGCGCGAGGGCCTTGAGGAACTGGAAATTGCCATCGCCGAGCACTTCTCTGGTCGCTTCGAGCCCACCGATCTCCTGGTGCCACATAGCGAGGGCAGTGTGTTGTCCGCGCTCTACGCGCTGGGCGCACCGATTACCTCGCGCGAGGACACGTCGGAGGGCGTACGCATCCGTGCGCGTCTGCCGAAGGCCGAGCGAGATCGCTACGCACGCTTTGCTGTCTCACCATCGGTGCCGGCATGAGTGAGATCACCTGGCTGCGGATGCACGACGACGCGCGCCTTCCCACGCAGGCGCACGCGAGCGATGCGGGCTTTGATCTGTACGCAGCAGAGTCCGCAGCGCTGGCCCCAGGACAGCGAGAGGCGATCGGCTGTGGGTTCGGGATTGCGCTTCCCGATGGCCTTGCCGCGCTGGTTCTGCCGCGCTCCGGGCTCGCGCTCAAGGCCGGCGTGACGGTACTCAATGCTCCAGGCTTGATCGACGCGGGCTACCGTGGCGAGGTCAAGGTGGTCCTGATCAACCACGACCAAACGACGACGTACACGATTGCCAGCGGCGATCGCATTGCGCAGCTGCTGATTACCGCTCTGCCGACCGTCACCTTCGCCGAGCACGACAGTTTGCCCGAGTCCACGCGAGGCACGGGAGGTTTCGGATCGACGGGACAGTCGGCATGACCGACGGTCTGCGCATTCGCGTCGCCGGCCTGCTGATCAACGGTGGCCGCGTCCTACTGGTTCGTCAGCAGAAGGACGGGCGTACGTACTGGCTTCTGCCCGGTGGGGGCGTCGAGGAGGGGGAAGAGCTCGAGGATGCATTGCTGCGCGAGATCGCCGAGGAGTGCGGCATGCCGCCCACGGCGATCCGCGGGCCGATTGCACTTGCGGAAACGATTCCACCAGCCGCCACCCCAAAAGGCCGCCACATTCTCCATATGGTCTTCGCGATCGAACTCGCCACAGCGAACGTCGAGTTGTTCAGCTCGGACGACGCAGCCGTCCTCGGACACGCGTTCATCGACCAGCAGGAGCTCGACGGCCTCGATCTGCGCCCACCAATCCATGACTATCTTCGTGGCTATCGCCCGGGCGATGCGTTCGTGTCGCTCGGTCGGATGTGGGTGCCTTAGCGGCGTTCGCTGCGCGCGAGGGCAGCGGCGGCTCCGGCTGCTGCCTGTTCTAGCTGATCGTCGAGCGGAGCGAGCGTGGTGGGGAGGCCACGATGTTCGCAGGCCCAAGCGAGCAGTTGATCTGCCAACCACGGATTCTTCGGGAGCAGCGGGCCGTGTACATACGTACCGACGATGCGGCCCTCAAGACAGCCTTCTGCCGTCCCGGTCCCGTCGTTTCCTCCACCGACGATGACCTTCCCTAGCGGAGCGATGCCAGGTCCGAGAATGGTTCGGCCTGCGTGGTTTTCGAAACCGACCAACTCGTGGTGGGTGCCGGCAAGGTCGACATCCACAACGACGTTGCCGACGAGGCGTGTTGGTCCAGCGTGGGTTTCGAGATCGACGAGGCCCGTGCCCGGCGTGTGACGACCCGATTGGTCGACGTAGCGGTGTCCGAGCAGCTGGTACCCGCCACAGACAGCCAGCACGGGCACTCCGTCGGCAATCGCGGAGCGTAACGCGGGTGCCTGCGCAATCAATGCTTCGGCCACTAGTGCCTGATCGCGGTCCTGACCACCACCAATCAAGATCACATCGGCCTGCTCTGGATCGAACGACGCACCGAGCGCAAGCGGCACAACTTCGACCGGAAGCCCACGCCAGTGCGCGCGCTGCTCGAGCACGCGAACGTTGCCACGATCGGCATAGATCGACAGCAGCTCGGGGTAGAGCGGCACAATGCGGAGCGTCATACCTGCTCCTGCCAAAACCGTTGGGTGAGTCCACGATCCGCCAACACGCCATGAAGATCAAGCATCGCGGTGTACGTCGCCAACACAAAGATCCGGCCGTCAACTGCCGTGGCCCCAACGGCCGCATCGAACGCCACCTCAGTCACGGTCTCGGTCGTTACCCGGCCCGGGGAGACGTCGCTGTAGCGCAGTCGCACGGCAAGCTCTGCCGCGCGCGTGCCACTACAGGTGATCTGCGCGGCTGTGGCGAGTGCTCCTTCGAAATCGATATCCCAGATCCAGCTGATATCCCGACCATCCGCGATGCGGTCGTTGAGGACCAGTACGACCTGGGCGCCAGCAACATCGTCGGCGATGGCTCGTAGCGCCTCGTTAGCACCCGTCGGATTCTTGAAAAGCAACAGGACAACCTCGCGATCACCAACGGCAATCCGCTCGAAGCGGCCAAAGGCGGCGTGGAACTGCGCGAGGCGGCTGGCTGCCACAGCAGTCGGAATACCGAGCACGAAGGCCGCCGCGATCGCACCAAGAGCGTTCTCGACGTTGTAGAGCCCGGGTAGCGGTAACGAGACGTTGCGCGAGCCATCGGGTGCGTCGAGACGGAAGGTCGTGCCGCGGACGCCGTCGGTAATCACCTGCCGGGCGACGACATCGAGCGTACCGCGCTGGTGGTCGCCGCGTGGACAGCGGTAGGACCCAAGGTGCCCGAGGTACATCTCGTCGTACACGTATGCACTGCCACAGCGGACGCAAAACGTCGAGTCGGCTGCAGCATCCTGAGCGCCGAGCGAGACGCGGGGATCATCGATGCCGAAGCGCACGACGTTCGCTCGATCGCCTGCCAGCCCATCGATGACGGGATCGTCGGCTCCGAGCACGAGCGTGGTGGAGGGGGGGAGCGTGGCCACGAGTTCTCTCCACCGATCCGCCACCATCTCGAGCTCACCATGACGGTCGAGCTGGTCGCGAAAAAGGTTACCCAAGACGATCACGGTGGGCGAAAGCTGTCGCGTAACTCCGGTCAGTGCAGCCTCATCAACTTCGAGCACTCCAAGCGTCGCACCACGGGGTCGATTCACCAGCGTGGTGGCAATTCCCGTCACCAAGTTGGCACCCGCACCATTACGGCAGACCGCATGATCCGGCCCAACGATCGCCGTCAGCATCGCCGAGGTCGTGGTCTTACCGTTGGTGGCGCTGACCGCAACGATGCCGTCGGTCAGTCCGACGGCCAACTCACTCAGTCCATCGGGAGCCAGACGGAGAAAGACGTGGCCGGGCATCGTCGTGCCACCGCCTTGGCCCATCACACGCGAGACGGCTCCCGCGCAACGCGCAAGTGCTCCAGCTGCTGTCACGCGAGTGCTCACCACACCAGATGGTATCCCGCGCGGTCAGGCGGCGGCGACGGCCGCCCGCGATCGGAGTAGGACGAACGACACTCCAAAGCTCAGCAGGGCAACGACGAGGTAGACCAGCCACGGAGCGCCGCGCTGCAACACAACGCCCGCAATCACCGGAGCGATCAACGAACCCACGGCCCAGACTGCATTGAGCATGCCGAAGGCGCCACCCTCGCCGATGTTGACGGTGCGCGCACCCGTGGCACAGATGGGATAAGCAATCGCGAAGATCGGCGCAGCGAGTCCGATCAGCAGAACCAGCATCACCGCGTAGGCCGGCACGCCTATCGGCAGCAGCAGCACTGCGAGACAAGCACCACAGACTGCAGGCAGCACGACCAATGCAATCAGGTGATTGAGTCGCGTGCCTAAGCGAGCCACGACCAGAATTGCAACTACCGAGAGAACGCTGCCTGCTGTGAAAATCCAACCGATTGCAGCAGAACTGATTCCCTGATCCGCAAAATAGAGAGGCGCGAGGAGCTGAAGGGCGGCCATCATCAGGGCGACAAAGCCAATCGAGATGAAGCTAACCTGTAGCAATCCCGGCTGGAGTGCGTGCCGCAGCGACACAAACGGTCCATGTCGATCCGCATGCGGCACGACGCCACTCTCGCCACCGGGCTCGAACAGTCCCCACACGACGATCACGCCGACCAGCAGGCCGAGCCCAGCGAACGATTCCGTGATCCCAAAGCGCGCCACGATTGGCCCACCCAAGAGCGGCCCGCCAATCGTGGCAATCGTCGCAGAGGCATTGGCGATCGTCAGCGCACGCGGACGATGGCTCGAATCGACAGCTCCGGACAACCAGGCGAGCCCTGCCGACCAGACGACCGCCGAGCAGGCACCTTGCACGATGCGCACCAGGATCAAGAGGGCGAAGGTGTCGGCAAAGGCGATCGCGGGCGCTGCGACCACGAAGCAGGCCGCTGCAATCAGCGTCACACGGCGCGCGCCGATCCGGTCGGCAACCCAGCCCGCAGGGATCGCGAAAACCAGAACCGAGAAGCTATAGGCACCGAGCACCAGCCCCGCTTGTCCATCCGTCAGACCAAACTGGTCGTGCCAGACCGGAATCAGCGGTATCGCGGCGAGCCAGGTCACCATGTCGAGGAAAATCAGCGCAGAGATGAGCGCTGTCAGACGACGGGGCGACACCGGCCGGCGTTGATCCATCATCAGCTCAGCTGAAGAGCACGCGGTCCAACGCGATCGCAGCAAAGATGCCAGCCAGGTTCAACAACGAAAATCGGAAAGCCTCGCGGGCAATGTCAAGGTCACCATCGGCACGGTGCAAGCGGACACCGACCTGCACGAACCGCAGACCTAGCGCCAGTGCAATCACCCCGTAGACGGGACCGAGAATACTGTCGCTGACCCCAAACCACCCCAACGACACCGGGATCAACGAGAAGACCAGCAGGATGATCGTGTAGACGATGATCTGGATCGTCGTCGTCCGCACGCCCGCCACGTTCGGCAGCATCGGCACGCCAGCGTCCTCGTATTCGTCTTGCTTGATCAACGCCAAAGCCCAGAAGTGGGGAGGGGTCCAGAGGAAGATCAGGCCAAACAGGAAAATCGGCGCAAACGCGACCGATCCCGTCACGGCCGCCCACCCGACGAGCGGTGGCATCGCACCCGCAGCACCACCAATGACGATGTTTTGTGGTGTTCGGCGCTTCAGCCAGATCGTGTAAATGAAGACGTAGAAGAGGTTGCCGGCGAGCGCGAGCGCGGCCGCGAGCGGCGTCGTCAGCACGGCCAGGACAACGATCCCGAGTGTCGTCAGCACAACGCCGAAAATGATCGCGGGGCGCGGTTCGATGCGGCCGTCTGCAACCGGCCGCAGGCGCGTGCGTTCCATCCGCACATCGAGATCGCGATCCAGCGCATGGTTGATCGCACTCGCTCCGCCGGAGGCGAGCCCCATGCCAAGCAGCGTCGAAGCGATCAGCCACAGCGGTGGGATACCACCCTCAGCCCAAATCATCCCTCCGAGCAGCGTGATCAGCAGCAGAATCATAATCCGCGGCTTTGTCAGCTCAAAATAGTCCAGATACACGGACGGAGCATGGGGTGTGATCACGGCCTCAGCGGACACGACGGGCCCGCGACTCATTGTGCGTACTCACGCAGCGCATCGTATCCGAGGACACCAAACGACGACTGCGCGTCAGCGACGCCGGCTCATCATCAGGAGATCGCGGAGGGCAATGCCCATACACAGGCCGCCGGCGAAGATAATGCCGTGCTGGAGGTAGTGCATCGCTCCGTTCGAATCCACCGCGCCTTCCACGGCGGGCAGCAGTGCAACGACTTGGAGCAGGAGACCAAGGCCGCCAAGCAGCAGTGCACGCATCGGGGTCAATAGTCCGAGCACGAGGGTAAGTTTAGCATTGCGTCTATGAATATCGGTCCCACGCACCACGAACTCGAGCTTCAGAAAGCGTTGCAGCAGGAATTGACATGCGTCGATCCGACGCTGTTGCCAGCCCTCTCGCGCGCGCTGGAGCGCTCGGGCGATCGGCTCGTCGGAGGGACGTGGGGCGTCGATGATGGGGATGGTTGTCTGCTGACGCTTGCTGCGCGCGAACTTGGCCTCGGCAGCGGCGAGGAACTCTTGGGCGGATCAATCGCTGCCGTCCGGATTCCGCCATTGTTCGACGAGCTGTGGATCTGCATCCTCGAGCGCACAGGCGACGCCACGGCGGCGCGCATGATCGTCCATCGCCTCGTCATCCAGGCACTCGCACTGCAGACGGATCAGGCGGACGGATCGGACGAAACATCTTCAATCGACCCACCCGACAGCGCTCGCAGCGCTCGCGTGAGATAACGAAATAGGTGCCACTGGACGATCAGTGTCCACCATATACCGGTAATGACGTGAAGGTAGTCCATAACGGTGAATGCCCCGCCTGAGGGGCGAAAGAGCATCCACACGCCTGTCACTGCAATCGGCACACCAAGGCCGAGCATGACCAGCGAGGCGATCGCATCCTGCGGGCGCTTCAGTTGGAGGCGAGCGACGATTCTGCTGCGACCCAACTCACCCGATTTGATCGTCACCAACAGCAACCCCAGAACGCCCGTCCCCACGTGCAGCCAGACCAGCCACGGATCAGATGCCTGCCCTCGGAGACTCAACGTGTAGATCCAAAGGCCCGTCGCAAACGCCACGAGCAGGGGCAGCAACGCAGTGACACCGAAGCGAGCGGTTCTGCGCCGCACGGGCTGATTGAGTAAGAGCTGCTTCTCAAGCCGAGCCGCATTCCACTCGTCAACCTGGTCATCGGTGTAGTGCGATGGCGGTTGTGCAGCCGCCCAGACAGCCAGTCGGCCAAGAAAGAAGAAGGCGATCAGCGGCGGAACAATATGGGGCAAATGAATCGCGACCCACAGCATGGGTCGAACTCCTAACCCAGCGTCAGCTGCTCGGGAGGCAGTACACGACGGTGAAGAGAATCACCCAGACGATATCCACGAAATGCCAGTAGATACTGATCGACAGCAGACCGGTATGACGCTCTGGCGTCCATCGACCAGCCAGCGCGCGAATCATGCCTAAAAGCAGCAGCACCAGACCAATGAAGACGTGTGCACCGTGCAGACCGGTCAAGCTGAAGAAGATGGCGCCCGTCGACTCATCCTTCGGGGTAAAGCCCACAATCCTGTACTCCTCAACCTGCAGGCCAAGGAAGATCGCGCCGAGGATGAAGGTCGCTAAGAGCCACGCAAACACGGCGCCGTTCTTGCGCTTGTAGAGCGACAGCAGCGCAAATTCGCAGGTGAAACTCGACAGCACGAGGATCAGCGTGTTGATCGACGTGGCCTCTGCTGGGACATTGAACTCGCCGGGCCAGGCGATGCCATTGAGGACGCGAAGATTGGCGTAGTACATGAAGAACGCACCGAACAGCGCGGCCTCCGAAACGAGGAAGATGATCAGCCCGAGAATCTCTGGGCGCAGCCCCGTGCGATAGGGCTGAATCTGAGGTTCGGAGTGGTTGGTAGCTGCGCTCATCGTGAATCTCCTGCGCGCGGCGCTAGACGGTCGTCTCGACGGTCGCGGGTTCGACTTCTGGGACGATCGCGTGCTTCGCACCCTCTTCGCCGTAGCGGTAGGGGCCACCGATGACGCGCGGCGTGGCAGGGAAGTTGAAGATCGGCGGTGGGGAGGACAGCAGCCACTCGAGCGTGAGACCACCCCAAGGGTTGGCTCCAGCCCTCTTGCCGTGCCGTGCCGAGTGGATCATGTTGTACACGAAGATCAGCGTGCTGGCGCCGAGGATGAAGGCCGCAAGCGAGATCACCATGTTGCTCCAGGCAAACTCGGGCGCATAATCCGCAACGCGACGCGGCATGCCCACGAGCCCCTGATAGTGCATGGGGAAGAAGGTAACGTTCATCGCTACGAACGTAATCCAGAAGTGCCAGCGTCCGAGCACTTCGTTGTACATCCGCCCGGTGACCTTCGGGAACCAGTGATAGAACCCAGCGTAGATGGTCATGATCGAGCCACCAAAGAGCACATAGTGGAAGTGCGCCACGATGAAGTAGGAGTTCGTAATCGAGACATCGAACGGCACCACGGCGAGCATGACGCCGGACAGACCGCCAATCACGAAGGTGAAGATGAAGCCAATCGCGAACAGGTTGGCTGTGGTCATGCGCAGCACGCCGCCCCACATGGTGCCGAGCCACGAGAAGATCTTGATTCCAGTCGGAATCGCGATCAGGAGGGTGGAGAGCATGATCGGCACACGCAGCCATGGCTCCATGCCGGAGGCAAACATGTGGTGCGCCCAAACCGCGAAGCCGAGAATTGCGATACCCGCGGACGAGAAGGCAACGGCGCGATAGCCAAAGACGGGCTTTCTCGCATGCGTTGCGATCACCTCGCTGATGATGCCGAAGCCAGGCAAGATCATGATATAGACAGCTGGGTGCGAATAGAACCAGAAGATGTGTTGATAGACGAACGTGTCGCCGTTACCAGCGATCGTGAAGAAATGTGTGCCCATCTCACGGTCGAACATCGCCATGAACTGCGCACCGGCGATGAAGGGAGTTGCCGCCACAACGAGGGCGGACGTGGCGAGGTTGGCCCAGACGAGCAGCGGCATCCGAAAGAGCGTCATTCCCGGTGCACGCATCGCGATGATCGTGACGAGGAAATTGACGGCCGTCGCAATCGACGACGCACCAGCCAGCTGAACACCCAGCTGGTAGAGCGTCATGCCGTAGCCGCTCTGCTCGGACAGCGTCGGATAGCCGGTCCAGCCACCGTCGAACGAACCAAACATGAACGACGACAGTAGCGTGAATGCAGCAACCGGTAGCAGCCAGAACGAAACGGCATTAAGACGCGGGAAGGCCATATCGGCCGCTCCGATCATCAGCGGAATGACGTAGTTACCGATGCCGGCAAAGACGGGCACCATAAACACGAAGATCATGATTACGCCGTGCTGCGAGATCAAGCCGCTGTACTGCTGATCCGTCAGAACCTGCTGGCCAGGGTTCGCCAGCTCGGAGCGGAAGACCTCGGCGAACATGCCGCCGACAAGGAACATGATGAACGTGAAGACGATGTACTGAATACCGATGACTTTGTGATCGGTATTGAACTTGAAGTAATCGCCCCACGAGTGGGCTCCGTGCTGGGAATGATCGTTCGGGTCGAGCTCCCCGCCGCGCATCCAGGTGAACCAGTAGTCAAAACCACCGATGCCGACGATGAAACCAATACCACCCGCGATGTAGGCGACCGTCAACAGCGTGCTTTCTTGCAGCACTGGTGTCATGCCGAAGATGGACCGCGCGGCGACGGTGATCAGGATCGCAAGCGCAGCGAAAGCGGGAGCGACCCAGAGGCAGCGTGCGAGCGTTGGTTTTAGGACAGCGGTCATCGGTCGAACCCTCCAAGCAAGCGATCAGTCATAGTTGCGGACATCAGCCAGCGCTCCCAGTGGTCATCTCTTCACTAGACGATTCGGCTACCTTGGCAGCCTCGGCCTTTTGCTTCGAGACCCACGCGTCAAAGTCGCTCTTGGAGACGACCTGAACCTTCGGAATAATCGATCCCGGTAGGGCAGAGTTCATGTTCGTGTGGCCAACGCCGCAGAGATAGGCGCAGACGATCTCGAAGGTGCCGATTTTTGTCGGTGTGGTCGACGTTTCGTTGACCTGACCGGGTGTCGCATTCATCTGCATGCGCCACGCCGGTACCCAGAACGAGTGGATCACGTCACTGCTCTCAAGCTCGAAGATGACCGGCTCGTTAACCGGCAACACCAGCGTCTGCTGATCCTTGAGATCGATGTCCTGATTGAGGTAGGAGTACTTCCAGCCGAACTGGTAGCCGAGCACATGGATCTGCTGGCCGCTCGTCCGCGCCTGCGCTTCAACGTCTCCGCTGCGCAGCACCATCAAACCGCCAATCGCACAGAGCACGACGATCACGAAGGGAATCACGGTCCAGACGACCTCCAGCCACGTGATGCCGTGGACATTGTCGCCTTCGCGCTCGTCGTTCGGGTGAGCGCGGAAGCGGTACACCGCGACGACCAGAAAGAGCATAACGATGCCGAAGATAATCCCCGAAAAGCCAAGGAAAAAGATGTAGAGATTGTCGATGCCCGCAGCTTCAGCGGAAGCCTGCACGGGCAGGGTTCGCGTGAAGATCAGGACCAGACTGATGACAAGTCCGACTGCGGTGCCGAGCAGGGCAAGTGGCAAAACCTTGATCGTCTTCACCTCAGACACGCCTTTCGAGCGCGCGCGTAGATCGGAATCAAATTGCCCACGTTCGGCATCGTATCCACGCTTGCGGACGACGCGCAACATCGCATCAAACGAAACGATGCTCCGATTGGGACTTCGTGACGGTCGCGCTATGCTGAGAGCGCGTCGAAAAGCGGCGCGAACGACCGGAGGAAGTCCCGTCACGATGAGCGCCAATCAGTCGCAGCCCACAGACGAAGAAGTCGCCGCACCGATGACACAGCTAGACTATGTGGATCGAATGCTCGAGCAGCGAGAGACCGGCTTGGATTCGGCCGCTGCCCTTCTGAGTGGACTCGCCTGTGGCCTCGGCGTCGTCGCCTTGTGGTTTGCCCCGATGGTGATCGGCTTCTTCGCCATCGGCTTCGCGATCATCGGTCTCGCGATCAGTGGCGATCGCAACCGCATCGGCAAGATCGCGCTCGTCATCGCCGCTGTTGGCTGGCTCCTCGGTTCGATGATTGCCGTCTTCACGGGCAATTCGCCAATCTCCATCAATCTTGCGTAGAGCCCGCAGGGTCAGACTGCGAGTGCGATCACGACGAATCCGATCGCGTAGAGAGCAGCCGCTCCAACGACGATCGTGAGGAGCGGGAGGGAGGTAGCGATAACGATCGCGCCTGCCACCGCACCGAGCGCCAGGGCCAGCACGATCGCGATTTCGAAGAGTGCGCCACGGTCACGGTCGAGCGTGCTCGACATCAGAGACTAGGCCTGAGTTGGTGGTGCTGGTGGTGGTGTCGAATCGTCGGCCGCGGATAGCGCGGCGGGCTCACCAGCCGCCGGCGTTGCCTCCACAGCAGGAGCACCCTCAATGCCGGCCGCAAACTCCGACGCCGTTTCGCCCAACATGTCGACGCGCGCCTTTGCGGAATCGCCAACCGATTTTGCTGCCTTGCCGAGCACCGTCTGTGGTTCGTGCTCTGCTTCCTCATCGCTCGTAATGCCAGCGCGCACATCGCGGGCGGTGTCGCTCACGGATCTCGCCACCCGTCCGATCGCAGTCTGTGGCTCTTCGCCTGTGGCGCCAGCACGCGCATCGTCAGCGAGCCCAGCAACTTCGTCGCGCGCCTCCTTGGCGGCCTCAAGCGCGATCGTCGCGCCTTCGGCAGCCTTCTCACGTCCAGCCACAGTCGCGCGATAAATCGCCGAATTCTCGTCGACTTCTTCGCCAAGGCTCGCCTGCAGCTCCGTTGCTGCACCCTTGATGCCGCCGCCGGTCTCTTTGACGCGATTTGCGCCACGGCGAAACAATTTCTTGCTGCCGCCAACTCCAAAGACCAGAAACCCAATCGCGACGACAATCAAAATCTGGATGGGCGTTAAACCGAACATGCGGACTCCTCGGAAGCTCAGGGCGCATTCTAGCGCTGCTACCACCCGAGTATGAGAAACCACTGTCAACCCCCACCAAATTTCCACGCCTGATAATCATGATTATGAGAAGTTGCAGTTCGGCGGAAGCCGTCTCGGTGCACCACTCGAGGTCAGAGATCGGCAACCAAGTAGAGAGGCGCACGGGTCTTCCTCGCGGTCGCGATACGCTACGCCCATGCGTTACGTGATTCTTGGCGGTGGCCCTTCTGGCTATGCCGCTGCATCTGCAGCCGCCGCCCTGGGCGCCGAAGTAACCCTGATTGAGGACCGTGGCCTCGGCGGGTCCTGCACACTGACCGACGCGATTCCATCGAAGACGCTGCTCTCCACGGCCACGGTGCTGGCTGCCATCGATCGCGCCGACCAGTCTGGTGTCACGTTCGAGCACGGCAAACCCCACGTCGACATGCTTCGCACGGTTGCTCACGCCCGTTGGGTAGCGACCCATCAGTCGCGCGGTATTCGTGACCGCCTCGAAGAGACCACCGTCCGTGTCGTACACGGCCGAGCCCACGTCGACGCACCCGGCATGATCCACGTCGACTGCGATGGCTACGAGCAAGAGGTCACCTACGACCACCTGCTGATCGCGACCGGGGCCAGTCCGTGGGTTCCTGAGTTTGCCGAATGCGACCATCAACGCGTCTTTACGACCCGCGAGGTACTCGATCAGCGCCAGACTCCCGAACACCTGATCGTGGTGGGCGCTGGCGCTACGGGCTGCGAATACTCTGAGTTTTTTGCTTCCTCTGGGAGTCAAGTGACGCTGCTATCCGCGCGCTCGCAGGTGCTCCCAAACGAGGATGAGGACGTCGCCGAGATCATCCAGGAGGGCTTCCTTGCTCGTGGCATCGAGATTCAAATGAACACGCGGATCAACCAGATCAACATCGATGGCGATCATGTCGTGGTGACGAGCGATGGTGGACATTCGTACCGCGGCACGCACGCCATCATTTGCATGGGACAGCGGGCGAACACGGCAGGTCTCGGTCTCGAACTGCTCGGCGTTAAACTCGACGCCAGGGGCGCGATTGTCGTCGACGAGCACATGCAGACGACCGCCTTAGGTATCTATGCCGCCGGTGATGTCGCGGGCGGCATGATGCTCGCCTCAACCGGTGCCATGCAAGGCAGACATGCGGCGCTCCATGCCTTTGGTGTGGCCGGCGACCCGATCCGCCTCCAGAACGTCGCCTGGACGATCTTTACACGGCCCGAGGTGGCAACGATCGGTCTCACGGAGAACGCAGCAGCGAAGGAAGGCATCGCCGTCGATGTCACCAAGCACTACCTTGGAGCGAATCCGCGCGGGGTTATCTCGGGCTGGCGCGAGGGCATGATCAAACTGATCACGGATCCAGAGACGGGTGTGCTGCTCGGCGGATCGATCGTCGGCTATCGCGCCTCCGAGAACATTGCCTTAGTTGCGCTTGCGGTCAACGAGGGCCTCAGCGTCGAATCGCTCGCTAACACCGGCGTCGTCACCCCCTCAATGTCGGAATCGCTTCAACGAGCAGCTGAGCGCGCAATGAACCGGCGAATCGCGGCGAGCGGCTCGGGCATCGCCCTACCGCGTACGCAGCCACTCGGCGCTTAGGTGTTGTTCTAGGACAGGGATCTAGGTGCCGCTTGCTGGCACCGTGCTGGTGGCGGTCGGATCGGGAGTCACGTCGCCTGTGGTGTCGGCACCACCACCGTCCGTGCTGGCTCCCCCACCCCCACCCTGAGCCGGCACCTTTGGTCCGACGTAGATGATCCCGTTTTCTGGCGCATAGCGCCAGTGCCAATTCTCTTGAGAAATCAACTTGTCGTCTTTATAGACGCGCCGCCCATATTTGATGTGAAAGCCATCGGCGCCTTTCCGCTGGTGGAGCTTAACCTCCCCTGGCGCGAGCGTTAGGTCGCGCTCGCGAATCATCTTCGCCTTCTTGTACGAGTATGGCTCGCCTTCGACAGCAACAACCTTCCGCCCGAGCGGATCTGACAGAAACTGCACCGTCAGCCCTTCGTCGTTGGTGTGCGTCAGGATCACGATCGGTGCGTCCCAGTTATTCTCGAAGATCAGTTGCGGGTCACCCCACGAGACGGTCGCCTCTCGCCCCATTGGATAACGTGGGATCCAGAATGAATGCGGTGTGTGGGCAATTAACTTGAGTCCACTGAAAAACGCCGCATTAAATATGGTCGTGGCAACCTGCGAAACACCGCCACCGACCGAGTCCTTGAGCACATTGTTCTCGCCGATCATTGGTGCCTCAACAAACCCCCGTGGGAGCGTTCTCTCACCAAGCGCATCATTGAGCGAAAACGTTGCCTGGGCCGGCAAGATGAACTGATCGAGAATCTCTGCCGCGCGCTTGATGTTGGTCACCCGGGCACCGCCGTTGTAGGGCGTGAAGAACTGCCCAACGATCTGCTTTACGCCGAGTTTTTGCGCCTCCTCATTCGTCAACGCCGGCTCGCGCACCCCCACGGTGATCCGCGCAATTTTCAAATCGGGAGTTTCCTCCCAGGCACGCGCCAGCGTCTCGACATCCACACCGCGCCCATTGCGACCCCCGATGATTCGAGCCTTGCCCGCGGCATTCGTCACGAAGATCGCGTTCCGGGCTGGGCGCTCGCTCTTGCCGTAGATCCGCGTGAAGTACCCACGCAGGACGCCGCGACCGATCGTGAAGCGCACCGTGTTTTCGGTTTGCGTAAAGCCGGCTGTTCGTTTCGCGACAGCTCTCGGAATCACCCGCGAGTCGTACTTCAATACCACGATGTGGCGGGTCGCGACGAAGGTCCGCGCACTGCTTACTGCCTCGTTCGCCACTGCGGTCGGAATTCGTGGCTCCACGACGCGCACAGCCACGGGAATCTCAGGACCAGCCTGACCGATGTTTCGAACGGCAGCCTGCATCTCGGAAATCTTGGGCAGCTGGCCATTGACGGCTGGCGTCACCACAAACGCACCAGACTCGGTGGTGGTGATGCTCGCCGACCGTGGGGCAATCGACACTGCCTGGCGCACTGGCAGAGTGGCGCGCCGATAGGCATTCGCGTTGTACAGGTAGGTCAGTGGGATCGAGCGCGTCGTCGTATCCCCAAGCCGTCCTCGCAGTCGCTCAACGAAGCTCGAGTCGGCTTGGGCCGTGGCCACGGCGGCAGCGACGTTCGGGCGCAACTTAATCTCGACCGGATCGATCTGGAAGCGATTGCCTCCTGCCACGAAGACCAAGCCGCGAGCGATCAGCTCGTTGCCGTGTGTGCGCACCACCGCACGGGCCTCTTGAACCGTCAGGCCTCCCACCGGCACACCATCAATTTCGGTACCGGCTGGAATGCTGCTGCCCGTATCGCGACCGAGATAGAGCGCCGCCCCGGTCGGTAGTCCAAGCACGACCACCACGATCGCGCCAACCACCAAGAGCAGGCGTCCACGGCGACGGCGCGGCTTCGAATCGAGACTGCTCTCGATCGGTTCCACAAAGCGGTAGACCCGCATCCGCTCCGGAGATTTTGTCACAGGCAGATTCTACGCAGGTCGGTGGGTAGGTCGCGAGGAAGAGGCGTTTCCGCCTCTACCTCAGCGTCCATTCCGCTCCGTGCCTCAGGCACTCAGCGCGAGATACTCGCGCAACTCCGGATTCGCCTTGGCCAACGCGCTGAGCGCGCGGCCTTCGACCTGACGCACTCGCTCGCGGGTACAGCCCAACGTGCTGCTGACCTGATCGAGCGTTCTCGTGCCGTTGCCGTCGAGTCCGAAACGCAGCTCTACAACTTTACGCTCCTGGCCGTGCAGTTGATCGAGTGCCTGCTGCAGGTCGACCGACACGTCACCTTCGGTGATCGCGGCATCCGGCTGCGTGGCGTTCTGGTCCTCGACGAGATCGGCGATGTCCGAGTCGCCGTCTCCGACGCTGACATCCAAGGAGATCGGGTCGTCGACGATGTCGAGCAGTGCAGTTACTTTTTTGAGACCAAGACCCGTCGCCGTCGACAGTTCTTCGGGCGTCGCGGGACGCCCTAACTCCTGTCGCAGCCGTCGTTCGGCCTTGCGGACGCGCTTGAGGTTGTCAACAACATGGACGGGCAGGCGAATCGTGCGTCCTTGATCGGCGATCGCGCGACTGATGGCTTGCTTGATCCACCACGTTGCGTACGTCGACAACTTGAAACCCTTGGTGTGGTCGAACTTCTCCACGGCGCGCATCAGGCCGACGTTGCCCTCTTGGATCAGGTCGAGCATTGGCACACCCGAGGCTGCGCTGTAGGGACGCGCAATCGACATCACGAGCCGTAGGTTGCGCTCGACAAGCTCTTGCTTGGCGTGCATGTCTCCTGCATCCTTGCGGCGCGCGAGGGCGGCCTCTTCGCCGGCACTCAACAGACGCCCGTCGCCAATCTGTCGCACGTAGGTGAAAAGCAGATCAACTTCGGGAGTCTCGTCGAAGGAATCGTCAATGGCGACATCGGCGACCGGAGCGTCAAAGACGGTCTCTGGATCGACGACACGGAGTGTGCGCGTAGGGCGCTTGGATGTGGCGATTGCTGTCATGGCCTCGTCAGGATTCCGCGTTGCAAGCCGATCCGCTACTCGAATCGGCGAATCCTGTCGGACTCCTAACAATGTCCGAATATCTCGTCCGAGAACTGGCTTAGCGTGAACACAACGCCAACATTCAGTGACAACCAAACCGGCATCGCTCGACCCTACATCGCGGGCAACAACAGCGTCTGCCCCGGCTGGAGCATCGTCGTCGACAGGTCGTTGAGCTGCCGCATCTGGGCGACAACATCGCGAGGGTCGCCTTCCGTGTACGCGTCGGCGATCGACCAGAGCGTGTCGCCCGACTGCACGGCATAGCTCACCGGTGGCGCTGCGCCCGCGCTGGATGGCGCGCTGCGAAGACCGAAAGCGAGCACGAGAGCGAGGACGGCGAGGAGCAGTCCCAGGGAACGGAATATGCGGATGTCGAACATATGTTCGAAACAATAGATCGAACGTACGTTCGCGTCAAGTCGGTTTACCCTAACGCGTCGACAGCGTCCAACACCGCATCCAGCAGTCGGTCGGGCCCGTTGCGCACCACGTCGTCAGTAACGAGGCCGGTCAGTACCTCTGTCTCTTTGATCGCGCGCTGGGCTCCCGCATCGTCGAGCAGCTTCGTATTGAGCGCGATCGCGGCCACGCGCGCCGGCCGCACTGCCGCAGACGACTGCTCATAGAGACGCACGACATCGGGCAACGGCGGTATTGGTCGCGACCGATAGTCATCGTTGACCGTCTGCCCCGCCAGGTGCTGCAGTACCAGGACATCGGGTTGCGCTCCGTGCAGAAGCCCCTGCGTAACACCGCTGTAGCCCGGATGAATCAGCGAGCCTTGACCCTCCAGAAAAAGCAGATCGCCGCGTGTTGCACCCTCGTCGATCAAGCGCTCGGCAGCACCGGCGATGTAATCCGCGATCACATGGTCGACGGCGATACCCCAGCCCGTAATCGCGATTCCCGTCTGGCCGGTCGCGACAAAGACGCTCTGGCGGCCACGCGCCTTGGCGGCATCAGCCAACTCGAGACCAGTCGTCATTTTGCCGATTGCACAATCGGTGCCGACCGTATGCACCACGCGAATCCCAGCAGAACGCGAGAGATCGAGGCGTGGGACCGACAGCCCCACAGGCGACGTACGCAGATCGCGCACCTCCACCCCATACTGGGCCGCAGCGGCCACCAGTTCGGCATCATCCGACAGCAGCGTGTGGAGGCCCGCCTCGACGTTGAGCCCAAGCGACATCGCCAAGAGCAGCGTTTCACGCCACGCAGGCGTCAACTTTCCGCCTCCGGGAGCAATGCCGATCAAGACGGTCGTAGCACCCAGTGCCTGAGCGGCGGTCACATCGGCGACGATCGGGACGTCGCGCCGCGAGAATGGCACGACACTCGCGGACGTCTTACCCACCTGCGTACTGTCGACAACGCAGACAACATCACGATCGCCGAAGCGCAGCACGCCGTGCCCCGTTTTGGCGTCGGACTGATCAAACAGTCCCTCCGCCAGAATTGCGAGACGCTCAGTCATACAGCCCTCACTCCCAGTCCAGGTGCGGACGCCACGGTCACGACACCATTCTCAAATCCCAATCCTTCGAACGGTCCGTCGTCGATCAGCAAATGCCCGTCCAGATCGATGTGATCCATCAGCGAGGCGATCTGAGCGCCCTGGCTGATGCCGAGGTGCGACTCGATCATGCAACCGAGCATGACGGACAACGTGTGCGCCCGAGCGGTTCGAGCAAGCGACATCGCACCCCGGATACCGCCCGTCTTCGAGAGCTTGATATTGACGCCATCGGCCATCGTCGCAGCCAGCGGCACGTCGTGGGCCTCGATGCAACCTTCGTCGAGCACGACGGGCAGGCGTTGGGGCAACTCGCGGTACTGGTGGTACGCGTCGTTGTCACCACGAGGAAAGGGCTGCTCGACAAACTCGACACCGAGTCGGAGCAGATCGGGCGTGATTGCCTTTGCGATCTCGATATCCCAGCCTTCGTTGCCATCGATCCGAATTGCGCCGGCAAAGCCCGCACGAACGGCTTCGAGGCGCTCGAGATCCGAAGCACCACCAACCTTCACCTTCAGCACGTGGTACCCGACGGCGCGTCGCACCTTGTCGGCGGTGCCTTCGACGGAATCGATCCCAATCGTGAATGAGGTAGCTGGACTGGTCGGAGCAAGTCCGAGTACACGCCATGTCGGCTGCCCAAGTCGCTTCCCAATCCAGTCGTGCAGCGCGCCATCGATCGCCATCCGCGTGCCACCCATCAGTCCTTCCGAACGCAACCGGTGCATGATCACCTCGAGTGCAAACGGATCGTCGCCGATCAGCGGCACCATATCGCGCTGCGCCTCAGCAAGCATAGCCTCGGTCGTTTCGCCGTGATAGTCAACGGGCGCACCCTCGCCAATTCCCACGACGCCATCGTGCTCAAGCTCCACAATTAGCACGGGCTCGTGCGTCGAAACGCCACGGGCAATCTCGAAGGGTTCATGCAGCGTGAGGTTCTCAATGTGAGCACGAATCTCCATGTCCGGTACCGTAAGGCACAGGACACCAACAGGCCTCCGCTATCCTTCTCCCCATGCCCTCGTAGCTCAGGGGATAGAGCACAGCCCTCCGAAGGCTGGGGTCGCACGTTCAAATCGTGCCGAGGGCATCATGTTGGTGTGGCCCGCGCCACGCCCCGCTGCGTGGCTCAACCGCCGGGCGGGACGACCGGGATGCCGCTCTCGACGGGGAGTAGCACTCCCGCTGCTGCTGCCCGCGGTACGTTGGGCACGTCCGCTATCGGCAGGCTTGGAACGACGCTGGTGACAGTCGGATTGCTCACCACGCTCTCCGATGTCTCCGCGGACTGGCGCTCCGCATTCGCTTGCACTGGCTGGACCGCTTCGGTGATGGTCACCGTCTGGACGGGCTCGGCCGCCACGATTGGGTGAGCCGCGTCACCGAGCAGCACATCCGCTGCTGGTGCCTTGATCGTGACACCGATGTTTGGCGTGCCAGCCGATCGCGCCGGCACCAGCAAGATCAGCAGAGCGGCAGCCACGATCATTCCAATCGCACCTGGGACGAGCAATCGTCGCCTCGGTCGCGCGGCCCCTCGCTGCCGTACGGCCCGCCGTACGGGGGCCTCGACCCAGTCGGGCTCAACCTCCTGCTCCTGGTCGGGCGGTAGCAGTGCCACGAGCTGCTCAGCCGCCGAACGCGTTGGTCCTGCTCCACCAAGAAACGGCACGCCGTCGACGATCAGCCGTCCTCGGGTATTCACCGCAAACATGAGGGGTGTCACGTCGGCAACATCGAGTCCCGCTGCTGCCAGCGCCATGCCGATCGCATAGGCCTGTCGGCGGGCGTCGGGCGGCAACGCCGCGCCCGTCGCCTCCGCTGCCGCCAGGGCAGCCCAGGCCACACCGTCTTCATCCGTGACGACCTCTAGAAGTCGAGGTAGGCGAGCCGCAACCTCCGCTTCGCGCCAGGCGTCTTCCCAAGCGTCTACAGCTGCAGCGTCGCCAGGAATGCCAACAATCCGGCACGCCGCCACGTCACGATCGGCGTCGAGATCGATGGCCTCCATCATGCCGACGCGCCGCAGCGCACCGGCCACCCGATACCGCTCACCAATCACAATCCCTCGTGCGTTCAGCTCCGTTTCCATGACCAGACGCTGCCACGACTGCAACAACGCCGTTGGCTCAGATTGGCGCTGGCCCCACACAGACTGTCATCGTCTGCGCGCACGTTCGGACCCGAGACGCACCCATTCTCCGCGGACCTACGCGGGCTGCCACATAATCGTCGCGATCTCATCGCCGATCTCGTCCTGCCGCGACAGCATTTCGCCCGCGTCTGTCTCGTGGTCGTAGCCCAAGAGGTGCAGGACGCCATGGATCAACAGGTCTGTCAATTCGGCCGCGGGCGAAACCTCGCGCTCTGCCGCCTGTGCGAGCACGACAGGAAGACAGATGGCGACATCGCCGAGCATGCGTGGCACACCGGGAAGCGACTCGTCATCATCGATCGGGAAGGACAGCACATCCGTTGCTGAGTCTTGCTCGCGATGCTCGCGGGTGAGCGCCTGCATGTCGGACTCGCCCACGATGATCACACCGACCTCGACCTCGCCAATCGCTTCGGCCAACAGCACGGCGGCGACCACACGATCGATCTCTGACTCCGAGACTCCGGACTCTGCCCTGTCGTCGAGTTCGACGCTCACGCGTCGCGGGCCTCGTCCGAGATTCGATAGGCCTCAACAATGCTCTGAACGAGCTTGTGCCGAACCACGTCGGCGCGCTCGAACTCGATAATCCGGATCCCTGGGACACCGTCCAAGACCTGGCGTGCCTCGTTGAGGCCAGACATCTGATCGCGCGGCAGGTCGATCTGCGTGGGGTCGCCGGTGATCACGGCCCGCGAGCCGAAACCGAGCCGCGTTAGAAACATCCGCATCTGCTCACGCGTCGTATTCTGCGCCTCGTCGAGGATGATGAACGCATCGTTGAGTGTGCGGCCGCGCATGAACGCGAGCGGAGCAACCTCCACCACGCCGCGCTCCAGCATTGCCGTCACCCGCTCGCCGTCCATCATGTCGTAGAGCGCATCAAACAGTGGTCGCAGGTAGGGGTCGACCTTCGCCATCAGGTCGCCCGGCAAGAAGCCAAGGCGCTCGCCGGCCTCGACCGCTGGTCGCGTCAGGACGATGCGTGAGACCTGACGCGACTCGAGTGCCGCCACGGCCAGCGCCATCGCGAGATAGGTCTTACCCGTGCCGGCTGGTCCGCAGCCAAACGTCATCGTCGTCGAGCGGATCGCGTCGACGTAGCGTTTCTGATTGACGGTGCGCGGTTGGATCGTGTTGTTGCGGTAGCGCCAGACGACATCACCCAGAACTTCCTTCGCGCTGCCGTTCGCTGCCAAAACGCCCGTCACGGCCTCAACGGTCTGAGTCTCCAGAGCCTGTCCTCCGTCCACCACGTCACGAAGTTCGCCTAGAACGGCCTGCGCATGCTTGATCTGATCATCGTCACCATCGAGCATCACCTCATCACCACGGAGATAGACCTTGCAGCTGGCAGCGATGGCGACGGCCCGAAGTACCTCATCGCTACGCGAGGACAACTCGCGCGCAAGGGCGTCAGTGACGGTGAAAGAGGTTCGACTCAACCCGCGTAGCCTAGCGGCACGTGGTCAAGCTCCCAAGGCTTCGCGCACGGCGTTCGCCACAGCTTTACCATCGGCGCGCCCCGCGGTCTGCGGCTGCACGAGCTTCATCACGGAGCCGAGGTCCTTGACCGACGTCGCGCCCGCCTCGGCGATCGCCGCAGCAATGATCGCGTCGACTTCGCTCTGGATCATCTGAGCAGGCAGGTACTGATCGATCATCGCGGCCTCCTGTTCCTCCTTAACGGCGTCGTTTTCGCGCCCGCCTTCCCGGAAGCTCTCAGCTGCCTCGACGCGCTTCTTGCGCTCCCGAGTTAAGACCTGAATCGCCCCAGCGTCGTCAAGCGTGCCAGCTGACTTCTCGGCGTCCTTGAGTGCGGCGAGCAGCATCGAGAGCGCACCGACCGTTTCGCTATCGCGCGCCAGACGCGCGGTGCGGAGATCTGCCTCTACCTGCTCGATCATGGTGACGCCTTTCGTACCGGTGGTCTACACCGAGGATAGTCGGTCGATCACCAACGCAGCGAAGACGACTGCCGCTGTCTCCGTCCGCAGCACGGTCTGCCCGAACCGCACGATCGGCACTCCAGCCTGCTGGGCAGCGCCAAGCTCCTCGTCAGAGAATCCCGCTTCCGGCCCAATCAACAGCGTGATCGGTGAGGCCAGAGCAGCAAGGGCATCCGCCAGCGACGAATCATCGTGCTCATGCGAACAGACGATCGCGCCGGGCACAAGCGCGTCTCGATACGCGATCGGCGCACTGATCGTCGGGATCATGACCAGCTTCGCCTGTGCCGCAGCACCCTCGGCGATGCGTTGCCAGCGGTCGATGCGCGCCTCACGACGGCGACCACGCGCTTGCAGCGGACTGATCTCCGCTACGCCGAGCTCGACCAGCTTCTCCACGGCGTCGTCAGCACGTGGACCGCTCTGTGCCAGCAGCACCCGAATTGGAAGCAGCGAAGGTTGGCCCGGGATCTCCTCGCTCAACACCACCTCGCCCGCACGCGGGTTGGCGACGGTGGCCACGAAAACGCGTCCGCGACCATCGGCGATCTCCACGCTCTCCCCCGCCTCTACCCGCAGTACTTTGTGCAGCCGCTTGGCATCGTCAGGAGCAAGCCGCACCGTGCTGTCAACCACCAAGTCCTCGGACGAAACGGGAAGAAAGAATCGAAAGACGTGCGCCATCGACGTAGGCTACCTTGCAGCGCTACCTCTCTCGACCTAGCGCACGAGGAGCGCGGAACGCCAACCGTCGAGAACGTGTTGCGTCACGAGCGACCAACCATAATGGTCAACGGTGTCCTCGATCCGCAGGCCGCTGACGATAATGCGATTCGGCAGGCCTTCTCGCTGCAGCAGCATCTCAATCAGCTTGCGCTCGATGTTGGCGACAACGAGGTCCGACTTCGGCAGCGGCTCCACGATTACGTCGCCGAGGCGCGTCTCGATCTGATCTTGAAAGCCGTTGACCTCGGCGTTCTCGCGCGTCGAGTCGATCGCGTGCTGATCAATGTCCATCGCCAAGATTGGTCCGTGCCCGCGATAGGCACCAAGAATTGAGAGCAGACCCGAACCGCAACCGAGGTCCAGCAATCGCCCAGGCGGCTCGTCGAGCAGCAGCATGCCCGCACCGCGCGTCGTGCCGTGTGCGCCCGTGCCGAAGGCGCGCCCCGGCCCCAAAATCACAGCGTCGGTAGGCTCTGCGATCCACGGCGGCCGCACCCAGACATCACCGATCTGGACGGGGTGATGAAACTGGCGCCACGCCTCGCGCCACCCATCTGGGACAGGCTCCGGCGTCGCCACCATCCAGTCGGGCAGGTCTGGTGCGGGCTCGTCGACACCGAGAAAGCCGGCATAGCCAATCCCACCACCGCGTGCGACCTCTTCGAGACCTCCCGGAAAGGCCTCAAGCAGGACGGCAATCGCCTCCTCTGCGCGCGCAGCCGGCACCTCGATCTGCCAGCGGGTCAGTGGCGGATCAACCACCACTAAACCCACGTCGGACGCGATTGAAGAAACCGGATTCGGTCTTGTACGCATCCTCAGGAATCGCCTTGTCCAGTTCTTCGACGAGCAGCCGCGTCGTTGGTTCGAGCTTCTTAGGAATGTGAACGGCGAACATGACGTGCAGGTCACCGCGACGATTTTCGTTGCCAATCTGCGGCATGCCCTTACCGCGCAACGTACGCCGATCGCCCGGCTGGGTTCCAGATTGCAAGACGATCGTCTCCATGCCCTCCAAGGTCGGCACGTGAACCGTGGCGCCCAACATCGCCTGAGTGACGGTTAGGTCGACAAGCACGTGGAGGTCGAAGCCTTCTCGCTCGATCGCCGGGTCGTCCTCGATCTGAATCGCCACGTAGAGATCGCCAGCGGGGGCGCCAGCATCGCCGGCATGGCCCTGCCCCACGACGCGCACGCGCTGCCCCGTGTCGACACCAGCAGGAATGCCCACGCTGACGGTACGACGCTCGGGCTGCTTGCCCTGGCCGCGACAATCGCCGCACGGGGTCTCGACGGTTGCACCGCGGCCACGACACCCCGGGCACGGCATCTCGCGAACGATCTGGCCCAGCGGCGTATTCGAAATCTGTCGTACCTGTCCGAGTCCACCACAGGTCGGGCAGGGAATTGGGCGCGTCGGTGGCTCTGCCCCGGAACCAGAGCAGCGGTCGCAAGGAGCAACGATCTCGACCTCAATGTCGCGCTGCACGCCAACGGCCGCTTCGCGTAGCGTCAGCGAGATTGCTGTGGCGGCATCGGGACCAGCCTGCGGACCGCGCCGAGCACCGCGTCCACCAAACATGCCGTCACCAAAAAACATGCCAAGAATATCGTCAAGATTGCCGAAGCCTGCGCCACCGCCCGCACCTGCACCTGAGATTCCGGCGTGCCCAAAGCGGTCGTACTGCACACGCGTCTCTGTGACCGAGAGAACCTCATAGGCCTCGGCCACTACGCGGAAGGTCTCGGCTGCCTCGGGGTTGTCCGGATTGACGTCCGGGTGATGCTGGCGCGCAAGATTGCGGAAGGCCTTCTTGATCTCGTCGTCCGACGCGTCGCGCGACACACCAAGAATCTCGTAGTAATCGCGCGGCGTGGACATTCGCCGGGCATCCTATCGGGGTTGACGCTCCCGCCTGACACCATCACTGGGTCGCGCGGTATAACGCCCCAACAATCAGCCCTACTCCGAGCAGCCAGCCGAGTCCACGCGTCAGGATCAACGTCCAAAGCATGATCTTGCGATCGGCAGTTGGGAGACCATGCACCTCGCTCCAACGCAGCCAGATCGCCCATGTCTGATAGCTGGCGAGGGCGACGCCGGCTGCCAGCAGCGCCCAATTCACGCCACGACCATCAATCCTCGTAGACGTCCTCGACGTACGAGCTGAGGGCGGCTGCTGCACCACGCACGGCGACGATCGCATGGGCGTAATCCATCCGCACCGGGCCGATCACCGAGATCGCTCCCAGCACGCGATGTGGCAATCCGTAGCCGGCCGTCACCATCGCGACAGGACGCAGGGCCGGTGCCAGGTGCTCTTCGCCGATTCGTACCGTCACCTGATCACCGCGTAACGCATCGCGCAGCTGGTCGAGCATGACCGCACGCTCCTCGAGCACGGAGGCTAGCTCGTTCAGCTCGTGCTGATCCTGCGCACGCAACTCGCTCATCAATCTCGACGCCCCTCCGACAAAGAGGCCGTCTGCGCTGGAATCGAAGATGTCGTGGAAGACCGGCGCAATGGCGGCCAGGAAGGCCCGCTCCCGCGCGTCGATCGCGTCGGACGAAAGCCGTGCCCGAACCGAGCGCTCGGACAACGAACCGCCCGTGAACGTTTCGTTGAGATACTCCCTCGCCCACTCCGCTAGCCCCGGATCGACCGGTCCCTCAAAGGCAAAGACGCGTTTGGCGACCGCGCCAGAACCGGTAATCACAAGAACCATCAGAACCTGCGGCTGCAGCGTTAGGACCTCAATGTGTCGGACGTCAATCGTCGCCACGCTCGGTGAGCTCGCGATCGCCAACAGGCGAGTCACCTGTGAGAGTGCTTCGGTGGTGGCACGCAGAGCGTCATCCACCTCTTGAGTGGCCTCACTCAGATCCAGCACCATTGGTTCGGCTGCAATCCGTTCGGACAACAGCTCGCCGGCATAAAAGCGATAGCCGAGTTCGGTTGGGACGCGCCCGGCTGAGGTGTGGGGATGTCCGAGCAGACCGACCGATTCGAGCCAGGCGAGCTCGTTGCGCAGCGTCGAGGCAGAAGACTCAAAGCCGCGACGGGCCGACAACGTCTTCGAACCAACAGGCTGGCCCGTCAAAATGTGTTCCTCAATGACGGCACGCAGTACCAGTTGGCGTCGTTGGGTGAGGTCGAGGTCAGGCAGCATCATCATCAAGGAGGTCTGCGACACAATCGTGTAGGAGCATGCGACCGCGCCGATCTAAACGGATCGTATCGTCCGTCGTGGTGGCAATGCCAATCTGCACGAGTCGCTCTAACGCTGAACGGTTGAGCACGTCCGCAACTTCCGAGAGCGGCACACCGTCCGCAAGGCGAAGTCCGAGCATTAGGCGTTCGGTCTGACGCGCGCGTTCGTCGATCAACTCGATCGTGGCTGGTGCTGCTGCCGGATCCTCGATGTACGCGGAAAGCTTGGGAGCGTTGACACGACGGGCACCCGCAACCGTCGAAACAGCTCCGATCCCAAGACCGAGATAATCGCGCCCCAGCCAGTACGCCCGATTGTGTTGCCCCTCGTGCTCGCGACCGCGAGCAAACGAGGCGATCTCGTACCAGCTGTAACCCGAGTAACCGAGTGAGTCAATCACGAGATCCATGTGGCGCTCCAGCAACTCGCCCTGCGCCTCGAGCTCGGCTCCATGATGAATTGAGAAGCGCGTGCCGGGCTTCGCCTCGAGTTCGTAGGCGGAGACATGGTCGGGGCCAAGCTCCTCAAAGACCGCCAGATCGCGCGCTAAGTCACTTTCGCGCTCGCCGGGAATCCCGTAGATCAGATCGAGTGACAGCGATGGAATCCGCGCCTCGCGCAGCAACGCAACCGCGGCGCGGACCTGCTCGGGCGTCGTCTGGCGCTCTAACGTAGCGAGCAGTGGCGCGGCGAACGTCTGTGCCCCAAGGGAGACGCGCACGGCACGCTCTCCCAGCATCTCGGCCAGTGCGGGATCGACGCCTTCAGGGTTGCACTCCACCGTCGTCTCGATCGTGGCCTGCGGGAGCGCGTCGAGCAGTGACGCCAAGAGCTGTGGGCCCAGTTTGGATGGCGTGCCGCCACCGACGTACACCGTCTCGACGGGATCGGAAAGCACCGAGCCACGCGTCTTGAGTTCGCCCAATATCGCTTCGACGTAGGCTGCGTGACGATCGTCGTTGCCCGTCACCGTCACAAAGTCGCAGTACCCGCAGCGGTGCGCGCAAAACGGAACGTGGACATAGAGGTGCTTGACGTGTCCCATCGGGCAATCGTGACCCATCCGCCACCTTGGGAGCCGCGATAGTCTTTCTGTATGCCTCCCAGACCCTGTGTTTGTGAAATTGCTCTTGATCGTTGCGATGCGTCGTGCAACGCCAAAATGCTCGAGAAGACGTTCTACATGGCGTGTCTCGATCTGACGGATCGCCCGACCCTCGTCGTTGGGGCTGGCCCGATTGGGCTTGAGAAGATCGAGGGCCTCTTGGCGGCCAACGCCGCAGTCCACGTGATTACGAAGACGGCCTGCGCAGAGGTGCACGAGTTGGCCAACGAGGGTGCGATCACGATCGAATTACGCGAGTACACGCCTGCGGATCTCGAAGGACGCCTCTTGGTGGTCGCCGCGACCGAGGACACGCAGCTGAACGTCGAGATCTATCGCCGGGCCGAAGAGCGCGCGATGCTCGTCAACATCGTCGATGTACCACCACTCTGCAACTTCATCCTGCCGGCGGTCGTCCGCAGCGGACCGATCGCGATCGCAATCTCGACCTCGGGCGCCAGCCCAGCACTCGCCAAGCGCCTCAAGCGCGAGATCCTCGAGACCTACGGTGAACCACATGCCGAGTTCGCTGTGATGCTTAACGGCATCCGCGGCTGGGCCAAAGATCTGTTTCCGACGTACAACGACCGCAAAGTCTTTTTTGAGGGACTCGTCAACGGCGATCCAGACCCCATCGAAATGTTGCGCGCGGGCGACACGGAGGGCGTGCGCGCCCTGATCCGCGAACGACAGGACGTCGCCGAAACGATGTTCGTCGCGTCGTAGAACATTGACGGCACCCCCGCAGGGGCCGTATCGTACAGAGGTTAACTGCGTGATCAGGCGCACCGAGGAGGACATCATGGCGGTACGAACACCGATTAAACTTGAGCGCGGACGCATTGCGGAATTGACAGCACGCGAAGCAAAAGTCCTTGATGGCACCACCACTGCCTCCGGCGAGATGTACAAGCGCGCCAACCACGTGCTCTCCGGCGGCGTCGCCTCGTCGTACCAGTTTCGCGACCCGTGGCCGATCTACCTTGAGCGCGGTGTTGGCTCGAAGGTTTGGGACGTCGACGGCACGGAGATGATCGACTTTCACAACGGCTTTGGTTCGATGGTGCAGGGTCACGCTCATCCGGTGATCACGAAGGCTGTTGCTGAGCGCATGACGCAGGGCACCCACTTTGCTGCCCCGACCGAAGATGCGATTGTTGTCGCCGAAGAGTTGCAGCGCCGTTGGAGCCTGCCGCAGTGGCGCTATACGAACTCGGGCTCCGAAGCCACGATGGATGCAATTCGCATCGCCCGTGCCGCCACGGGACGCGACACGATCATCAAGATCTTCGGCTCGTACCATGGCCACCACGACTACGTGATGGTGTCGATCGGCGTTGACTACGACTCGATTGGCGATCGCGAGAACTACGCGTCCCTACCCTATGGCGGCGGCATTCCGAAGGCCGTTTCGGACATGACGATCGCGGTCCCCTTCAACGACGCTCCCGCCATGGAGCGCCGCATTGAGCGCCTCTCCGAGGAGGGTCGCCTGCCGGCCTGCGTGATCATGGAAGCGGCGATGATGAACCTCGGTGTCGTGCTCCCAGAGCCCGGCTACCTGGAGGCTGTCCGCGAGATCACGAAGAGGCACGGCATCATCCTGATTTTTGACGAAGTCAAGACGGGTATGACGATCGCAGCGGGTGGCGCAGTTGAGAAGTTCGGCGTGATGCCCGACATGGTCACGTTGGCGAAAGCCCTCGGCGGCGGCCTGCCGATCGGTGCCATCGGTGGTTCCGATGAGGTCATGGAAGTCGTCAGCAACGGTGGCGTCTATCAGGTGGGTACCTACAACGGCAACCCGCTTGGCATGGCAGCGGCGCGCGTCAACTTGCTCGAGGTCTTGACACCCGACGCCTACGCGCACCTGGATCGCCTCAACGACGTGATGCTCGGCGGCTGCTCTGCTGTGCTCGAGAAGTACAACCTTCCCGGCTACACGGTTGGCATTAGCTCGAAGGGCTGCGTCACGTTCGCGCATGATCCGATCGTCGACTACGAGTCGTTCAAGGCCCAGCAAGACGGCGAACTCTGTGACCTGGCGTGGCTCTACAACATGAACCGTGGCGTCTTCATGACTCCGGGTCGTGAAGAGGAATGGACACTGTCCATCCAGCACTCGCTCGAAGATTGCCAGCGCTTCGTCGACGCCTTCGAAGAGATGGCGTCCGACCTCACGGCCTAGAGCGTCGTACGGATAACGGGGGGACATCACAACCGCGCGGATGTCATGTCCCCCTGCTCTGCAACTACGGTCGAACAACGAGTGTTGAACAAGCGTCCGCCTACCGTTCGGACTACGAGTCTTGGTCCAGACGCAGCCGAGCGCGGCCGACTACAGCCCTATCGCATGCAGAACGTCTACCCGGTTGTCGTCGTGGGGATCGGGGCGGTCACGACCGGCATCTGATTCGCCTCGGCGATGATCTGCTGGGCCTGCTCGATGATCTTCTTGTACGCGTCGACAGCGGTCTTGACGCCGGTATTAAACCCCTCTTCGTAACCGCCATCTTGGCCTGTGTTATTCGTGGCCGTCTCGCGCCCCTTGGCGTACCCCTTCGCGAAACCCTGGTCGTAGCGCGCATCAAGTTGATCCTTAGCCAACTGTTTCGTGTCCCGTACACCATCTTTGTAGCCCGTAGCGCGCGCCGTATCGATCTCATTCGACTGCGAGTCAGAGCCAGACACTGATGCAACAACCGGATTCGAGCGCCCGTGGACGGCGTCAACCACGATCGCGGTCACCACCGCCGTTACGATGATCAGAGCAGCAGCGGCAATGATCGCCGCAAAGACACCACACGCGCGCCGCGGACGCGTCTCGACCGTGTCTTGGTCGTCACTCTTCGGTTTGCTGCGTTCGCGTGGCGCCATCTGCACTCACGTTACGCGCCAAACCACGAACTTCCTGCGCTCGGGCTTACACGTCGGTAAGAGCGGCGCGTGCGTGCTGCAGGCGTGCCAGCGAAGCCTCAGACCCAAGAAACGCAATCGACTCATACAGTCCAGCCGCGACCGTCGAGCCGACAATTGCAATCCGAATCGGCAGAAATGCCTGCCGCGGCTTCAGTGCCAGCTCCTCACAGACGGCACGTAGCGCAGACTCAACGTTGTCGACCGTCCACGCCGGTAGCACACTGAGGCTCGCTGTCGCCGCGTCGAGGATACGGGCAGCCTGCTCGTCGTTGAGCAACTTCTGCCACGACTCGGCATCTGGTTCGCGTGACTCGAGCAGCGAACCGACGAGTGCGTCGAATTCACTGAAGGCACCGAGCTTCTCCTGCACCACTGGTACGAGCTCGTCAAGGCGCGCGGCACCGGCGAGTGGAGAGCCAGCATCCTCAAGGTATCGACGCAACGCGGCCGTATAGGCCCCCGTGTCGAGTGCCCGCAGATACTGCCCGTTCATCCACGCCAACTTCTCGTGATCGAACACCGCCGGAGCCGCATTGACACGCTCAATCGAAAAACGCTCGATCAGTTCGGCGACGCTCATCAGTTCGGTCTCGCCATCCCACGACCAGCCGCACAGCGCCAGGAAGTTAACCAGCGCCTCGGGCAAGTAGCCGGCCTCACGGAATTCCTCGACGCTGGCTGCACCATGCCGCTTGGACAACCGCTTCTTGTCTGCCCCGAGAATCATCGAGAGGTGTGCGGTCTGTGGGAACGTCCCACCGAGCGCCTCTACGAGCAGCTTCTGACGCGGTGTCGAGGACAGCAAGTCCTCGCCGCGGATCACGTGCGTGATGCCCATCGCGAGATCGTCAAGCGGGTTCGCCAGTTGATAGGTCGGACGACCACCGCCGCGCATCAGAACGGTATCCCCGAGCAATCGATGCTCAAAGACGACCTGTCCGCGCACGAGATCCTCAATCACCGTCTCGCCTTCAAGTGGCGTACGGAATCGAATCACCGCTGGCCGCCCCTCAGCCTCAAAGGAGGCAATCTGCTCTGCGGTAAGATCGCGATGAAGTCGTGTCGGAAGCGTGGGGTCGTCGGTCTGGCGCGCCTCAGCACGCGCGACCTCGAGTTCCTCGGCTGTCTGATAGCAACGATAAGCGTCGCCTTGGGCGAGCAGACGATCGACGGCAGCATGGTAGTGCTCGCTGCGCTCGCTCTGCAAGTACGGACCGTGCGGCCCGCCGACGCGCGGCGACTCATCGAAGTCGAGCCCGAGCCAGTCGAGTGAGCGTTGGATCTGCTCGATCGCGCCAACCTCTTCGCGCTCCGTATCCGTATCTTCGATTCGCAGGACGGTCGTTCCGCCATGGTGACGCGCAAAGAGCCACACGTACAGCGCAGTGCGTACACCGCCAACGTGAAGAAAGCCGGTGGGCGAGGGAGCGAAGCGGACGCGGACGGACATAGCGGAACCGTACCTCCCCTTCCCCATGCGCCCCGTCAGGCCGCCGCCGGAGCGACACCTATGCTGGCGGAGTGATTGCTGGCGCTCACATCTCGTCTGCGGGCGGACTGCATCGCGTGCCGGAACGAGCCTCGGCAATCGGCGCCGATGGCGTTCAGGTCTTTATTCAGAGTGCGCGCACGTGGAAGCCAACCACACACAAGCCAGAGGATCTCGCCGTACTACGCGCCGCGCGCGAGAGCGGGCAGGTTCACTACATCGCCTGCCACGCGATCTACTTCATCAACCTGGCCACGGATGAACCCGAGCTATTGAAAAAGAGTCGCTCCGCCTTGCTCAACACGATCGACGTCGCCAACGCAATTGCTGCCGATGGCATCGTCTTGCACGTCGGCTCCCATAAGGGACGTGGACTCGAGGCGACGCTACCGCAGATCGTGAAGGAGTTGCAGACAGCACTCAAACGGCTCGATGGCCCCTGGCTCCTGCTCGAGAATTCTGCGGGCGCCGGCGGCACGATTGGGCGCGACCCAGTCGAATTGGCGAGCATCATCAATGCCGTGGACCACCCACGGTTGGGCCTGTGCATTGACACCTGTCATGCCTACGTCTCCGGCGTCGATGTCACCGACTCCCCGCAACTTGATGCACTGGTTACGGAAATCGATACGCACGTTGGGATCGAACGGCTGCGCTGCCTGCATGTCAACGATGCGGCGGCGGCGCTCGGCTCGAATCGCGATCGCCATGCCAACATCGGCCAAGGCGAGCTGGGCAATGGGCTCGCAGTGACGCTATCGCACCCTGCACTCGTGGACCTCCCGATGCTGCTCGAAACTCCGGGCGCCGAAGGCAATGGCCCGGATGCGGCGGAGATCACTGCGCTTCGGACGCTATGCAAGCACGGCGCTACGCGTCGTGCGAAGGCTGCTCGCGCGAAGTAATTACGAACGTGCCGCCACCCGGCGGCTCGTAGAACTCAGGATCGACACAGCCAATTGCTGGCAGCCGCCGCGGGTAGGCGGAGTCAACGACAGCGCTGCAGATCGGAAGTGGAACGCGCACCGCGCGAATCCCACCGAAGCCTCGCTCATCCACCGCACATTTCTCGAGCACACCAAGGTCGACCTCGGCAGCATGCACGCGCTCGACGCAACCGGCATAGCGCCGACCATCTTTGGCGTCGTAGGCATACAGCCGAGAACAGCCGAGACAGCCGACGGGATCAATCACCCAGTCGCAGTACACCCGACAACGCCGGCAGGATGCTTCGCGCTCAAGACTCATCTACGAAGTATCACCGCTGTTCGACGAGCACGCACAGGCGTCGCTGGCGCTTAGAGCGTGGCTTGATAGGCGGTTGCATCAAGCAGAGATTCGACAGCCGCGGCGTCGTCGAGTTTGACGCGAATCAACCAGCCTGCGTCGTACGGTGCCTCGTTGACAAGCTCGGGCGTCTCGACGACGGCATCATTGACAGCCGTAACGGTGCCAGCCAGCGGCGAAATGACGTCAGAGACAGCCTTGACCGATTCGAGCGAACCGTACGAGCCGTCAGTTTCGACACGGCTACCAACAGTCGGCGGCTCAAAAAAGACGACCTCTCCGAGCGCATCCTGAGCGTGCCACGTAATGCCAAAGGTAGCCTCGTCACCCGCCACGCGCACCCAATCATGGTCGTGGTGGTAGCGAAGATCGGCGGGATAGGACTCGTCGGCAGGCATGGTTCAGGCTTCCTTCTTATAGAACGGCAACTTGACGACTTCAGCATCGCGCAAGCGCCCCCGGATATCGACCTGAAGGACCGTTCCAGGCTTCGCAAACATCTCGGGCACGTAGCCGAGACCAATCCCACGATCGATACTTGGGGAGAGCGTTCCACTCGTGATTGTGCCGATCTTCTCGCCGCCCGACAGAATCGGGTAGCCCTCGCGCGGAATTGCACGATCAACGATCTTGAGGCCGACCAGTCGACGCTTGACACCCTTAGCGGCCTGCTTGTCGAGCACGTCGCTGCCCATGAACTCGCGGCCCAGATGCACAAAGCGTCCGAGGTTAGCCTCGATCGGTGTGGTCTTCGGGTTGATGTCGTGGCCGTGCAGCGGATACCCCACCTCGAGACGAAGCGTGTCACGCGCGCCAAGGCCGCTCGGTACGACACCGTGCTCACGACGGGCAAGGATGCCATCCCAGAGGTCGCCAGCGCGATCGCCGGCACACATGATTTCGACGCCAGGCTCGCCTGTGTAGCCCGTATACGCAACCCACGACGGTACGCCCACGACGACACGCTCTACGATCGTGAACGGCTTGCCCGTCTCGGGTGCTGGCGTCTTCTTCGGCCAAATATCCGCCAGTAGTTCCATCGCAACGGGTCCTTGCAACGCAATCATCGCCGTCTCGCCGCTGACGTCCGAGATTGTTGCTGCGCGATGCTTAAAGCTCTTGAGGTGCGCGAGGTCGATCGCGATGTTGCCTGCGTTGACGACGAGCAGCCAGACCTTGTTGGGCAGCTTGTAGACGATCAGATCGTCGATAATGCCGCCCTTGGCATTAAGTAGAAACGAGTACTGAGCCTGGCCCTCATCAAGGCGGTCAATGTCACTCGCGAGAGCCTTGCGTAGCAGCCCCTCAGCGCCGGTTCCGGTGATCTCGAACTGTCCCATGTGCGAGACGTCAAAGAGTCCGGCTCGCGCTCGAACCGCGCGATGTTCTTCGTTGATTCCCACGTAGTAGACGGGCATCTCCCAGCCGGCGAAGTCGACCATGCGCGCGCCGAGCTCGACGTGGCGATCGTGCAGAGGCGTTTTGCGCGGTGTTGGTGCCATTAGGTCAGCGTTCTTGCCGAAAACGATCGATCATGTCTCACGCGTTTCCAGCGAACAGTGACGAAAGGATACCGCGTTATCGTCCGACGCGTGGAGGCTTGCGTCATTCGTCTCAATTTCTTCACAACGAAGCCGACGTTGGACAGTCAGACACGACCCCGTGTAGCCTTGAGAGCGGATCCGGCGTCTGCCGGTCTCTACGTATGCGTATTGCACTCCTGATCAGCGTCGGGCTTCTCGTGGCCATGAGCGGGACGGCCGCAGCGGCCACACCGCCATTCGACCTCTTTCCCGTCGTGGGCGGCGCGCGCTACACAGACGATTTTGGCGATCCTCGCGGCGGTGGCAACCATCAAGGGAATGACCTGATGGCACCCTGCGGTACACCCGCCGTAGCCGTGGTGGCAGGAACAGTCCGCCTCGATTACGGTGATCGCTCGGGCTGGATGGTCACGCTAACGGGCAAGAACTCCTGGTATCGCTACATTCACATGGGTGTCAGCGGCGACGCGAGCAGCGCTTTCGCTAAGGGACTTAAGAATGGTTCCACTGTCAAAGCAGGCCAGGTTATCTCCTACGTTGGCCGGACGGGCGATGCAGCGAGCGCGCCGTGTCACCTGCACTTCGAGCTGCGCTTCGGTGACAGAGTCGTCACGCCCTACTCCTGGCTTCAGGCTGCGACAATCCTGCAGCCCGACCCAAGCGACCCAGCGATGATGAGCGCGTCTAATAGTGCGGTTTCGCTGACCATCAAAGGCACAGTTGTCTGGGCTGTCTCGACAGGCACTACCGGTCGCCTCCTGGTCCGCGCACGCTCGATCAAAGCCAGCGATGGGTCGGCGATCAGTCGCACCGGGATCATTGTCCTCAGTGCGGATCCCACTACGCTCGCCAAGATTAGCGCTGGTCAGACCATGACGCTGGTCACTGCCGCTATGCCAATGACGTCTGAGCGGCTCGACGTGAAGCCGCTGACGTGGACGCTCGCCACGGCCACCCGGTCTCGTTAACGCCCTAGCGCAGTGTCATGCCGATCTGATGACGCAGGTCTGTCAGCCAGGCCGGGTCGATCGTGTGCTCGACCGCCGTCTCGCGATAGGTGACATCCATGCCCGCTGCAAGCATCTCATCCCGCGCTGCACGCCCGAAGGAAACGTCGATGACCGGATCGATGCTGCCGTGGACCACGGTGACTGGCGGCCGATCTATCGACGTCAGATCGAGTGGATGGTCCCTGACGTGCGGAATGAAACCCACCATCGCCAACAGCGCCGCCGGCGGGGTTCGATTCGCGGCCAGCGCCATCGCATACGCCATCACGCAGCCCTGCGAGAAACCGCCAAGAACGAGCTTGTCCTCTTGTACGCCGATCCGATCAGGGAGCTCGTCGAGCCAGTCGGACAAGAGCTCGACCGAGGCTATGAAGGTCTCTTCGTGGGGATCTCCCACGCGCTCGACGATGTACCAATGCGCACCACCCGGTGGAAGCGACAACGGCGCACGTGGCGTCACCCCGACCAGTCGCTGCTCGGGGTCAAGCACCTCAATCAGCGGCATCAAGTCGTGTTCGTCAGCGCCTCGGCCGTGAAACAACACTAACGCGCCTTGAGGCTTCCCCACCGCCAGACGAATGCGGTCGGTAAGACCCGTCATCGGTACGGCTCCCACGGGTCGGGAATGGGCACGAGACGCTGTTCGAGAAGTGCTCGTAGGTGCTCGTGCTGGCGCGGGAGGCGCAGCGCGAAGCCAAGCGCATCGGGCTCCTCATCGATCGCGAAGCCCGGACCGTCTGTTGCCAACTCGAATAGGACGCCAGAGGGTTCGCGGAAATAGATCGCACGGAAGTAGTCTCGATCCACAATTGGCGTCGCCTGCACGCCCGCTTCGGCAGCCCGCACGAGCCAGCCTTGATGGTCCTCGTCGAGACTCGCCCAAGCGACGTGATGAATCGTGCCAGCACCCGGCGTCGCATGCTCGCCACCGCTCGTCTCGAGACCGTAGACCGCCGAGCGCGAGCCGCTACCCGTGTGCCAGGCGTCATCCTGATATTGAAATCCGAGCGACTCCAGCACCGCCGTGCTGTGATGCGGATCGCGCGCCTGCGCAGTGACACCAATCATGCGCCTCAACGCGTGCTCTTCTGGCACGTGCGGCGCATGGGCGTGCGAGACGCTGTCACAGCCGCTAACCGCCACGAGGCGTGTCACGAGACCTTCGTGGTCCCAGACATCAAGACTCTCAGGCGAACGCTCCGTCGTGGCCCTTCCGACCAAGTGTCGCTCCCACCAGTCCAACGAAGAAACCGATGGGACGCTCCAATCGATCCGCGTCACTATCCCCTCGCCCGTGCGTCCCAGCCGCGCACCCGGATACTCGAAAAACGTCAACGCAGTACCCGGAGTTCCCGCGTCATCGCCGTAGTACAGGTGATACGCACCGGGATCATCGAAGTTGACGGTCTTTTTAACGAGTCGTAGACCCAGCACGCCGCCATAGAACTCGGCGTTGCGAGGACCGTCAGCGGTGATTGCGGTGACATGATGAATGCCGTGCAGTTGCACGAGCCTACTCGTCGCTACCCGTAGGAACCAAGCGACTGTTGTACAGGCGCGCTCCAACCGCCCCCGCACCACTGATCAATGCGAGGTAGGCAGCGTCCTGGTAACTCGCAGGCCACCCGACGAACGCATGAGCCAACGCCATTGCGCCCAGACCGAAGAAGTAGCCGAGCCCAAAGGTGCCGAGATAGTCAAAGATTCGCTTCATATGAGCAGTGTGAGCGACCTCGTCTGACACCGCAACCGCACTAGCCCCGGGCGGCTAAAACCGCTCGGAATGCTTCGATCGCTAGTTCGGATTGCTCCAACGAGATCACGAGCGGTGGACACAGCCGAATCGCTGTGTCGGAGACAGCGTTGACGATCACACCACGCTCGCGGAGCGCCGTGGCCGCTCCCGCTGCGTCACCGTCCACGAGCTCGACCGCAAGTAGGAGCCCTGCTCCACGAACCGTTGCAACCCCGTCGAGGCGAGCGACCGCGACGGACAGGTGTTCGCCGACACGCGCTGCATTGCCAATTAGGTCGTCGCGCTCGACCACCTCAATCGTCGCCAATGCCGCTGCTGCGATGGGCGGCGAACCGCCGAACGTTGTGCCGTGATCTCCGGGTCGAAAGCCTGTCGCCAGCCGCTTCGAAAGCAGCGCGCCAATCGGCATCCCGGACGCCAACCCCTTAGCAAGCACTACCGCATCGGGGCGTACACCGGTCCGCTGGAACGCAAACCAGGCACCGCAGCGACCGATGCCGGTCTGCACCTCGTCAAACAGCAGCAACGCATCGTGCTGATCACACAGCGATCGTGCTTCGAACAAGAAGGCTTCGTCGATGACATGCACGCCCCCTTCGCCCTGAATCGGCTCGATCAAAACACCGGCTGTCTGGGGGCCTACCGCCGCACGAAGTGCCGCGATGTCGTTACGGGGAACGTGACGAAAGCCCGCTGGCAGCGGCTCAAACGGAATCTTCTTTGGCTGAGCCCACGTGGCTTGGAGCGCGCCAAGCGTGCGGCCATGAAAGGCGCCCTCGAGACAGACAATCTCATGTTTTTCGGCTCCCCCAGTCTCGGTTCCATGTCGGCGGGCAAGCTTGATCGCCGCCTCATTCGCCTCGGCACCCGAGTTGCAGAAAAAGGCCTGCTCGAGGCCCGACAGACTGTTGAGCCGTTCGGCCAATGCGATTGCTGGCTCGGTCCAGTAGAGGTTCGAGACGTGATCCAGCACTGCGGACTGCGCCGCGAGTGCAGCGACTGGGGCTGGATGACCATGCCCGAGCGTAACCACTGCTATGCCTGCCACAAGATCGAGATAGCGCGTGCCAGCATCGTCCCAAAGCCAACACCCTTCACCGCGTACGACTGCCAACGGTCGCGGTGGATAGTTCGTCATCATCGCCTCGGTGCCTCGATCCGCGATGCTCATGCCGTCACCTCCGTGCCAACACCGATCCGCACGCAGCGAACACCACCGGCAAGCGCGGCAGCGCAGGCTTCCAGTTTCGGCAACATGCCACCAGTTACCGTTGGGGGCGCACTAGCCGAGATTTGTCGAATTACGACACCTGCGTCGTCGAGCACGCCCGGAACATCCGAGAGAAACGCCAGCTCGTCGGCCTCGACTCCAATCGCAAATGCCGCTGCCACATCATCGGCATTGACATTGAGCAGTCGGGGACTATCGAGATCACAACCAATCGGAGCAACCAACGGAATCCGATCGGCAGCCCACGCCGCCCAAATCGCATCGGCAGCGATTGTTGCTGGCTCACCAACGAGACCAAGGTCAACGCGTCGGGTGCACTGCAGGAGTTCGCCTTGCCGAAACACCTTAGCCTCGCGCCCCACCACCCGCAACGCAGCAACAAGTTCGTCAGAGACATCCGCAAGCGCAAAGCGCACGCAGGCCAGGGTCGGCAAATCCGTAAAGCGCCGGCCATCAACAAAGCGCGCAGGAATGCCGCGCTGCGACATCAGTGCGGTGATCTGCGCACCACCACCGTGGACCAGGACGAGCGGTCGCCCGTCGGCGGCGGCCAGTGCGTTAGGCAACAGCGCAAGCGCATTCCCACCAAGCTTGGCGACGAGTGCGCCGCTCACGTTGTGTACTCCGCGTTCAGTTCGACGTACAGCTTTGAGAGGTCGGAGGCCCAGATGCTTGCCGTGCCCTCCCCCACCCCAAGCTCAATCGCGATCTCCACGGTGTCGAGTGCGGCAGCCGCGTTGACGGCAGCTATATCTACGCTGTCGACCGCCATACCGTCGCGGCAAAGCGCGTGCCCACCGAGCGTGATGCCAATTCGCTCTGCCGCTATCGAACAGCCAGTCACGCCAAGGGCTGCGACGATACGGCCCCAATTTGGGTCGCCGCCATTGAGGGCGCACCGCACGAGTTGGGCCTCAGCAACGGCGTAGGCAATAGTGCGAGCCTCGCTGTCGTCTTTGGCGCCCGTCACGGTCCAATGCGCGATGCGATGTGCCCCTTCGCCATCGCGAACGATCTGCAACGCCAGGTCTTCACAGACAGCCTCAATCGCCGAGCCAACGAGGATCAGATCGCCGGCCGTGAGGACCCCAGCACACGCGCCACTCGCGAGCAACGCAACCGTATCCGACGTCGAGGTGCAGCCATCAACCGTGATGCAGTTAAAGGTGCGGTCGACTGCCGCGCGTAGCGCGTTCTCCGTCTGCAGAGAATCAAGCGGCGCATCGGTCGTGACGACAGCGATCATCGTGCCGAGATCCGGGCGGATCATGCCAGCGCCCTTCGCGATACCACCCACGCGAATCATTCCGATCGAAGTTGCGACTTCGCATTCGGCCTGTTTTGGCGCGGCGTCCGTAGTCGTGATCGCAACCGCGGCGTCCGCCCCGCCATCGTCACGTAGACTCGCTAAAGCTCGTTCGATGCCCCGCTCAACGAGGTCCATCGGCAGCGGGACGCCAATCACGCCCGTCGAGGCCACAAGCACCTGCTCGGTGTCGCATCCGAGCCCGGCAGCAACGAGCACGGTCATGCGCTCGGCATCGCGTCGTCCAGGCTCGCCTGTTGCCGCGTTGGCATTGCCACTCGAGATCACAATCGCACGGGTCGTTCCACGAGCGATGTGAGCGCGCGAGACAACAACGGGTGGTGCGGACGTCGCGCTGCGTGTGAACACGGCTGCAGCAGGAATGGTCTCGGTCGCGGCAATGATCGCGACGTCAGGTCGTCCGGATGCCTTAATCCCGGCCGCCACACCTGCGGCAACGAAACCCCGAGGAAACGTGATTCCTAAGGCCACAGGCCCCGCATCGTCAGCCCTGCAGACTCCTCCAAGCCGAGCATGATATTCGCGTTTTGAATTGCTTGACCGGCCGCACCCTTAACCAAGTTGTCCAGCGCCGACTCAACCAGCACGGAGCCCGTGCGCTCGTCCACCCACGCGTTTATCCAACAGACGTTCGTGCCCGCCAGTCGTTGTGGTGCCGGTAGACCACCAAGGTGCACGAACGGCTCGCTATCGTAACGAGCGCGATAGAGATCATCAATATCGGCCTGATCAAGCGGTTGGAGAAGGCGCACGTGGGCTGTCGCGAGCAAGCCGCGGCTCGTGGGCAGCAGGTGCGGTACAAACGTCGCCGCCAACGTTGATCCGGCGACAGCCGAGAGCTCCTGCTCGATCTCCGCAAGATGGCGGTGGCCCGTCACCGAATAGGGCGTAATGCCGTTGTAGAGCTCGGGTAAATGGGTTTTCTCCGAGGGCGTACGCCCTGCGCCCGTGACGCCAGATTTGCCGTCGAGATGCACAGGACCATCAATCAGCCCAGCCGCAGCCAATGGTGCAAGACCAAGAATCGCGGCGGTCGCATAGCAGCCGGGATTGGCAACAGCCCGCGCTACACGGATGCTTTCACGGTGCAATTCCGGCATGCCATACGTCCAACCGCCCACGCGAAAGTCCGACCCAAGATCGACAATCTGGCTGCCTAACTCGAGCAGCTCGGTGCCGACCGCGTGCGACTCTCCGTGCGGAAGCGCGAGGAAGACAACGTCACACGCGGCGGCTGCCTTCGCGTCAATCGCATCGAAACCCTCAGACCGCGCTTGGAGCACTGCGGGACGCAAAAACGGGTGGCCCGACAGTAGCCGCACCAGCTCTGCCCCGGCATACCCGGACGCGCCGATAACTCCGGCCGCGAGCGGACGAGTATCAGGTTCTGCCGGGGTGGATGCGCTTGGGTAGGACATGATCGGCCGTATTCTCGCAGGGGCCGATCGCTAGCGCCGCCGGGCACGACGCCCGCGGTTATTCATGTGCATGCGCTGGAGCACCTCGAACTCGTCGAGCGAACGTCCCGAACCCACAGCGACGCAGGTCAACGGCGACTCGGCTATCTGCACCGGCATCTGCGTCTCCGCGCGAATTCGTTCGTCAATGCGGGTCAGCAATGCACCACCACCGGCTAGCACGATGCCCTTATCCATGATGTCAGCGGCCAGCTCTGGCGGCGTCTGATCGAGCGTCGACTTGATCGCACCGATGATAGAGAGCAACGGTTCCTCAAGAGCACTTCGGACTTCGCTGGCCGTCAGAATCACCGTCTTCGGGAGTCCCGTCACAAGGTCGCGTCCGCGTACCTCACACTGCGTGTCCTCGTCGGAGCGCGGATACGCGCTACCGATCTCGATCTTGACCTGCTCAGCCGTCTGCGTACCGACGAGCAACTTGTGGCTGCGCTGGACGTGCTTCACGATTGCCTCGTCGAGCTCGTCGCCACCAACGCGGATCGATTGGGCCACGACGATGCCGCCGAGCGAGATGACAGCAACCTCAGTCGTACCGCCGCCGATGTCGACGATCATGTTGCCCGATGGTTCCGAGACAGGGAGCCCGGCGCCGATTGCGGCAGCCATCGGCTCTTCGATTAGGTAGGCAACGCGGGCGCCAGCAGAGAGCGCGGCCTCTTCAACTGCGCGCTTCTCGACACCCGTCACACCAGAAGGAACGCAGACAACAACGCGCGGATGGGCCCAGCGGTTTTGGTGGACCTTGTGGATGAAATGGCGGAGCATCTCTTCCGTCACCTCAAAGTCGGCGATCACGCCATCCTTGAGTGGGCGAATTGCGACAATCGATGCAGGAGTTCTTCCGAGCATGCGCTTGGCCTCAATGCCGACAGCGAGAACGGTACGCGTCATCTGATCAAGTGCCACCACGGATGGCTCGGACAGCACAATGCCACGCCCGCGCACGTAGACGAGCGTGTTCGCCGTCCCGAGATCGACCGCCATGTCCCGGCTGCCGAAGCCAAACATCCAGTTCCTGATACCGATGAGATCCCCCTTGCGACGCGTGTTGCCGCTTCTGGACACCGATTCTACGTTGTTTCGGGATTCCCTCCCACGACCGGAAGGCTGAGGCCTTCGGCTGCGAGTAAATCTTCGAGCAGAACAACGGGCAATCCAACGACGTTGCTGGTGTCGCCCTCAACTGCGGCGACCAGTTCGGCGCCCAACTCTTGAATGGCATAACCGCCTGCCCGCCCCTGCCACTCACCCCCTGCAACGTAGGCGGTGATCTCGTCGTCACTCAAACTGCGGAGTCGCACGATCGTCACCGCAGAGGCCACCTGCTGCTGTGCTCCGATCAGCGCGATCCCAGAGATCACGCGATGCTCGCGACCGGACAGCACCGACAGCATCGCGTGGGCCTCATCGGCGGTAGCCGGCTGCCCAAGCACGTCACCATCATCGATCACCACTTCGGTGTCCACGCCAAGCACGGGCCTGGCAGGCGTGATTGCTGCGACCGAGAGTGCCTTGCCAAGCGCTCGCTCCATCACGACCTGCTCCGGTGTCCCCCGTATGGGTACTTCGTCATAGGTTGGCGGAACGACCTCGAAGTCGACATTCAGTGAGGTCAGAATCGCACGTCGTTGCGGCGAGGTCGAGGCGAGAATCAGGCGCATTGCGCCGCAGTATCGTCGATCAGAGTTCGGATCAGAGTTCGAGGCCGTGCGAGGCAACGTGCTCCGCAAAGCCAACTGGGGTAAAGCCGAACTCGGTCTGCACACCGTCTAGCGTTGCCGCCACGTTGTCGTGCTCAAGCAATTCAACGGCCGCCGGAGTGACGGGCGGCTCCGGCAAGACCTGCAGCACCCTGGCCTGCAACTTGACGACGCCCATCGGCGCATGCACTTTCCGCACCTTCGCCTTGCCCAGGCTTCGGCCGATGATGTCGAGCATCGCGTCGTATTCGACAGCCTCTGGTCCGCCGAGCTCGATGGTGCGCCCGAGGCGTTGATCGCCCGTCAGGCACTCCTGTGCTGCTCGGCAGACATCGTCCACATGGATCAGCTGAATCCGCGTATGCCCATTGCCGGCCACGGGAACGACGGGCCCGCGAACGAGACCAGTCATCGCAGCAATAAATGGTGACCTTGGTCCAAACTGGACCGACGGCTGCAAGATCGTCCACAATACACCGGCGGCCTTAATGCCCTCTTCCCCACGCCGACGACCCGCAAGATACGGACCTGGCTTGAGCCCCGCAGTGTCGATGCCGCCAAAATGAATCATGCGCCCAACGCCCGCGGCGGTGGCGACCTGAGCCAGCGCGGTAATTCCCTCGTCATTGACGTGGTCGTACGGGCCCTTCTTGTCGCCCGTAATAGCGGCACACGAAATCACGGCCGAAGCTCCCTCACACGATCGAGCGAGCGATGCGCGATCGGTCAGGTCACCGACGACAACTTCTGCACCCGGGACGACAGTTGCCGATGCTCTCCGCACGAGCGCGCGCACCGGAACGCCCGCGCTGACGAGTCGTCGCGCCAATCGGCTGCCGATAAAACCGGTCGAACCAGTGATCAAAACGGGTGCATCAGACATCGCCGTAGATTACCGCGAAACATTCGGACGAGCATCCAGTGCAACCGACGCGGTTGACAGGCGGCGCATTCCGAGCAGTGCACGACTCTTGACCGTGCCGAGAGGCGTTTTCGTGCGCTCTGCGATCTCTGGATATGTCAGATCACCGTAGAAGGCCAACGCGAGCGTTTCGCGTTGAGCCTCGGGCAGCTCCCTGAGCGCATCTGTGAAGTCGAGGCGATCAACCAATTCGCTGTCATGCGAGTCTTCCACCACCTCGCGTCCTTCATGCTGCGCAAGCGGGGGGCGTACCGCCGCTCGGCGTGTCCAGTCGACCGTGCGGCGAGCGGTGATCGTGCGAATCCAAGCGCCAACGGGCGCGACCTTGGGGTCGTAGCGACCGGCGCTGCGCCACGCATCGAGAAAGATTTCCTGCGTCAGCTCGTCGGCTCGGTCCAAGTCACCCGTGCGGCGGCGAGCAAAGGCTCGCACCACGGGGAGGTACCGCTTGTACAATTCGGCGTAAGCGTCCATGTCTCCCGCGGCGGTGCGCGCCACGAGCGACTCATCAGTATCGGTGGAACGGATGACAGACATTAAGAGACCTTTCTGCACGTCGTTTCCGAATTTATACAACATTTAGTCCCGAATACAAGTGTTAATGTTCTGCACAACTAGAAGCCGACAGTGTGCTGACGCTACACCCGCCGTACGACCCGCGTAGAATCTGCGAGACACAGCGCCCTTGGGCGCGTCCGCGGGTATAGCTCAACGGTAGAGCACTGGCCTTCCAAGCCTGTGATACGAGTTCGATCCTCGTTACCCGCTTTCGACGATCTCCTCAGCCAACAGCTACGGGCTTGAGGCAGTAGTGTTTTCCCGAATGGACTGACGAATCCGCGCAGCCGTTATCGGCACTGGCTTTATCGGAGCCGTGCACATCGATGCCTTGAGGCGCCTCGGCGTCGAACTCGCCGGCGTGCTCGGGTCCTCACCCGAACGCGGCCGCCTGCGCGCCAGCGAGCTTGGCGTCCACCACTCCTACGGCTCGCTTGACGAGCTGCTCGCTGACGACAGTGTCGACGTTGTTCACATCACCAGCCCGAACAATCAGCATGCCGCTCAGGCGCACGCCGTGATCGCGGCCGGCAAGCCCGTCGTCTGCGAGAAACCTCTGGCCACGTCGTCAAACGACGCTCGCTCGCTCCTCGCCGCGGCCAATGCGGCCGGTGTCGTGCACTGCGTCAACTTCAATCAGCGCTTTTACCCTCAGGCCCAAGAGATGGCGGCGCGGGTTCGCGGCGGATCGGCGGGCGCTATCCGCCTAGTCTCGGGTTCGTACCTTCAAGATTGGCTGCTCGAAGACACGGATTGGAACTGGCGCCTCGACGACGCGATCGGCGGCCCACTACGCGCCGTTGGCGATATCGGCTCACACTGGCTCGACCTCGCGAGCTTTGTTTCGGGGCTGACCGTCGAGAGTGTGATGGCCGATCTCGTCACTGTCCACCCCACCCGCCTCGCGCCTGCGGGCCCGGTCGAAACCTACGCATCGGCAAATGGCGACACCACGTCACACCAGATTCGAACCGAAGATGTCGCCAACCTCCTCGTGCGCTTTGTAGGCGGCGGTCGCGGCGCCTTCACGTTGTCGCAGGTCAGCCCCGGTCGCAAAAATCGCCTCTGGCTTGAGGTTGACGGATCGAACGACGCGCTCGCTTGGTGCAACGAAACACCCGACGAGCTCTGGATCGGGCACCGCGGACGCCCATCCGAATTGAGCCAGCGAGACCCGAGCCTCCTCTCGCCACTCGCACAGCAGTCGACCTGGCACCCAGGTGGGCATGCTGAAGGCTTTCCCGATACCTTCCGCGCGCTCTATCGCGCGGTCTACGCCGACGTCCTCGCTGGTCAACCGTCCCCCCATCCCACGTACCCACATTCGCTGATGGACTCATCAGGTGTTGATCGGCGACGCCGTTCTCGCCAGCGCAGCCTCCAGTACCTGGGCACGCGTCAGCACATAAGGAGCATCGTATGCACCTCGGACTTTTCACCGCAGCCTTTCCCGATGCAACGCTGACTGAGGTGGCCGATTTCGCGACCGCTAACGGCTATCAGGCTCTGGAGTTGGCAGCCTGGCCGCCGGACAATGGTGCGGAGCGTCGCTATTCCGGCGTCTGCCACGTGCCAACCGAGACGCTGGACGCCAACGGGGCGGCGGCGATTCGCACGCTCCTTGACGAGCGTGGGTTGTCGATCTCGTCGCTCGGCTTTTACCCGAACGTTTTCGACCCGGATGCCGCCACCGCGCAGGCGGCTCGCGAACATCTTCCCCATGTTTTTCGCGCCGCCAGCCTGCTTGGTGTCGAAGTCGTCGGCACCTTCGTCGGACGCAATCCAGCCCAATCTATGCCGAACGCTTTTGAGGATGTCAAAGCCGTCTGGCCCGCCCTGATCGCCTCTGCCCGTGAGCACAACGTCGCGGTCGCCTTTGAGAACTGTCCGATGATCTTCTCGCAGGACGAATGGCCTGGCGGCAAGAACCTCGCGTATTCGCCCGCGATCTGGCGCGAACTGTTTCGCGTACTGCCCGGCGACGACGTTGGTCTCAACCTCGACCCTTCGCACCTCGTTTGGCAGATGATCGACATCGAGCGCGTCGTGCGCGAGTTCGCTCCCAAGATCCTTCATGTGCATGCCAAGGATCTCGAAATCGACCGCGACGGACTCTACGACGAGGGCGTCATGAGCCTTGGCATGGGCTGGCAGGTGCCACGCCTCCCGGGCCTAGGCGAGGTGCGCTGGGATCGCTTTATCGCTGCACTATTCCGCCACGGCTACGACGGCGTCGTCTCAGTCGAGCATGAAGATCGGTCCTTCGAGGGTTCCCGCGAACTCGTCGAGCGCGGCTTCTTAATCGCGCGCGAAGCGATCAAGCCCTACCTCCACTAGCACGGGGACACCACAAACCGGGGTTTGTCATGTCCCCCGACCGACTACCGCGTCACGATTGTCAGCTGCCAAGGTGCGCCGTCGCGCGTGGGCTCCTCAAGCTCGCAGGCAAATGCGCGACGAACGAGCGTGGCAAGAGCTGGCACCGATCGCGGCTGCTCTCCGGACGCGGCGACAAACCTTGCAACCTCGCCGCGCGTGTGCTTTGCATTGTGAGAGACGACCGTGCGTTTGCCGTTTCGCTTCTGGACGACGGCAACGTGCGCAGTCTGCGCGGCCTGCGCAGAGGCTGGACGCCAGGCAGCGACGTACGTTGCTGATCGGCAATCAAGAATCACACCGCGCCCTGCGGCCCGCGCCAGCTCGGGCTCCAACAACGGCCGCCAGGACTTGGCATCGATCACGCGCTTATACGTCGGGATCCGATCGGCCGGTCGAATGGCGCCAAACTGGGCTGAGATGATCACGAACTGGCGCTGAACGTTCGCGGACAGCGATGGCAGATCAAGCGCCGCGTACAGCACGCCTGTGTACAAGAGCCGCGCCGGCAGCGCAGGTGCTGCTGCCTGCTCCGCCGACAGCAATACTCGCCGCTGGTCGGTCAGTGAAGAAAACGACAACCGCGTCAACTCAATCGGCCGTCCGCGCTCCGGCGTCGCCTTGCCTTCACTGGGTGGCAGGAGAATCAGCATGCCAAGATAGTTGCAGGCACTCTCCCGAGGAACGAGTCCTAGCCGAACGTCGAGCGGAGGAAGGCGTAACCCTCCACGGCGAGCGACTCAGGCGAAGGCGCAAAATCCCGCCAGGCCGAAACCGCGCGCGCGATTGTCTCGATGCGAGGATTGAAGGTCTCGATCACGATCGGGCCGGTGTAATCGATGTCTCGCAGCGCCTGTGCAACCTCACCCCATGGGACGTGTCCCGATCCTGGCGTGCCCCGGTCATTCTCGCACGCATGGAAGTGGACAACGTGACGCCCAGCCATGCGGATCGCATCTCCGATCGACTTCTCTTCGATGTTCATATGGAACGTGTCCAGCAGCAATCCGAGTCCAGGACTATCGATGCGTTCGATTACCTCCAACGCATGATCAACGAGGTTGATAAAGCTCGTCTCGAAGCGGTTGAGCGGCTCCAGCCCAAGCACGACGCCTTGAGTCGCAGCGTGCTCGGCAATCGGCGAAAGTCGTTCGACGAGCGTTGCAATGTCGCGCTTACGTTCGTCCGCTGACTGCAACCAACAACGTCCGACCGCAGAATAAATCGGTCCACTCATCGTCGGCGATCCCAGCGCTGTGGCTGCGTCGATAGCACCGATCAAGAAGTTGTGGCCGTTCTGACTGATCGCAACATCGGCTGAAAGTAGGTCGCGATCGTCGGTAATCGCGCCGACCGTCGTCGCTCCCAGCCCGAGCTCCTCTAAAACCTCCCGAGCGTACTCGGGCGAGAATCCGTTGAGCGTTTCAAAGGGCAGCTCAGCACGGTCGTAGCCAACCTCCCTAATCTGCTACAAGACCTCAGGTAGACCGGCGTCGGTCAGCGGAGAAACCCAATTCCATGTTGTCAGTCCGAGATCAGCAGGCACGGTGAGGACGTCTCGTTCGAGTCATAAATGGTCATACCATTTGACTGCCCGCCTACTGGTTTCGTCACCCGATTTCCACCCGGTCCGGCTCGAGTCGTGCGATGCTGCAGTCGATGGCTGGCTACGTCGACGTCCACTCGCATCTTGTCTTTGGCGTCGATGATGGTGCGCGGTCGCTCGAAGAATCTCTCCGCCTTTTGACCGAGGCCCGCGATACCGGCACACGCCTCGTCTTCGCCACCCCCCACGTCGTCCCCCCGTATCACAATTGGAACGCGTCGCAAGCGCGGATCGCTCGTATTCGACGCAACTTTGCAGCGATCGTCGAACAGGCACCAGCCGATATCGAAGTCCGCCTCGGCTTCGAGGTCACGGCGCGACCACACCGGTTGCGCGCCGACGACGATATCCATCGCTTTCGCTTGACGGGCACGGAGTTCGTCTTGATGGACGGCCCTCAGGCCGTGCCGTGGGTTGGCGACTCGACGACGGAGCGCTATGCCCGGCGCATTCGTGCCGAAGGCCTGACGCCGATTCTTGCGCACCCCGAGCGACGCGCCTGCTGGCGTGGCGAGCACGACTATGGCTTTGCCGAGCGGATGAAGGCTGCAGGCGCGCTCCTACAAATCGACGCCTCGGGACTGACGGGCGCCGATGGTCCCGGCTGCGACGTCGAGGCCCGTCGCCTGCTGATGGAGGGTCTGGTCGACCTGATCGGTTCTGACGGTCATGGCGCGAAGTCGCCCGTTCGACTGGATGTGGCGCGAACGATGGCTGCCGAAGTCGTCGGCAAAGCCGTAGCCACGCGCATGGTCGATGGCTCCATCCTTGGCCTCTAAGTCGAGCAACCGCTGGGGTCCCCTTCGTTCTACGGCGCGGTGCAGCGCGTCCAATCGACGCACCGCACCTCGGGAGAGCTCGACGATGGCCCTGCCCCACGAACGTATCGATCGGCCGATCACCGAGCCGATACCTCTCGTCGAACGCCACCTCTAAGGCATCGATGTCGGCGTGCTGTGGTCGACCATGGGCATCAGCCTACTCGGAGTCGTTGCGGGCGCGGGGCTGATTGCCTATGGCGCCGGCCTCTCGCGTGCACTGATCGCGATCGTCGTCGGGGGAATCATCGGCGGCACCCTGCTGGCCGCCGCGGCGGCACTTGGTGCGAGCACGGGTCAGACCGGAATGGTCGTCCTGCGCCGCGCTCTCGGGACGCGCGGCTCGTACATTCCGACGGTGCTCAACATCGCTCAGGGGGTCGGCTGGAGCACGTTCGAGATTTTGGTCATCGCTGAGGCAGCGCGGCTCGTTGTCGGCGTTGATGCTCGTTGGCCCTTCGTCATCGCCGCTGGCGTGCTCGGGACACTGCTGGCCGTGTTGGGACCAGAACTCGTGGTGCGCAAGCTCCTCCGTCGATTGATGGCGCCGCTTGGCGTCACTTCGATTTTTTTATCTCCTGATTCGCCTCGCCCTCGATGACACATCGTCGGAACTGGCCAACGCCGCCGCGGGTGGCATCGGCCTGGTGGTCGCGATCGATCTGGTGGTCGCGAGTTTCTCCTCGTGGCTCCCACTCGTGCCCGACTACGCGCGTCTTTCAAAGACGGTGCGCGGAGCTGCAGTCGGAACGTCACTCGGATACTTCGGGGCGAGCACCGTCACGTTTGCCGTTGGCGCCTTAGCTGCAGTCCACGCTGGTGTGATCGACTCGGCCCAAGGCGGCGGGCGGTCATGCTGGCGTTGCCACTCGGCGTGCTGGTGGCATCGATCCTCGTGGTGGACGAATCGGAAAAGGCCTTTGCCAATATCTATTCCACGGCAGTCTCCGTCCGCAACCTCGCACCCCGCGCTCCACAGGCTCTAATCGCGATCGTAATTGGGATCATCGTCACGATCGGCGCACTGACAATCTCGCTCGACCGATTCTCCGACGTTCTCTACCTGCTCGGCGCTGTCTTCGTCCCCCTCTTTGGTGCCGGCTTCGCCAATCGCCTACGCCCCGTGGCGCCGATGGCGACGGTCACTGCGTGGCTCGTCGGTTTTCTCGTCTACGAGTGGCTCAGCCCCACCCATCTACTTGGCCTCGCAGACCACATTACGCCGCCATTCGATAGTGCACTCGGCGCCACGCTCCCCGCCTTCATGTTGGGCGGCCTGATTCGGCTGACCTGGCCGATTCGCAGCTAGCGCGTACCCCAGAGCCGGTCGCCCGCATCGCCAAGGCCGGGCACGATGAAGCCCTTCTCGTTGAGGCACTCGTCCAGGGCCGCAACATGAATGGCAACGTCGGTATGATCGGCGTGCATGCGCTCGACACCCTCGGGCGCGGCAATCAACGAAAGCAACTTGACAGTGTGTGCTCCACGGTCTTTACAGACCTGAGCCGCGTACGACGCCGAACCACCAGTCGCGAGCATTGGATCGATGATCAGCATCAGACGATCGCCGAGATCCTTCGGCAACTTCTCGTAGTACGAGACTGGCTGCAGGGTGTCCTCATCGCGATACATGCCGAGAAATCCCACGCGCGCGACGGGGATCATGGCGAGCACACCGTCGAGCATGCCGACGCCGGCGCGCAGGATCGGCACGACACCAACCTTCTTGCCGGTCACCTTGCGTCCGATCGTGTCTTTGATCGGCGTCGTCACCGTCACGTCCTCAAGATCAAGGTCACGCGTTGCTTCGTAGGCAAGCACCCCCGCAAGCTCGGACGAGAGCGCCCGAAAGTCGCGTGTCGAGGTGGACGCATCGCGAAGCAAGGCGACCTTGTGCTGGACTAACGGGTGGTCGCAAATCTGGAGGACCGGTTGCTGCATGACGCCATGCTACCCGCTTACGAGGGGGACTAGAAGCGCCGGTCTGGCCGCATCGGCGCAACCCACGCCGGAGCGACACCGTCGAGGATCATGTCGGCAAGCAACGCACCCGTCGAGGGCGCCAGCGTGACCCCGAGCATGCCGTGGCCCGTGGCCAGATAGAGGCCGTCATGCCCTGGGACGGGGCCGAGCAGTGGTAGCGAGTCTGGAGTCGCAGGTCGGAAGCCGGCCCAACCCTCCACGCTCGTCTCACTCGTCGATGGATGCCAGTCCACGAGGTACGAACAGGCGTCCTTGACGACAACATCGAGTCGGCGCTTGTCAATCGTCAGATCCTTGCCCGGCAGCTCGAAGACACCGGCAATGCGCACGCCCTCCTCAAAGCCCGAGACACCGATCTTCGATTCCGTCATATAAAGCGCCTGCGATGGCCGGACGCCCTCGCCTCGCAGCGTGATCGAGTAGCCCTTGGCCGGCACGATCGGCACCTCGATCCCGAGTGGCTTGAGGAGCGCTGGGCTCAACGCACCCGTCGCCACGATCACGCGGTCAGCGTTGATCGGTCCCGTGTTGGTGTCGATCTCCCAGCCGGACGCCGTTGGTCGCATGCCCTTAACCGTCGTCTGCTCCAGCACGGTGTGCCCCAGTTCGACGATGCGGTCTGCGAGTCCGCGCATCAGCGACTGCGGCTGTACGTAGCGATCGATCGTCGTGCGCACCACAAACTTGACCTGCTCGCCAATCGCGGGCTCGATCTTGCGCGCCTCGTCAGGCGTCAACGTCTCGATCTTTCCTTCGAACCCGACCTTCTTGAGATCCTCGAAGACGGGCGCGAACCAGGCGATCCCCTTCTCGGTCTTGCCGAGCGTGAGGATGCCCCCGGCGTGCATCTCGAACGGGATGCCGTCGGCCTGATAGGCGTCGAGCACCTCGAAGGTGCGGCGATTGAGATTATGGAGCGCCTCGACACCTCGTAGAAAACGTTCGCGCGTTGCGGCGCCTCGGAAAGCCCACAGCCACCGCAACCAGCGCGTATCAAGCTCGGGGCGAATCACCAGCGCGCCGTTTGGGTCGAACGCGCTCTTGAGCCCCATCGCGAGGGTACCGGGCGAGGCAAGGGGAAACGAGATCGTCGGTGAGACCCAACCGGTATTGCCCTTCGAAGCGCCCTCGCCGATTACATCTCGTTCAATCACGACGACTTCGACGCCGCGCTGAGCCAACGACCAGCCGCAGGCCAGTCCCACCACTCCGCCGCCGATGATCGCCACGCGCATGCGGTCACCATAGCGACAGGCGATGGCGTCAGGTCGCGACGAGTCCCGGTGCTAGGTCGTCGATCTCGGTGCGGGCGCTGATCAGGCAGGCTCGACAGGCCGAGGCAGTCTCGATGACGTTCGGTCGCCCAGGCCGCTCACCACGCACGTTCGCGTGCGCCAACTCGTAGGCGGCGGCTTCGTACTGATACAGCAGGCGCCGCGCGTCCCGCCCGGCACGGCGAGCATGCCGACGCATGCGTCCGCGCGTGCGCCCCCCGGCAATCAGCTGAGCGTAGGCGGCCTGGGTGAGCGTGTCGAGCGCGACCTCCTGCTCCAGCCCCTCGCGCAGGATGCGGCGCTCGCGCCGTGCGCCCGAGATCAGGAGCACGATCCCAATCACGGCGAGCGGCAGGTAGCCAGCGACGTACGCGATCGGCGCGGCCCCGAGACCGGCCGAGAGATTCCATAGGGCGTGCAGGATTATGGCGAGCAGGAGTCCCACGAGCACAATCGCAATCTTGCCGGCACGCCCACCGCGTCGCTTTATCGCGATGCCCAGAGCGATGCCGGTCATGGCAGTGAAAATCGGATGGCAGAGTGGCGTCACCAGTCCGCGCAGCACGAAGATCGTGGTCAGTTCGCCGAGGCCACCATCGTTCCATGCGGCCGCGTAGTAGAGGATATTCTCGATGGTGGCGAACCCGAGCGCCACCCATGCGGCGTAGACGATGCCGTCGTGTACGCCGTCGATGAAGCCGGGGCGCCGACGGATCACGAACAGCAGAGCCAGCGCCTTGGCTCCCTCCTCCACGATCGGTGCGGATGCCACCGCGGAAGCGTCTTCGCCAAACGCGAGCCCCACGGCGGTATTGATCACGAGCGCGATGAAGGTGGCCGCACCGGCACCCCACAGAAACGTGCGCACGAGCAGGCGCGTTGGTTCCGGCTCGAAGCGATCGAGGCGCAGCAGGATGGCAGCCACGAGCGGCACGGGCACGAAAGCCAGCAGCAGCCCCAACCCAACGGGCATGACCCCATCAAGCGCCGTGATTGCGAGCACCAGCACGAGCAGCAGCGCGGGCAGGAGCACACCTTCCGCGCGCAGCGCGCGCAGCGACCGGCGCTGACGGCGCATGACCAACGCAATCTTCTCCGGCACCTCCGGTGCCACGTCGATCGCAGCCTCGCGCATCAGCCGAAATCAACCACGAGTCGCCCCTTGACCTGGCCCTTGAGGATGGCCGTGGCTTGCGCCGGAACGTCCTCGAGCGAGCAGCCACTGGTGATCTCGTCGAGCAACGCGAGATCGAGCTCCTTCGCGACGCGATCCCAGGCCACCACGCGCTGGTCGTGCGGCATCGTCACAGAGTCAATGCCAAGCAAGTTAATGCCGCGCAAGAGGAACGGCATGATGTGACCTTCGAACGTTGCACCACCGGCGAGGCCACACGCCGCAACCGAGGCGCCACGCTCGAGCTGGCGCAGGACTTTCGAAATTGTCGAGCCTGCCACCGCGTCGATGCAGCCGGCCCAGCGCTCGGACTCGAGCGGAGAACTGGATTCCTCGGCAAGCTCTTCGCGCGTGACGATCTCGTGTGCACCAAGTTTTGTCAGGTAGTCGGCCAGTTCGGGGCGACCAGTGCTGGCCGCCACGGTGTAGCCATTGCGTGACAGCAGCGCGATCGCGACGGAGCCAACTCCGCCGGCGCCGCCCGTGATCAAGACGGGCTTGTCGCCACCTGGCTTGAGACCCTGCTGCTCGAGCGCCATCAGCGCGAACATCGATGTCAGGCCAGCGGTGCCGACGGCCATCGCCTGACGCGTTGTCATGCCCTCCGGTACCTGCACGAGCCAGTCGGCGCGCACGCGGGCACGCTCGGCAAATCCCCCCCAGTAGCGCTCGCCCATGTGCCAGCCGGTCACGACGACTCGGTCGCCGACGGCGTAGCGGCTATCGGTCGAGGCCTCAACAACGCCAGCCAAGTCGATACCCGGAATGTGCGGAAACGTGCGGGCGAGCCGTCCCTTGTTGCCGTCAACGACGAGGCCGTCTTTGTAGTTGAGCGTCGAGTGCTCGATCCGTACCTCGACCTCGCCTTCGGGAAGGTCGACGACGGACACGTCTTCGATCGCGGCGGCAACCTTGCCGTCCTCGATCTCGCGCATCATCAGTGCTTTAAAGGTGTCAGCCATGTCCAGTCAGCTCCCAATCGGTCTCGCGTGGAAGCCTACGTGCTGCGCCTCCACGATGATGCATCCGTTGCTGCCCCACGAAACGCAGAAGGGGCGCCCGGAGGCTCCCCTTCGACAAACCATCGCGTGTCGTGCGACCTATGAGCAGCCACTCGTCTCGCCGCAACTGATGCACTTGAGGCAGGTGCCGTTGCGGACCAGAGTCATCTGACCACAGTTGACGCAGGCGTCGCCTTCGTAGCCCTTCAGCCGCGCCTCGTCCCGCTCGGTCAAGAGTGGCGCTGGGCGTTGCGCCATGCGTGTTCTCGCGGCGGGCGACAGGGAGCCCGTCGTGACCGGTGCCACTGGTGCTGCGCCAATCGCCACGACCGGTGTCGTGCTGAGACGCTCGGACTTAGGCGTACCGATCGAGTCGGTGCGCAGGTCTTGGTCGTCCACGTGCGACAGGTCGTTGCGGTCGAGATAGGAGATCGCGACCTCACGGAAGATGTAGTCGATGACGCTTGTCGACATCTTGATCCGCTCGTTGCCGACAACCATGCCGTTCGGCTCGAAGCGGGTAAAGACGAAGGCGTCTACGAACTCTTCCAACGGCACACCATGCTGGAGTCCCAGCGAGATGGCAATCGCGAAGCTGTTCATCAGGGAGCGGTAGGCCGCACCCTCCTTGTGCATGTCGATGAAG
>SYIF01000141.1 GCA_005798855.1 Actinomycetota bacterium | reverse complement strand
GCGCGGCCTTCTCGCTCGAGGCGATATCGAGCACGCCCGCGAGCTGGCCTGGCTGATTGCCAACGATGCCGATCGAATGTCCATTGAGACGCGCGAAGCCCGTCACGATATTACGGGCGTACGTCGGCTGGATCTCGAAGAACGCACCATCGTCGACGACCGAGCGGATCACGGCGTTCATGTCGTACGGCTTATTCGCACTATCAGGGATCAGCGTGTCCAGCTCGGTGCAGAGACGATCGGCAGGATCGTCCGTCGGCGCCCACGGTGGAGCGTCAACATTGTTCTGCGGCAGGAACGAGATCAGCGCACGCGCATCCGCGATACACGCGGCCTCGTCCTCACAGACGAGGTGGCAGACACCGCTCTTCTCGGCGTGCGTATCTGCACCGCCGAGCTCCTCCATCGTCACCTCTTCGCCCGTCACCGCCCGCACCACATCGGGGCCGGTGATGAACATGTGCGAGGTCTCGCGGACCATCAAGATGAAGTCGGTAATGGCGGGCGAGTAGACCGCGCCACCCGCGCAGGGTCCCATAATCAGCGAGATCTGCGGGATCACACCCGACGCGTCGATGTTGCGCTGAAAGATGTCGGCATAGCCACCAAGCGAGACGACGCCCTCTTGGATCCGCGCGCCACCCGAATCGTTGATGCCGATAAACGGACAGCCATAGCGCAGCGCTAGATCCATCACCTTGCAGATCTTCTCGGCGAAAACCTCACCAAGCGAGCCGCCGAAAACCGTGAAGTCCTGCGAGAACGCGAAGACGCGACGACCGTGGATCAGGCCATGACCGGTGATGACGCCGTCGCCATACGGGCGGCGATCGGCCAGCTCGAGATTGCGATGCTGGGCGTAACGATCGATCTCGCGAAACGTGCCGGCGTCGAACAACTCCTCGATGCGCTCGCGCGCCAAACCCTTACCGCGAGCGCGCTGGCGCTCCTCGGCCTTCGGGTCGATGTGCTGCGATTGCACGCGCAGTTCCTCAAGATGGGCGATGCGCTGTGCTGTGGTGCCGGGATCGTGGCGATCAGTCACGGGGTCATTGCCTTCCTGCCGGGAACGGCGAGAGAATAGCCCTTCCGGGCGGACTCAGCGGTCGTGTGTGCCCCACGCCTCGCGCAGCACGCCGCAGACCTCGCCCACCGTGGCGTGGGCAGCGAGGGCGACGCGCATCGGCTCGAGCATGTTGCGGTCGGAGGTGTCAGCAGCGGCACGCACGTCGGCGAGCGCCGACTCGACCGCGCCGCTGTCACGGGCAGCACGCAGCGCGTGCGTGCGCGCTACCTGCTCTTGCTCGAGATTCGCATCGAGCCGATGGATCGGCACGACAGGCTCCTCGTCATTGCGGTACTTGTTGACGCCGACGACGATGTCATCGCCACGCTCGAGCCGCATCTGCGAGCGATACGAGGAGTCCTCAATCTGGTCCTGGATGAAGCCCTCTTCAACCGCCACGACGCTGCCGCCCTTGCGATCGATCTCGTCAATCAGCTCTTGCGCGCGCGCTTCCAACTCGTCCGTCAACTGCTCGACGTACCACGACCCACCAAACGGATCGGCTGTCGCAGGGACGCCCGATTCGTGGAGCAGCACCTGCTGCGTCCGCAAGGCTAGGGTCGCCGCGTGCTCAGTGGGAAGAGCAAGCGCCTCGTCAAAACCATTCGTGTGGAGCGATTGGGCGCCACCGGCCGCAGCCGAGAATGCCTGCAGCGCGACGCGGACAAGGTTGACCTCGGGCTGCTGAGCCGTCAACGTCGAGCCGCCCGTCTGGGCATGGAAGCGAAGCATCAGGCTGCGCTCGTCCTTGGCGCCAAAGCGGTCACGCATAAAGCGCGCCCACATCCGGCGTGCCGCTCGGAACTTCGCGACCTCTTGAAAGACATCGTTGTGCGCATTGAAGAAGAACGACAGGCGCGGCGCGAAGGCATCGACGTCGAGTCCACCGTCAACCGCAGCCTGCACGTAGGCGAGGCCGTTGGCGAGCGTAAACGCCAACTCTTGGACCGCCGTCGAACCGGCCTCACGAATGTGATACCCCGAGATCGAAATCGTATTGAAACGAGGTAGGCGCGCCTGGGCATAGCGAATCGTGTCAACCGTCAGACGCATCGACGGGCGCGGCGGATAGATGTAGTTGCCGCGCGCCGCATACTCCTTCAGGATGTCGTTCTGAATCGTGCCGCTCAGCTGCTCGGGCGCAACACCCTGGCGCTCGCCCGTCAATTCGTACAACAGCAGCAAGACCGAAGCTGGTGCGTTGATCGTCATCGACGTCGAGACATCGGCAAGCGGAATGCCCTTGAAGAGGCGCTCCATGTCCTCGACCGAATCGATCGCAACACCCGTGCGACCAACTTCGCCGAGGCTGCGCGGATCGTCCGAGTCGAGACCGAGCTGCGTCGGCAGGTCGAATGCCGTCGAGAGGCCCGTCTGACCACGCTCGAGCAGGAGCTGGAAGCGCTCGTTCGTCTCCTCCGCCGACGCGAAACCCGCATACTGCCGCATCGTCCACGCACGGCGTCGATAGCCATCCGGGCGCACGCCACGCGTGTACGGAAACTCACCCGGCGCAGCAATCGCAGCAGAATCGCCGGCGCCGGAATAGAACGGCTCGACGGGGATGCCCGACTCGGTAGTGACGTTGTCCTCGATCACAAGGCAGCAGAGTAGCCGGACGCGGGCCGACAGACACCCGTAGACTGCCGACGTGGCCAACGTCACCATCCGACTCTTCGCCGGTCTCCGCGAACGCGCGGGCACCGGCCGCCGCGCACTCGACGTGCCCGACGGCACGACCGCCGGTGCGATCTGGCTTCTGCTCGACCTCGGCGACGAGCCCACCGGCATCGCCTACGCCGTCAATCGCACCTACAGCGACCGCTCGACCGTGCTGGCGGACGGCGACGAGGTGGCACTCATCCCACCCGTCTCCGGCGGCTCGGACGCGCCACGAATTGGCGTCGCGATTACGGGCGATGCGATCGACATCGCGGCCGCCCACGCGCGGGCCAACGACGAGCGAGCCGGCGCCCAAGCGGCCTTTACCGGCACCGTCCGCAACGCCACCAACGGCAAAGACGTCGTCCGGCTCGAATACGAGGCCTACGAGGAGATGGCGGTCGAAGAACTGACGCGCATTGCCAACCAGGCCGCCGCCGACCACGACCTCGTCGCCATCGAAATCGTCCACCGCACCGGGGTGGTCATGCCCGGCGAGGCGTCCGTCGTCATCGTCAGCACCTCGCGCCACCGACCGTCAGCGATCGCCGCGACCGCGTGGATCATCGAACAACTTAAGGTCTCCGTCCCGATCTGGAAGCGCGAGGTCTACCTCGACGGCTCGGTCTGGGTCGGTCAAGGGTCCTGAACAGCGGGACCACCGCGGGCCAATGTCTTAAGGGGGTCAGACCCTTTTAAGACATTGGCCCGCCGATCGACGAACGCGCCACGAAGGCACACCCGCTAGATCAGCTCGCCGCCACGCATGTCGGGGTGGTTGCGCTGAAAGTCTGGGGTTAGGTCGTCGAGCTCGCGGGCACGGGCGATCGCCGGACGTGCCGCAACGCGGGCAAAGTGATCCTGCACCGGCGCGCCGCCAACTTGGACGTCATCCACGAAGGACTGCCAACCGACCAGCATGTAGAGATAGATATCGGCGACGGTGAACTGATCGCCGAGACACCACTCCTTGCCAGCCAACTGGGTATCGAGATAGGCGCCGTGCTTGGCCATGTTCGTAATGCCACGCTCGCGGATGCCAACGGCGCCCGACTCGTCCGTCGTCATAAAGCCCGGTATCATCAGCGGCCACCACGCACTGTGGAACGTGTTAGCCGTCCACATCACCCAGCGATAGACGTCGGGGCGACGCGGATCGCCGATCGGCGGGATCAGACCCGCGGCAGGAAAACGGTCGGCGATATGCAGCAGAACTGCGCCGGTCTCGTAGACCGTCGCATCGCCATCGCGCAATGCGGGGACGCGCTGCAGCGGATTGGCCTCGGCAAACGACGGATCGAGATCGCGCTGCTTCGGATGGACGTTGACGACCTCGTAATCGGCACCCGCCTCTTCGAGGGCAGCACGAGCCGCAAAAGACGAAGAACCGGTGATCTGATACAGATGAACCATCACGTGCCACCGTACCAAAACGCATGTCAAGCATCGCCGCACCCGATCAGCGAGGCCTGCCGGCCACGCGGGTCGACCGCTGCTCAGTGAGGCTTGCGACGAGCCTTGCTCGCCTCAAAACCAGCAATCACGGCAAAGATTGCGATCACAAGAACGATCAGGCCGATGAACAACTCCGTCACGTACTCCTTCTGTCCAGCCTCTTCAGCCGCCATGGCAGCGGCAGGGAGCAGGAGCAGAGCGAAAAGCGTGAGTGGCAAGAGTCGGCGTAGCATCATCAACCTCGTCGAATGGTAGTTGTCGGTATTCCGACGCCGTCAGCGTAGCCGAACCTCCACCCGGCGGGCGAAAACACAGCTTCGACTACTATAGGGATTTCTGACGCTTAGGAGCCGATATGGCAAAGGTGGCACAATTCGAAAAAGGCAAGACTGTTGTCTTCGGACCTGAAGGTTTTGCACGTGTTGAAAGCATCGGCGAAAAGGTCGTTCTTGGCAACAAGGTGACCGTTGTCGACCTCTTCGTACTCGACTCGAAGATGAATGTCACCGTCCCGCTCAATCGCGCTGTTGAGCGCGGTTTGCGCCACGTCACCAGCAAGGCCTCCGCCGACAAGTCGCTCAACGCGCTTGCCAACGAGCGCAACGAGCCGATTCCCTGGAACCGCGATGGTCGTCTGCTCAAGGATCGTTTCGCCGAGGGCGAGATCAGCGGCATGATCGAGGTCTTCGCCTCGCTCATCGATACGGCAGAAACACGCAAGCTCAACGATGGTCAGCGCACCCTGCTGGACCGCGTTCGCAAGGCCTACGCACGCGAGATTGGCGAGGCGCTCGGTCTTGACGAAGAGACCACGCAGGCCCGCATCGACGCTGCCATCGCCACCCGCATCGGCCCCGCCGCGTAGGTTCAGAGATGTCCGGCCCCACGCTGCTCCCTTGGACTGGTGATGAGGCTGCTGATCGACTAATCGCGTCGGACCCGAACGCGTTGCTGATTGGCTTCGCACTCGACCAGCAGATCACCGTGCAGAAGGCTTTCGCCGGTCCAGCGACGCTGCAGGCGCGTCTTGGCTATCTCGATCCTAAGCGCATCGCCGAGTTGGACCCCGACGTCTTCCTCGCTGCCTGCCGCGAGCAGCCTGCCGTACATCGCTTCCCCGGTTCGATGGCCACGCGCATCCAGGATCTCTGTGCGGTGCTTGTCCGCGACTATGGTGGCGACGGCTCGCGCGTTTGGACAGAGGCGACCGATGCGGCCGATCTTGCCGCCCGCCTTGGAGCCTTGCCTGGCTTTGGCGAGATGAAGGTGCGAACAGTGATGGTCCTTCTGTTCCGCCAATATGACGTCGATCTACCCGGTCTTGCCGCGCGGATGCCCGCACATCAGACACTCGGCGATGTGCGCACCGCAGACGAACTCGCGGCGTATCAGGCGGGCAAGCGGGCTGCCAAGGCCGCTAAGCGCGCCGCTTCGGCGTAGGCTGTCGGTCATGGGCAAAGGCTACGCAGAGGGACCAGCGGTCGAGGCTGCCGAAGAGGCCCGCGAGCGCATGGCCGATGGCCCTGCTGCGCAGGCCGTCCCGAAGCGCCGCGCCATCCTCGGCTCAACAGCAGACCAGCCCGACCCGCACATCCTCGGCTGGGAAGACGAGATCGATGCCGACGCCCTCTTTGCCTCGGGCGACGCGTGGGGCCTCCGCACCGTCGTCCTCGACGACCCGGCCTAACTGCGAGGCGACATTCTGGGCCCGGGCCCAAAATGTCGCCACCCTCGACAATCAGCCCCAGAGGCAACACAACGCAATCAGCTGAGTGGCGTCGTTCCAATGAGGACATGACACGTGCGCACTTGTCGTGTCCTCATTGGATGGCGACATTTTTGGCCGGGGCCCAGAAGGTCGCCTCGAAGTTGATTGCGCTTTGTTATGCCAACGCCTAAACGCCGCCGCTAACCCAACGCCGAACAGCAGGCGTTACTTAAGGACCCAACCGCCGTCGCTGATGACCTGGACGCGTTCGCCCTTGGAGGTCACGCCCGTGACGTCGAGGTCGTCGCTGCCGATCATTACGTCGACGTGGATCTTTGAGACGTTGAGGCCGCGGTCGCCCGTGATTTTTGCGTCAGGGAAACGCGTTGAGGAATAGGCCGAGCCGAAGGCGACATGCGCGACCGCGTTTTCGTCGAGCAGCGTCGTGTGGTAGACACGGTTTGACTGGCCGATTCGCGACGCTCGATCGACAAGAGCCACCTCGCCCAAGCGACCCGCACCCTTATCGCGCGCAAAATAGGCGGCAAGATACTCCCGCTGCTTAGCCGTCTTCGCCTGAATCCGCTGGAGTTGACCACCCGCAAACTCGGCCTTGATGCCATCGAACATCTGACCATCAAGCGACAACGGTCGCGTGCAGGCGAAATGACCCTCTGCATAACGGTAGTCCGGGCTGGCAAAGACCTCTTCGGTCGGCAAGTTCGCGCACCAACGACGACCATTTGGCGTCTTCATCTCGGCCGCACAAAAACGCGTCTTCGGCGCGAGCCCAACCTTTAGATCTGTACCAGGAGCCTTGAACTCGATCGACACGAAGTTGCGCTTGTTGACGAGCGCGGAGCGCTTGACGAGCGTCTCCACATGCTTGCCCCACGCACCAGGCGCATCGTCCGCGCCGATCCGACAGAACGACAAAAGATCCTTCGCCAACGCACGCTGCGCACGCTCGACCGACAACTTCGGATAGACCTGCTTCGCCCAACCCGGCGCTGGATAGGCCACCACACAGAAGCGCGCCGTACCAGCCGCAACCGCCTTCAGGTACGCCTCGCGACCCGGCATGCGCGCCGTCATCTCCAGCATCGCCTGCTTCGGATCGATGCCCTTCATCAATCCCGGGTTCTCCTCGCCGGCAATCGAAATGATCGAGGCGTCGGCCGCGACGAGATCCTTCATGCGCGTGAGGTGCCAGCGTGGTGACCACTTGAGCGTGGTGACATCCTTCGCGCCCGTAATACGCGCACGACGAATAACCGGATCGACGTACAACACATCGACAAAACGGGCTCCCGAGGCATAGGCCGCCTCGACGAGCGCGTGCATGTACGGGCGTGAGCCCGGCTCGCCGTGAATGGCGACGGTATCGCCCTTTTTGATGTGCAGGCAGGTATCGATGACGGCGGCCGCGTAGCGGTCGAGCTCACCGGGAGTCATGACGGTCATACCTAGACGGTAGCGCGCGGCGCTGCCGGGAACATGCTGAAGTCGGCTCCTGTACCCTCTACAACAGTCAAACGACGGAGTGCTGGTGACGAAGGAAGAGAAGATTGAAGTCGAGGGCGAGGTGACGGAGTCGCTTCCGAACACCATGTTCCGCGTCATGCTCGATAACGGGCATGAGGTACTCGGCCATATCTCGGGTCGTATGCGACGCCACTACATCCGCATCCTGCCTGGCGACCGAGTCAAGGTCGAGCTCTCCCCGTACGATCTCACTCGCGGTCGTATTACGTACCGCTACAAGTAGCGGACGACTACCACTCAGGGATTTCGGCCGTCCCGGACGGATCAGTCGGGCCACACGAGCTCTCCCCGTACGACCTCACGCGCGGTCGTAATCCGTACTGCACCACGTAGCGGACATCTACCACTCTGGGATTTCGGCCGGCCCGGACGGATCAGTCGGGCCTCACGAGCTCTCCCCGTACGACCTCACTCGCGGTCGTAGTACGTACCGCTACACGTAGCGGACGACTACCACTCTGGGATTTCGGGCGGCCCCGACGGATCGGTCTTGGGTGGGATCGGTGGTGCCACGCGCCTCGACTTCGGTAGTGCCTTGGTCTTGCGTGGGCGACCACGGCCACGCTGGAGATTCATGCCATCCGTTGAAAACGTCGTGCCGGCAGGCTCGTCGTCGATCACGACGCGGCGCATGCCGGAGGCCGTGAACTCCGGCGCCGGTGGTGCCTCGACAACTGGCTCCTCGACCTTGACCTTGCGCGGACGGCCACGCTTCGGCCTGACGGAAGCATCCTCGACGACATCCGCCGGAGCGGACTCCACGCTCGACGCCTCCACGGCCTGATCTGCCTCTGGTTGCACCTTGCGGGGACGACCACGCTTGCGCTTGACCGGAGCCTCGTCGGATTGCTCGACCGGAGCCGCTTCGACCGCAGGAGCCTCGACCGCCACAGCCTCGACGTTCTCCTCGGGCCGTACCTTGCGAAGACGACCGCGCTTCGGCTTGACGGGCGCAGAATCCTCGACCTCGGTAGGCGCGGGAGTGGCCTCCACCTCTGTGGCCTCTGGTGCTTCGCAATCGACAGCCTCGACCGTCACCTCGCCCTGCGGAGACTCGCCCGTACGCTTGCGCTTCCGACGGCGCCGACGCTTTTTCGGCTCCTCGTGAGCAGCCTCGTTTGGCAAGGCGCCGATCGACGACGGCAAGACCGAGCCCTGGAGTGCGGCTGCTGAGACGCGCGAGCGTGTCGGGCGCTTGACGCCGCGCGGCAGTGGCACGTTGGAGCCCAAGGCGGCAGCGAGTGCGCGCGGATCGGCTGACATGCGAATCCGGCCGTCTTCGAGCACGCGCTCGGCACCCATGTCGACCGTGCGGATACAGGCGAGGAGGGCAGCACCAACATCGAGCGGCTGCTCATCGGCAATCGCCACGATCGCTTTGGCCTGCTGGCGCGCCGCATCGCCCGAGCGGCCGGACAGGCTACGGACGAGATCGCGGCCGCCCTCGAGTGCGGTTATGACGCGACGCTGCTGCGCATCGCCCGACGACGCGGCGAGTCGCCAAGCCCAGGCGGAAACGTAGTGGTCAGACGCTTCGCCAAAGCCATCGCCAAGCGCCAGCAGCAGCGTGCGTGAACCCTGCTGACGATCCTGACGCCACGTCGGCGCGCGCTCGACCAGCCGCACGGCCTGCTCGAACAGGTTTGTCCCCGGTCCGCTCTGAGCGAGATCGCGAAGCGCCTCGAGCCGCAGCTGACGATGCCGGTTCTCGGCCGCGCACTTGGCAAAGAACACCATCCGCGCCTCGCGTGGCACTGCAACAAGCACGCGCGCCAACTTTTCGAGGTCCTTCGGCTGGGCCCGCTCGGCCGCGTGTTCGGCCCACAGCTCTTGCTCGTCGAGCGGCAAGCGATCGACGGCAACGGTCTTCCAGTTGTCGCAGATAACCTGCGCACGCCGCACCGGATCGGGCGTGACGGGCACGACCCAAGGCGCCTCGCGAACGAGCGCCTTTGGCAACCGGCGCCAACGGCGACGCACGCGCGGCGGTCGCGGCGTAACGAGCGCGCCCGGCTGGAACGTATCGACGTCGAGCAGCGAGTGCAGGGTGATCGTGCGGTCTGTGTGCGGTGCGGCGGCCTCGGCGAAGTCGACGACAACGCCGGATTCCTTGCGTCGATGCAGGCGCATGACGCGCCCGACGCGCTGCTGATAGACACGTCGACTGGCGGTCGGTGCGAGATGCATGCAGACCGTGGCACGCGGCGCGTTCCAACCCTCAGCGAGCAGCTGGGCATTGACGAGCACGTTGACTTCGCCACGCTCGTAGGCGGCAAGCGTCTCGGCGAGTTCGCGTGGCGGCGTGCGTCCGGAGACTGCGGCGGCCTTGAGGCCAATCGCGCGCATCGCGGCTGCGACGCGGACAGCGTGGTCGACACCAGCGGCGTAGACGATGCCCGGGCGCTGTCCAAACATGTCGAGGTAGTACATCGAGGCGGCCATGTTGACGGCGTCGTGGTCGAGCGCGTCGGCGAGCTCTTGCTGGTCGTAGTCGCCACCAACAAGCCGCACACGCTTGAGCGATGTGCCCGGCGGCACACGGACAGCGCGCAGCGGGGCGACGACACCCGACAGTACGGCCTCGCCGAGGGGAAAGTCGGCGATCTCCGCAGGGAAGACGTCGCCGACGTGCTTCTGCAGCAGCTGGTCGGTGGCGGTCATGCCGATATAGGTCGGCGTGTCGAGGCGTCGAATCGCGGCGGAGGTGCGATCGCCGAGCGCCGTATGGGCCTCGTCACAGAGGATCACGCCATAGACGTCGCGGTTGAGACGATCGGCATTCTTGATAAACCACGCGTAGGTCTCGACGGTGATCGGCGGTACCACCGGTGGCTTGGCAGCACCGAGCACGGGGTCCTTGAGGCGGTGCGCGTAGCCCTGCTCCTTGAGGTCGCGCTCGAACTGGTCGACCAAAAGGCGGCGATGGGTGAGGATCAGAACGCCGGTGATCTTGGCGGCATCGACGAAGGCAGCAGCGGCGACGGTCTTGCCGGAGGCGGTCGGGTGTTTGAAGCGGTAGCGGCGAATGGCGCCAAAAGCGGGGCGATCAATTTTGAAGCGTTGAATATCGTAAGCCGTCTTGCCGTCGAGGGCCAGCTCCGCTAAGATCTTGCCGATGACAATGCCAAACTTAAAGCCATGCCCCGAACAGG
>SYIF01000140.1 GCA_005798855.1 Actinomycetota bacterium | reverse complement strand
CCGGCAAGATCATGCGCCGCCTACTGAAGAACATCGCGGAGGGCAAAGAGCTCGGTGACGCCACGACGCTGCGCGACCCATCGATCCTGCTGGCGATCAAAGAAGACGCGGACCGCCAACTCGGTCGCTGACCCCTTCTGGACATCAGTTGGCGGCGGCGCGCTTGGCCTGGAGTTTGCGGATCGACGAGATGATCATCTCGCCGCCCACCAAAAGCAGGACCATGCCGAACACGCGTGACAGGGTGGCTTCAGGAAGTCGCAATGCGAATTCGGCGCCGATCAGCACGCCGAAGGCTGCGCCGACACCCATGATCACGGCACCGCGCCAATAGACGAGGTGCTCGGTGTTCTGGCGCCACGCGCCGATTAGAGCGACGGGGATGATGGCGGCGAGCGAGGTTGCCTGTGCGTCGAGCTGGTGGAACGAGAAGATGATCACCAAGGTCGGCACGAAGATGATGCCGCCGCCAACACCAAAGAGGCCGGCAAGTACGCCGGCGGCAACCCCACAGGCGATCGCGAGCGAGAGGGTGGTCGCGTCGAGGAGCATCAGAGAGCAAACCCCAGTTGGAGGCCGGTGGAGAGCGAGATGGTGGCTGCGTCGAGTTGCATTAGAGCGCGAACACCAATTTGAGGCCGATCGCGACGACGAAGAGGCCGAAACCAAGAATCAACCACTCAGCAGGCAGGCGCTTCTGGAATCGAATGCCAATCAGGACGCCGACGACGGCGGGCGTGCCGATGACAAGCGCGGCAACCCAGTCGATATGGCCGCTACCGGAATAGCGAATCACGCCCATCAGTGATGTCAGGATCAACGTGGCTAGCGAAGTGGCGGCGGCCATCCGCGCGGGCATCTTCGTAATCAGGATCAGGAGCGGCACGATCACGATGCCACCGCCGATGCCGAACATCGCGGCAAACAGTCCGGACACGACCCCGATCCCGACGTACGGAAGCACGCCAACCCGACCGATCTGGGTTTCGAGATCCATGGCTTTATCCTAACGACCAATGGCTACCGATCCCCTCGCACCGTTTCGTCTCGACCCGGCTGGGAGTGCGATCTTGCTGGACGTTGATGGCACGCTCGCGCCGATCGTTGATCACCCGGACCTGAGCGCAGTTTTGCCCGCGACGTTCGAGGTGATTGAGCGGCTCGCCCCGCGCTATGGCTTGGTCGCGTGCATCTCGGGCCGAGCGGCTGTCGATGCGGCGCGACTCGTACCCGTCGCGGGTGTGAGGTTTGTCGGCAACCACGGGCTCGAGCTGCTCGAAGACGACGTGTTGCACCATGCGCCGGGGGTCGAGGAATGGGTGCCGATTGTGGCCTCGGCGGCACGAGTGATCGCCCCGATCGCCGCCGAAGTCGGCACCTGGGTTGAGGACAAGGGGGCGACGCTTTCGGTGCACCTGCGGGAGGCGCCCGATCCGACGCTCGCCCACGAGGTGTTGGTCACGCGAGCCGTGCCGTTGATCACCGCAGCAGGGCTTGGCTGGCGCTGGGGCCGCATGACACTCGAGGCGCGACCTCCCTTGGAGCAGGACAAGGGCACGGCGGTGCAGCACCTCCTCGCCAAACACCCAACCATCGTGCGCTCGCTCTACGCCGGAGACGACCAGACCGACCTCGACGCGTTTGCCGTCGTAGACGTGGCGATTGCCGTCGCCTCTGACGAAGCTCCAGCAGCATTCGGGGCGGCAGCCGTGCTGACGGTGGATGGTCCGCCTGGCTTGGCAAGGCTGCTCGAATCTCTGGCAAACTCCGAGTGATGGATGAGCCCGACAACCTGCTCGCACGGCGCGGAGATCTCAGTCCGGCGAGCCAGACCGAGACGGGTCTGACGACCGATCCGCTGGCGCGGGAGGTGGGCTTCCTCGACGTGCCGGGCAACCGCCTCAAGACGATCGCTTTGGCGCTCGCGGTTGGGCTGGTGCTGAGCGACTCGTCGGTCGTCGTGCTCGCGCTGCCGGATATCCTCGCGCGCTACAGCCTCTCGATCGGGCAGGTCTCGTGGGTGCTGACGGGCTTCAATATCGTGCTCGCACTCGTTGCCGTGCCGGTCGCGTACGTGGTGCGTCGTCGTGCCCCTGGCGGATTGCTCGGGCTGGGCCTGACGGTTTTTGCGGCGGCCTCGCTGTTTTGCGCAATCGCACCGTCGTTTGAGGTCTTGCTGTTTGCCCGCGGTGTGCAGGCGGTCGGTGGCGGGTTGGCCGTCACTGCGGCGCTCGAGATCTTGCCCACCACGACGGGCTCCGAGCGACGAGCCGCAACGATCTGGGCGACGGCAGGCGTGCTTGGCGCTGCCTTTGGACCGGCGCTTGGCGGGCTACTGACTCAGCTGATTTCGTGGGAGGCAATTTTCTTTATCCAGGTCCCGGCAATCCTGCTCGCGATCCCGACGCTGCGCGTCAAGACGCACGCCAAGCGCATCGCGGCCGGGCGCCCTAAGCTCGCGCCGAATGTTGCGTTGCTGCTGCTCAGCGCGGGCCTCACCGCCGCGCTCTTCCTGATCGTCCTCTTGCTGATCGAGGGCTGGCAGATGTCGCCGATCGCAACTGCGCTGGTGGTGACGGTGATGCCGCTGTCGGCGATCGTCGGCGCGCGCGCCTTCGACAACCTCGGCTCGCTCCCAGCGAGAGCCGCAGCGGGCACGATCTTGCTGGCTGCTGGGCTGGCGGCATTGGCACTGCTGCCGGCGCCAGAGTGGTGGTGGACGGTGCCGGCACAGATCGCGATCGGCATTGGTATCGGCATCACGATCGAGGCTCTCACCGACGCGGCGCTCCATGGTCGCTCGCCCCTGGCAGTGCACGGCGGCTGGACGCTAACCGCACGCCATCTCGGCCTCGTGCTCGGCATCGTGGCGCTGACGCCAGTCTTTACGCAACAGCTTGAGGCACAGCAGGCTCAGGTGGAACGGACAGGCGTCCGGCTCCTGCTCGACTCGCCGCTGCCACTCTCGACGCGCGTTGCGCTCGCGGGCCGGTTGGGCGTCGTGGTGCAAGACGCCAACGGTCGCATTCCCAACATTGGCGACGTCTTCAGTAACGTGCCAACCGATCCGACAGAGCGCACCGCCTGGACGACGCTCGAAGATCAGTTGACGCAGACGATTCGCGAGGCCGGCACCGCAGCAGCGGCCTGGCCGTTCCTGGCGGCGGCCGGCCTTGTACTGCTCGCCCTCGTGCCGATTGGCCTCGGCCGCCGGCATCTTGATCTTTAGGACGCGCGACTGCGGTTTTGCACAGGTGTTTCTGCGCGTAGTGCGTACCAACCCGTGCGTCCAGTATCTTTACGTTTGATGTACAACGTAAAGATCAGTAGCAAACACCAAATCACAATCGGCAAGGAGGCCTTCGAGGCAGCGGGCCTCCGCGCGGGCGACATCGTCACCGTGCGGGCTTTGGGCCCCGGACGCGTCGAGGTGGTCACCATGCAGTCTGTGTTGGAGCAGCACGCGGGCGCCTTCGACGGTGGCAATGAGATGCGAGACACCATTGAGGAGCTGCGAAGCGAGTGGGACTGACGCTCCTCGATTCGTCGGTGATCAGCGCCCTGCTCAATTCCCGGGACTCGCTTCACGAGGCTGCACTCGCCGCGCTGGAACGAGAGGCGCAAGACCGACAGCACTTCGCCGTCTCTGCAGTGACATGGTCGGAGGTGCTCACGGGTGCACAGCTAGTTCATGGCAGCGATCGACCTGTCCGAGCGTTTGCAGACGACGCACGACTGGTGATCCTCGAGGCAGACCAGTCAGTTGCTGAGGAGGCGGCTCGACTCCGGGTCGCCCATGCGAGACGCCCCGGTGGTGGCAGGCTTCGCACCGCCGATGCGCTGATTCTTGCGACCGGGGCCACGCATCTGGACGTCGATCGGATCGTCGCTGCGGATGGGCAATGGGCGAAGATCGGCGTCCCGGGCAGCAATGTTGTTGTGGTTCAGGAGAGCGGGGCTTGAAACGACAATGGCCCCGAACCGGCAAGCGCTAGTTCGTGGCCGTCTTCGTTGGTGATTCGTTGGTGACTAGCTGACGCGAACGACGGGGCTCGGGGGCTCCTCGCCGCTCAGGATCGCGACCGTGTTAGCGGCCGCGAGCAAACCCATCTCGGTGCGGGTCTCGATCGTGGCCGAGCCGAGGTGGGGGATCAGCACCGCGTTCTCGAGGTCGAGCAGGCCGGGGTTGACCTTCGGCTCCTCCTCGAACACGTCGAGGCCGGCGCCCTTGATCTCGCCCGTGCGGAGCGCATCGACGAGCGCCTGCTCGTTGACGACCGGACCGCGCGTGGTGTTGACGAGATACGCGTCCTCGCGCATCTGCGTGAGGCGGTCGGCGTTGATCAGATGCTTCGTCTCGTCGTTGAGGGGGCAGTGCAGCGAGACGACATCGGCCGTCTCGAGCAGCTCGTCGAACGACACGTACTTGGCGCCGAGCTCGGCCTCGATCGCGGGATCCGCCTGGCGGCGACCCGAGTAGATGATCTCCATGCCGAACGCCTTGGCGCGACGCGCCGTGGCCTGGCCGATCAGGCCGAGGCCGACGATGCCGAGCGTCTTGCCCTGGATACCCGTGCCGAGCATGTAGAACATGCTCCACACCCACGGGGTCTCCGAGCGGATCACGCGCTCGCCCTCGCCGAGACGGCGGGTCGTCATCAGGATCAGCGACATCGCGATATCCGCGGTGGCCTCCGTTAGCACGCCCGGCGTGTTCGTGAACCAGACGGTACTGCGGTTCTCGATCGCCTTCGTGTCGACGTTGTTATAGCCCACCGCCACGTTGGCGATTACCTTCAGCTGCGGCCCGGCCGCGTCGAGGACGTCGTCGTCGATCGTGTCATGCAGGAGGCAGACGATTGCGTCGGCGCCCTTGACGGCGTCGAACAGCTCCTCACGCGTGAGCGGACGATCGTGCGGCGACAGCCACACGTCACCGTGCTCGGCGAGCAGATCGAGCGCCGGCTGCGGAATGCGGCGCGTGACAACGATACGAGGCTTACTCATGCAGTCATCGCCTCGAGCAGACCGCGCATCGCCTCGATGGCCTCCTGGATGTTCTCCATGCTGTTGGCGTACGAGAGGCGCAGGTAGCCATCGCCATAATCGCCGAAGGCCGTACCGCTGAGGACGGCAACGCCGGCCTCTTGCAGCAGACGATCGGCAACAACACGGCTGTCCTGGCCCGTGCCCTTGACGTTCGGGAACGCGTAAAATGCGCCCTTCGGATCGCGGCAGGTGACGCCGGGGAGGGAGTTGAGGCCCTCGACGACGGCCACGCGACGACGATCGAACTCGGCCATCATCGCGTCGATCTCGGTGCGGGGGCCAGCCAGGGCCGCCACGCCAGCCAGCTGCGTGGCGGGCGCCGTGCAAGAGACGGAGTTGATGATCAGGCGAGTGATCGGCTCGCGAAGTGGCTCCGGCAACGAGGCGTAGCCAAGGCGCCAACCCGTCATCGCGAACGTCTTCGAGAAACCGTCGAGGAGGATCGTGCGGTCCTGGAGACCCTGGTGGCCGGCGATCGTGTCGTGCTCGGCGCCGCCCCACAGCATCTCGGAGTAGACCTCGTCCGACAGGATCCAGCAATCGTGGTCGGCTAGCACGGCGGCGACCTCGGCGTTGAGCTGCTTCGAGATGTAGCCACCCGTCGGGTTGGCAGGCGAGTTGAGGATCACCATTTTCGTTTTCGACGACATGCGGGACTTCAGGTCCTCGGCCGTGAAGGCGAAGTCGGTCTCTTCGGTCAGCGGCAGCGGCACGGGTGTCGCACCGGCCCACTTGATCGCCGACTCGTAGATCGGGAAGCCTGGGTTCGGGTAGATGACCTCATCGCCCGGGTTGCAGGTGGCGAGGATGCCGAAGAACAGGAACGGCTTGGCGCCCGGCGTGACGACGATCGAATCGGGGTGAACATCGATGCCGCGATGTGCGGTGAGGTGGTTTGCGGCGGCCTCGCGCAAGGCGGGGATACCGGGGGCGGGGCAGTAGTGCGTCTGGCCATCGCGCAGCGCCTTGGCGGCTGCCTCGACGATATGGGGCGCCGTGTCGAAGTCGGGCTCGCCAATTTCGAGGTGGATGACGCGCTTGCCGGTGGCCTCAAGGGCCTTGGCGCGGGCGAGAACTTCGAAGGCGGTCTCGGTGCCGAGACGCTCAAGGGCGGTTGCGAGTTTGGGCATGGTGCTCCTCTGGGGGAATCGAGTGGCTAGACGCGGAGGCGCGAGCCAGTGGGGTCAAAAATCGGTTCGGTGGACACGGCACCCTCGACCTCGCGGTCGAAGATCCGCACGGCCACCCTCGTCCCCGGGGTTGCCTGCTCCGCAGGAAGATAGCCGTACGCGATTGACTTGCCAACCGAATAGCCGAAATTGGCACTCGTGACGTAGCCGACTTTGGTGCCGTCGAGCAGGATCGGTTCGCCCCCAAGGGCGGCCGCATTGGGGTCGTCGAGCAGGATCGGCACGAGGCGTTTTTTGCTGCCCCGGGCGCGCTCGGCGACAACAGCCTGCTTGCCGGTAAAGCCCGACTTGCCGAGATGAACGGCAAAGCCAAGACCGGACTCGTCGGCGGTGTAATCGGTGTGCATGTCGACGCCAGCGAAGCGGTAGCCCTTCTCGATGCGCAGCGACTCGAAGGCACCGCCGCCAGCCGCCACGAGGCCGTGGTCCTTACCGGCCTCCATCAGGCGCTCCCAGACCCAGCCGCCGTACTCGCTCGGCACGTACAACTCCCAGCCGAGCTCGCCGGCGTACGAGATGCGCAGCGCGAGGGCAGGGACGTGCTCGATCTGGATGTGCTGCGCACGCATGTACGGGGAGGCCGCGTTGGAGAGATCCTCGGGCACGAGTGGCTGCAGGATCTCGCGGCTGTTTGGCCCCCACAGGCCGCAGACGGCCATGGCGCTGGTGACCTCGCGCATACGCACCGAGTCGCCCTCAGGCAGGTGGGCACGGAGCCAGGCCAGGTCGCGTGGACCCGAGCCGCCGCCCGTGACGATCAGATACCGATCGGCTGCAAGGCGCGTGACGGTGATGTCGAAGACCACGCCACCGTGGGGTGTCAGAGCAAGCGTGTACGCGATCTTGCCGACCGGAATGTCCATCTCGGACGTGAAGACGCGGTTGAGCCAGTCGGTCGCGCCGCTGCCCTCGACCTCGGCCTTGGTAAACGGCGTCAGGTCGTAGAGGCCGGCATGGCTGCGCGTGCGCGCGTGCTCCTTGCCGATCGTCGGCGACCAAAACTTTGACTCCCATTCGCCGCGCTGTTGCGTGAATTCGGGTGCGGGCAGCGAGGCGTTTGTCTCGAGCCACTGTGGGCGTTCCCAGCCGGCGCTTTCGAGCATGACGCCACCGCGCTCGGAGATCCACTCGTGGGCTGGCAGTCGGCGCAGACCGCGGGCGATCTGCGTGGGCTCGAGCGGGTGCAGGATGTCGTAGACCTCGGCGTACTGTTGGCTGCCGCGGGCCTGGACGTACGCGCGCGTCGCGTGGTGAGGCTGGAACCGGTCGGGGTGTGCACCACCGAGATCGAGCCCGGTCGGCTCGCCCAGCATCTGGCGCACGACGGCCTGAGCCGAGCCAGCGGCCTGCGTCACCCAGATTGCCTCGGCAAAGAAGAGGCCTTGCGTATACGACGACTCGCCGAGCAGCGGGTTGCCGTCGATGGTGAAGGAGAAGTGCCCGTTGAAGGAATCTTCGATCCCAGCCGCGTGCACCCTCGGCATCAACAGGCGCGTGGCGTCCCAGGCGTCTGCGAAGTGGTCCTCGGTAAACGGCCCCTGTGCAGTCTGGTGTCCGTCGGCCTCGCGCTCGAGCTCGTCGGGAAAGATCGGCAGCGGATCGTGGGCATACGAGCCAATGCCCATGCCCTGCCAGCGCTGGCGGTAGTAGACGTCGCGATCCTGGTGGCGCACCATCGGCAGGACCGACTCGACCGGACCGCGCTCGATGCCCTCGACCGGGTTCGACCAGGCGAAGCAGTGCTGCAGCGGCTGCAGCGGAATCGGGCGACCGACCATCTCCTGAAGCTCGGGGCCCCAGAGGCCGCCGGCGACGAGCAATTGACCACAGTCGACACGGCCCTGTGCGGTCTCGACACCACGGACGCGACCCTGCTCGATACGCACGCCCGTCACCTTCGTGCTCTCCATAAAGCGCACGCCGGCTTCGCGACACCACTCCTGCAACGTGTGGCAGACCGTGACCGCACGGCAGAGGCCGTCGGTCGGCACGTGGTACGCAGACAGGATCATGCTCTCGTCGAGGACGGGGCACAGCTCGATCGCCTTTTGTGGCGTGATGATGTGTCCTTCGAGGCCATAGGCCATCGCGGCGTTGCGGCGGCGCTCCAACTCACGTACGCGGTCGGGGGTGGTTGCCACTTCGAGACTGCCGACGGGGACCCACGCCTCGCGATCGGGCGTGTTGTACGAGTCGTACGTCTGCGCGCTCCACTGTGCGAGCGTGCAGAGCAGGCGGCTGGTGCCGGTCTGAAAGACCAGGCCTGGGGCGTGGTACGTCGAGCCGCCCGTGTGGTTGAGCGGACCCTGATCGATGATGACCACGTTCGTAAAGCCGGCCTGGGCGAGCTCCCAGGCAGCCGACGTACCGACAATGCCTGCACCGATGATGACGACGTCAGCCTTGGTGTCCATCGCTCACGCTCCTTGGGTGGCGCCAGCAGCGCCGATGGGGGTTCGATTGATAAGTCGCTCGAGCTCGCGCTCGAGGCCGCACTCGCCCGTCTCGACGATCTCGAGCGGGAGTCCAAGTCGTTGAGCGGCCTGAGCGGCCTGCGTCTGCAGAGCAGCGGTTGGCTCCTGGGCGAGCCAGACGACGCGCCGATACTCGCGAAAGTAATCGTCGCGCAATTCGGGGTGGCGATCGAGACCGAGCTCCTGGATGACAAGCCGATCAAAGCCCTTCAGCAACGCGTCGGTGAGGATGTACGTGCCCGGCTCGTCGGCGAGCAGTTTGGCGAGGCGCTGCTCGCCCGCGAAGACGTCGTAGCAGTGGGCGCCATGCAATCGCTCGAGGCCAAGCTCGCCGATCACCTCATCGAGCGCGCCATAGGTGCCACAGTCGGCATAGGCGACCGCGATGTGGTCGACCGTGCCATCGAGCTCGGCGACCTTCGCGCGCACGGCCGGGGCAATCCGGTCGGGGCGCTGGTGAAGCAGTGGTGGCAGGGGATAGATCGAGACGTCCCAGTCGCGCCGCTTGCTGACGTTCTCGACGTGTCGCGTGAGCACACCGCAGGTGATGATTGCGACGGTTGCCATGGCTACACGGGGAAGGCGAGCTGCTCGATGAAGCGATCGTTGAAATCGGTGCGGTCGGACAGCTCGACGTACTCAATCTCGTTGATCAAGGCACTGCCGGCATGGCGTTCTTGGATCGAGAGGATCGCCATCTTGGCGCCTTCGCCTGCGACGTTGCCGGCGCTGATGATGCGGGGGATTGGGAGCTTCGGGACAAGGCCGATGCGGATCGCGCTGGCGGCAGAGAGGTACGAGCCGAAGCTGCCGGCGAGCAGCACCTGCTGGATCTCCGACTCCTCGATGCCGAGCTCTCCGATCATCAGCTTCCAGCCGGTCGCGATCGCGGCCTTGGCGAACTGGAGTTCGCGGACGTCGCGCTGCGACAGGAAGATCGCCTTCTCGCTGTCGCCGGGAGCGCCGGCCCAGGCGAGCACGAAGGCGCGCTGGCCGTCCATCTCGATCAGGCGATCGACGAGGGTGGGGTGGCTGATGGCTGCCTCGTCGTTGGTGATCAGCTTGCCCGACGAATCGAGCAGGCCGATCTTGACGAGCTCGGCGACGGCATCGACAAGACCCGAGCCACACATGCCGACCGGCTCGGCGTCGCCAATGACGCCCAGCTCGACGTTGGTCTCGGTGATCTTGACGACTTCGATCGCGCCGTCGGCGGCGCGCATGCCGCAGCGAATCGACGCGGCTTCGAAGGCGGGGCCGGCCGGGGCGGCGGTCGAGACGATGCGGTCTTGGTTGCCGATCGCGATCTCGCAGTTGGTGCCGACGTCGATAAAGAGACGTAGGCGGCGATCGCGGTCGAGGCCGCTGGCGAGGATGCCGGCGGTGATGTCGCCACCGACGTAGGCGCCGAGCGACGGGAAGACATGGGCGGGTGCGTTCGGGTGGATGTCGATGCCGAGATCGGTGGCGCGCAGGCCGGCGTAGTCCTCGCTGGTCATCACAAACGGCGCGACACCGAGCGGCTCGGGGTCGATCCCGAGCGCGATCTGCGTCATCGTGGCGTTGCCGGCGAGCACGACTTCGTAGACCTCATCGGCGCGCACATCGCCGGCTGCGAGCACTTCGAGGGTCAACTCGGCGAGCGTCTCGTGGGCGAGGTCGCGGAGCTTCGCGAGCGTGTCGGGGTCCATCATCGTCGCGGAGATGCGGCTGATCACGTCGGCACCAAAGGGCTGCTGCTTGTTGAGCATGCTGCGGACCGCGACCGGCGTGCCGGTATCGAGATCGAGGAGGTTGACGACGACGGTGGTGGTGCCAAGGTCGATCGCCATCGCGAAGCGGCGACTCGTGGTGTCGCCCGGCTCGATGGCGATCAGCTCGGCGTCGGCGATTACGGCTGTGACCTCGAAGTTGGACGAGCGCAGCGTCTTGCCGAGCGTGCGCAAGACCGTGATCGTCGTGTGCAGCTCGAGGTCGTCGATCGCGTCGTAGACCCGTTGGATGTCGGTGCGCTGGTCCGAAAGCGTCGCCTCTTCCAACCGCAGGAAGCGCTTGACGATCGAGGGGCGCAGGATCACCTGACGACCAACACCAACCGTTGCCGCCTTCGGGCGCGTCTGCAGTGGCGGCACGTCGAGCTCGAGATCGTTCGTGGTCGTGATTCGACAGGCCAGCCGCCAACCGGCCCGCAACTCGTCGGGCGTAAACGCGCGCGAGTCGAGTTTCGAGAGGGGAGCCTCGCCGCCGGTGACCTGGACCTTGCACTTGCGACACGTGCCGTGCCCGCCACAGGTCGAGTCGATCGCGATGCCATTCCACGAGGCCGCGTCAAAGACCGTCACACCACCAGGCACCTTGACGTCGATGCCGCTGGGTGAGAACTGCAGGCGAACGCGAGCCGGGGTGCCAGCCTCGAAGTCTGCGTCGGTCTCGTCAGCGGTGCTCATGCTGCTTAGGCCTTGGCTGGTGGCCGATAATGGCCAATCCAATTGATGCCGTACTCGTCTTTGCTGAGCATCACGTCCGAGCCGCGCACGGCCTTGACGCACTCCTCGGAGCGGGCATCCATGATCGCGCTCGTCATGCCAGCACCGGCGGCCATCGCAAGGAAGGTGCCGTTGAGGGTGTGGCGACTGGGCATGCCGAAGGACGTGTTCGAGGCGCCACAGGTCGTGTTGAGCCCGAACTCGCTCTTGATCGCTTCGATCGTTTTGAAGAAGTGGTACGCGGACTGTGGCTCGGCACCAATCGGCATCGCCAGGGCGTCGATGATCATGTCCTCGAGCGGGATCTCCCACTTGCCGTGCACGATGTCGACGAGCCGCTTGCAGAACTCAAAGCGCTCCTCCCACAGGACGGGGATGCCCTCTTCGCCGTTGGTCAGACAGATAATCGCTGCGCCGTGCTCTTTGATCAGCGGTAGCACGGCCTCGATGCGGTCGAGCTCGCAGGTGATCGAGTTGACGAGGGCCTTGCCCTTGTAGACGCTCAGGCCGGCCTCGAGCGCTTCGATGACGGACGAGTCGATGCAGATCGGAAGATCGCACGCCTCCTGCGCCATCGTCACAGCCTGCGCCATCAAGGCTGGCTCGTCGGCGAGTGGCACACCCATGTTGATGTCGAAGACATGCGCGCCACCGGCGATCTGCTCCTCAATATCAATCAGGACCTGCGACAGATCGCCCTCACGCAACTGCTGCTGAAACAGCTTGCGGCCGGTCGGATTGATTCGCTCTCCAATCATGCAGAACGGCTGGTCGTCACCAATCGTGACGGTCTTAGTTTGCGAGCGCAAAATCGTTTGCACGAGACTCCCTTTCAGAACGCGGACGAATTCCTAAATCGGTACAGAGACGACTGATCGAGCCGTCCTTGCGAAAATCGGTCAGATGGAGGCCACGCACGCCGGGGAGCGCGAGTGCGTGCTGGCACTGTTCGAGGACGAGTTGGTAGGCCTCTTCGGCCGAATCGTCGGCATCCGCCACGCGGGCGATCGTCTCGGCGGGGACGCTGATGCCGGGGACGCTCGAGTCCATAAAGCGGAGGGGGCCAGGGCCCTTGACGGCGACGACCGAGGGCAGGATCGCGCACTTCTCGGTAAAGCCGTTTAGGTGCAGCGCGGCAACGAACGCCTCGAGGCGCTCGGGGTGATAACAGATCTGCAGCTGCAGAAAGCGTGCGCCTGCGAGGATCTTTTTGGCGGCGCGCTGGGCGCGATAGTCGAGCGGGTGCGTGGCGGGGTTCTCGACGGCGCCGATCACGAGGCTCGGAGCGGGTTCGATCTTGCGACCCGACAGGTAGCGGCCCTCTTTGAGGCTATTGGCGAGGCGGATTAGTTGCGGGCCATCAAGGTCGAAGACGCGGCGCGCCTCGGGCTCGTCGCCGGCCGTCACGTCGTCGCCCGTCAGGCAGCAGATGTTCTCGACGCCATGGAGTGCGACGCCCATGATGTCGGCCTGCTGGGCGATCCGATTCTTGTCACGACAGACGACCTGCAGGATTGGCTCGACGCCAACGCGCTGCATGGCAATCGCCATCGCGACGTTCGACGCATGCGCGTGGGCAGCCGTGTTGTCGGTGGCGTTCATCGCGTCGCACCACAGAGCCAGCTCGGCGAGCTTGGCCTCGTAATCCTCGAGCGTGCCACCGTCGATCACGGGCGCCTCGCCCGTGATGATCAGCTCGTCGCCTTTGTCGAGCAGTTCTCCGAGCCGCGACACGCTAGGCCTTGGCCTCGGCCTCGGGGGCCTCGGTTGCCGGCGTCCAACCGGGCGGGGTCTCCTTGTCGCGGCCGCTGATCGCGTTCTTCCACGACGAATCACCCTTGAGGCGGTTATCGACGGGAGGGCGGAGGTTGTTGAAATGCTCGCGCCAGACGGTCGGCAACAGCGGCATGTTGCGCGAGCGATCCTCGGCCTTGACCCAGACGCAACGCATCTCGGGCTTGACCTCGCAGTGGCCATCCTCGCGCACGCCACCACAGGGGCCGTTGCGAAGTGTCTTCGGGCAGGTCATCGGGCACGTCATGCCAGTGTCGTGCAGGACGCACTGGCCGCACATCTGGCAATCCCAGATTGGCTTCTTGATGACGTGCTCGATGGCGGCGATCAGACCCATGTTGATCCTATACGGTCACTGCAGCGCGCTGCTTGGCGATCAGGTCCTTGGAGAGCTTGACCGCAGCGGAGGCGTCGGCGGCATAGCCGTCGGCGGCAACTGCATCGGCGTACTCCTGGGTGACGGGGGCGCCACCAACGAGGACGATCACCTTGTCGCGCAGGCCAGCCTTCTCGAGCGCGTTGATGTTCGCCTTGAACATCGGCATCGTCGTCGTCAGGAAGGCGCTCATGCCGAGGATGTCCGGCTGATGCTCCTCGACGGCAGCGATGAACTTCTCGGGGGAGACTTGGACACCGAGGTCGATAACCTCGAAGCCGGCACCCTCGAGCATGATGTTGACGAGGTTCTTTCCGATGTCATGGACGTCGCCCTTGACGGTGCCCATTACGAACTTGCCGATCGTCTCGGTGCCCTTGGCGGCCAAGAGTGGGCGCAGAACCTCGAGGGCTCCGGCCATCGCCTTGCCAGCGATCAGCATCTCAGGGACGAACCAGTCGCCGCGCTCGAAGCGCGCGCCGACCTCTTCGAGGCTTGGGATCAACGCATCGAAGAGCAGGGTCTCTGGGTCCATGTCCATCTCGAGGCCTGCGTTGGTCAGATCGATCACGGCGGGGCCGTTACCGACCATCGTCTCGTCATAGAGGTTTTGGAGAATTTCTTCTGGTGTCATGCTGCACCCTCCTTAAGGTGGTGGCTCAGGCGAACGGTCAGCTCGGCCGCGGAGCGGATGAGTAGTTCGCCAATCTGTTCGTACCGGTCCGGGGTGATTCGCATGCTCGGGCCGGCGAGCGCAATGCCGGTGATCACACGAAGGTCCGGGCCGCGGACGGGCGCGCCGATGGCGACGAGCCCTGGTTCGATCTCCTCGATGCTGATACCCCAGCCGCGCTGTCGTGTCTTCTCGAGGTCGCGGACGAGATCCCCGCGAACGGTCAAGGTCTGTGGTGTCAATGCTTCGAGCGGGCCGGGAGGTAGCGTGGCAGCGCCAAACGCGAGAAATGTTTTGCCGATTGCCGAGGCATGGAACGGCACGGTGCGACCAATCCAATTGGTCGAGCCAAGCAGATAGGCGCCTTCGGCTTGGGCGATCTGATCGACGCCCTTCGAGGTTGGGATCGACAGCGTGGCGGTCTCGCCCGTCACGATCGCGATGCTCTCGAGTAGATCGCGCGCGATGTTGGGCATGTCGGGGTCGAGGCGTGCTCGACGCGCGTAGGCGTCGATCGCCGGGCCGGCCTGGAGGCTGCCGTCATCGAGGTCGCGGCGCAAGAGTCCTTGGCGCTCGAGGGCACCGACGAGACGCGAGGTTGTGCTCTTCGGTAGGTTGGCTGCCTCACTCAATGCGCCGACTGTCATGCGACCTTCGCCTTCCAACACGTAGGTCAGAATGCGGGCCGCTCGATCGATCGCTTGGGTGCCAGTGGGAGCGGTGAGAGTGTCCATTATGTGGAACTTGCGTTTCGGATGGTGAGTGTACGATAATCATCCCACACGCGTCAAGTGATTGCGCCCCCACCGTTGAAGGGACACCATGTTTGTCAACACATCCCCGCGTTACGAAATTCTCTCGGAAGACGCGCTTGAGGTTTTGGACAAGGGCTGGAAGCGCCTTGTCTCCGAGATCGGCATCGAGTTTATGAGCCCGTGGGCACTCGAGATGCTGGCTGCCGCCGGTCAGAAGGTCGAGGGCGACAACGTCAAGTTTGACCCCGAGTGGATCCTCGAGCAGGTCGCCAAGGCGCCGTCCGAGTATCAGGTGCACGCACGCGACCCGAAAAACACGGTCACCATCGGTGGCAAGAACATGGTCTTCTCGGGCGTCTACGGACCACCATTCGCGATGCGCGGCAAAGAGCGCGGCAACGGCACGATGGAGCACTTCCGCAACTTTACGAAGCTCTGCCAGGTCTTTCCCGAGATGGATTCCGCCGGTGGCGTGATCGTCGAGCCTGACGATGCCGCGATGGATTCGCGCCATCTCGACATGACGCTCGCCCTGCAGACGCTGACCGACAAGATCTACATGGGTAACGTCGTGCGCGGCGAGAACGCTGAGGACTGCTTGAACATGGCGGGCATCGTCTTCGGTGGTCGCGAAGTGCTCGAGACGAAGCCGGTGATGATCTCGCTCGTCAACTGCAACTCGCCACTGCGTTGGGACGACCGCATGCTCGACTCGATGAAGGTCTACTGCGAGGCGAACCAGCCCGTCCTGTTGACACCGTTTCTTCTGATGGGCGCGATGTCACCGGTCTCGATCCCCGCGACGCTTGCGCAGCAGATGGCAGAGGCCTTCGCCGGCATTGCGCTGGTGCAGCTGATTCGCCCAGGCTGCCCGGTGATCTTTGGCTCGTTCCTCTCGAACATCAATATGCAGTCCGGCTCGCCGTGCTTCGGCACGCCAGAGGCCGCGATCGGCCTCTTTGCGAGCGGCCAGATCGCCCGCAAGTACAACCTGCCGTTCCGCTCGGGCGGCGGCTTTACGTCGAGCACGATGCCCGACGCCCAGTCGGCGTACGAGGCGATGATGACGATGATGCCGACGTTCCTGTCGGGCGTCAACTGGGTCATGCACACGGCCGGTTGGCTCGAGGGTGGGCTCGTCTCAAGCTACGAAAAGTTCATCATCGATATCGAGATCCTGCGCATGTTGCAGGAGACGTTCAAGCCGCTCGAGATCACCGAAGAGTCGCTCGCCTTCGGTGCCCACGAAGAGGTTGGCGCTGGTGGCCACTTCCTCGGCGCAGCCCACACGATGGAGCGTTTCCGCACCTGCTTCTATCGCCCACTACTCTCGTCGTCCGACAACTACGAGCGCTGGATGCGCAACGGGGGCCACGACGCCGCCGAGCGCGCGGGCATTATCGCGGCCCAGAAGCTCGAGGAGTACGAGGAGCCAGCAATGGATCCCGCGATCCGAGAAGAGCTCGAGGCCTACGTCGTGCGACGCCGCAAAGAGTTGGGCGACTAGCGCCTGGGAACCCGGCGGCGCAATCGAGGCCGCATAGCGTTTACGCAGGGCCGCGCGATCCAGGGCCGCTCGCGATTCAAGGAGGACATGACAAGTGCGCACTTGTCATGTCCTCCTAGCTTTTTACCTCAGCAGACATTTCAGCGACACTATGCAGGTGAGTACCGCGAAGCCTGCCGCCACATCGATGCTTGCCGCGAGCGCGCGGCGAGCGCCCACGCTCGACTCGAAGTCGGCCGAGGCCTATCGATCCGTCAAGGACATGATCGTGTCGCTCGAGTTGCCTCCCGGAGCGCTGCTCGACGAGCGCGGCATGGCCGAGCGGCTGGGAGTCGGCTTGACGCCCGTCCGTCAGGCGCTCCGACGGTTGGAGTGGGAGAGCCTCGTGGTGATCCTGCCTCGTCGCGGCACGCTGGTGGCGGACCTCAGCGACAGCGACCTCAGTCGCATCTATGAGCTGCGCTCCGTCCTCGAGCCTCAGGCCGCCAGCCTCGCCGCCGAGCGCGGCAGGGACGAGCAGCGGGTTGCGCTCGCTGAGGTGATCGGGCAGATGCGTAGCGAGTTGGCCCGCCCGAACCCCGATCGGCGACTCTTGATTGCACTCGACCGCGACCTTCATCGCCTGATCTGGGCGATGGCAGGCAATGAGATGCTCGAGCAGACGCTCGAGTGGCTCTTCTCGCACGTGCTCCGACGCTGGAACGTCTCGATCGATCGTGCCGAGTCGCTCGGCACGGCAATGGAGTTGCACGAGGCAATCGCGGCGGCCATCATCGCCGGCCAGTCGACTCAGGCCAACAAGGCGATGGCCCGGCATGTCGCGGGCTTCCAAGCCTCGCTGATTGCGTAGTCGACCACGGCGCGTAGTCGGATAGGCTTCGTTTTGGTGGAAGCTGCGCCGGGGCTGGCACTATGCGCGTGATTTGTGTATTTACGTTTGGTGTACAGGTACCGCATGGCGCAGATCGAACGAACCCCTCGCGAAACAAAGGCCGCACGACGCAACCTTCGGGTGAGCGAGCGCGATGACGCTCTGATCTGCGAGGCCGCCGCACTCGCCGGCACGTCGGTCTCTGAGTTTATGGTCGACAGCGCAAAAGTGCGGGCCCAGATGTTACTGGCAGATCGCACGCAGTTCAGCCTGCCGCGCCCCGCCTGGGACGAGCTGCAGCAGATGCTTGACGAGCCGCCGCGTGTGATCGCCGAGCTCGAACGTTTCGTGCGAACACCGAGCGTCTTCTCCGACGAGTGACAGCCGCAATTCGTCGACCGCAACCGCTCGGGGATGCCCATCGCCTCGAGGGGTTTGCCTGTGGCGATGAGGCACTAGATCGCTGGCTCACGACCATCGCCCGGCAGGCACAGGGTGCCGAGTCCGCCCGAACCTACGTCGTCACGCAGCACGGCGACCACCAGGTGATTGGCTACTTCGCGCTTACGGCCGCCGGCATCTAGCGTGCAACCAGCACTGTGTGCGTTGCTCGGGGCCAGCCCGAAAGGCACCTCGTCCCCGCACTCCTGATCGCACGACTCGCGGCCGACCAGCTTTTCCAAGGGGAGGGTGTAGGTCGGTCGTTGCTCTTGGACGCGGTGCTTCGGTGTAGCGCGGCGGCCGATGCGATCGGTGCGCGCGCGATCCTCGTCCACGCGAAAGACGACGCGGCGGCGGCCTAGTACCGACAGTTCGGCTTCGTATTCTCACCCACCGACCCGTACACCCTGCAGTTGCTGGCTAAGGATGCACGGGCAACGTTGCGGCGAGCGGGCCACTAATCGGCGCCATCTAGGCTGCGGGACGCAGCACGTTCTCCACCAATGATCGCGATGCTAGGCATAGCCCCATACCACGTTGGCCCGAGGATTCGCCGCACGAATGGACGCCAGACAGAGGACGCCAATCTTCACCGTCTTACGAGCAATTGTCGGTACGGTTTGAGCATGCGCGAGGCAGTGCTCTTCGACATCCACGGCAATATCGACGCCCTCGAGGCGGTGCTTGCCGATGCACGCGCAGCCGGCTGCGAGGGACTTTTGCTCGGCGGCGACTACGCGCTGCTCGGCCCCGCGCCCGATGGCGTCGTCGACCTCCTGCGCGAACAGCCAGGTTCGGTCCGTGCGATCCGCGGCAACACGGATCGCATGATCTTCTGGTACGAGGGCGACGAGGCACGCTGGGCGGCCGATCGACTCGGCGACGAGCGTGTCCAGTGGCTGCGCAACATGCCAGCGCAGCTCGCCTTGCCGGAGCACGATGCCTTGCTCGTCCACGCCACGCCCCGCAGCGATGAAGAACGGTTGAAGCGCACGTACTCGAATGCCCGAGTGACCTCGATGCTGGTGGATGTCACTCAATCGACGTTGCTCTGTGGGCACATCCATAAGCAGTATCGGCGTCAGGTTGGCTCGATCGAGGTCGTTAATCCCGGCGCGGTTGGCTTTCCTTACGACGGCAAAAAATCGGCGGCTTGGGCGATCATCGATGATGGCGAGATTGAACTGAGGCGGACGAAGTACAACGTCAAGCGTGCCCTCGCGCGGCTCGAGGCGATCCCCTCGAAGCCCGAGCGCTTGCTTGCCATCCGGCGCTTGCGCACCGCGCACTCCTGACGCCGTAGGGCATCATGGGAGTCACGTGATCTCTCTCCCGAGCAACGAGACCTTCAACTTCGGCGGCATCAACTGGCTCGCCTTCGTGATCGTGATCGTCGTGGCGATTCTTGCTGCGCTGATCATTCCACGCGTTGCAGTCGCGCTCCTTTCGCGACGCCTACGGGGCCGCCGGTCGATTGACGAAGACGTTCATTTGCGCGCCAAGCGCGCCGACACGCTGGTCGCGGCGATCCGCTCACTCGCTCGGTATGCCGCGATCACCGCGGGCATCCTCGGCATCTTTATCTTCGCGATACCCGGCCCCGGCTCGACGGTGATCGGCATCTCACTGCTCTTGGCCGTCGGTGGCTTTGCCGCCCAGAGCGTGCTGCGCGACATCATCGCCGGCTCGATGATGCTCTTCGAGCGCTGGTTCGACGTTGGCGATGCAATCACGATCGAGCCGTGGGCGATGGGTGGCGTCGTCGAGACGATGTCGCTACGTAGCGTCAAGTTGCGTGGGTTGGGGGGCGAGACGATTCGCATCCACAACCAGCACATGTACGGCGTCCGGGTAGCGCGGCGTGGCATTCGCGAGATCGTTCTCGAGTTCTACGTCACGGACGCTGCCAAGGGGCGCGCACTCGTGCAGAAACTCTCTGACGTCTTGCCATCGGGCCCGATGCATCTTCTGTCGGCGCTCTCGATTGAAGGCGAGGATCAGCTTGGCCCACTGACGCGCTTTACGGTTCGCGGCGCTGTGCCACCGGGGCGTGAGTGGCTGATCGAGTCGTTTGCGATTGCGGTGCTGAAAGAGCTCGACGAGGAGGGTGGACACGTGATCAAGCACGGCCCCGTTGCCTACTTCTCCGACTCGGTCGCCGAGTCGCGCTTTGCGCGTTCCGTCGCCCCGCAGCTCGAACTCGACGACTAGTCGACCGAGTGCGTCGCGTCGCGCGGTGGCATGACGCTCTCTTCGAGCACCGTCAACAGCTTGGTCGACGGGCTATACCTAAGCACTGCGAGTTGGGCATGCCCCAGGCTGATTTCGTAGCGCAGAACGGGGCACTGGGCGAGCAGCTTCTGTGCGGTGTGCCGCGCATTGACATCGACGGCATGTTCGGCGCTGGTGGCGCCACCCGCCTCGTAGAGCCCCGCCGCCAGCGCCCCGGAAAGCGGCGCGAGGGCCTTGTCGGGAGCCGTGCCGGTCCGATACTCCTTAAAGGCAGCGTCGACCGCACGACAGTCCTCGTGCCCAAGCACGATCACAAGACGCGCTCCGGCTGTCGCCACTGCGAAGCCCATGCCGGCCGCGACGGGGATGTCCGTGTAGTGACCGGGCAGGCGCAGCGTGAAGATCGCCCCGGGTGCCGCGCCGAAGACTGCGGCCGGCATCACGCGAGCGTCGGAGCAGCCGATCACTGCAACGGGTGGCTGGTGGATCAGCGGATCGGTCGGCGCACCGAGATAGTCTCGCTCGGACGAGCCCTTGGCCCAGCCGCGATTACCGGCGAGAATCCTTTCGAGTAATTCGGCTGCGGTGATGAGAGTCACCCCCTCAGAATAGCCAAGTACGCGCGGCAGTCGGTGTCGGGTCGGTGACGAACCTACGACAACCAATCGAGATAGACGGACTGGTCGCGGCGGTCCATGATCCCCATGTTGACGACCTGGTTCGCGATCTTGCCTTCCATGTCGATCAGGAAGGTGCCGCGCATGCAGGTACCCCAGTCCGCGTCGAACACGCCGTAGGCCTTGGAGACCTCACCGTGAGGCCAAAAGTCGGCGACAAAGCGGCCGTTTGCCTTGAGGTGGTCTTTGTACGATTGGCGGATTGGCCACGCGTCGCAGGCGACATTGATGATCTCGAGGTCGTCGCGCTTGAGGCCCGATTCGTCTCGGATCTCGCAGATCTCTCCCTCGCACACATCGGTGTAGGAGAAGGGGTGGAAGAAGAGCAGCACGTTCTGCTTGCCGCGGTAGTCGCTGAGGGTGACGCTCGTATCGAACGTCTCCTTGAGGGTGAAATCGGGTGCGATGTCGCCAATCTCGAGCATGGGTCAGTCCTTCGTGGTCGGAGGTGCAGTCTGTTGTTCGCGTTGAGCACGTAATTCGCTGAGTATCTCAGAAAGCCGCGCCTCGAACCCCATCGTTGTGGGTTCATAAAAACGGAGGTGCGCGAGGTCGTCGGGCAGGTGTCGCTGGTCGGCAACGAAGCCGCCGGCGGCGTGCGGGTACTTGTAGCCAACGCCCCGGCCGAGCGCCTTTGAGCCTGAGTGCGAGCCGTCGCGGAGGTGGTCGGGTGGGATGTGCGTGCCGTATTCGCGGACCGCGGCCCGCGCAGCATCGCCCGCCGTGTAGGCAGCATTCGACTTGGGCGCGAGCGCAAGATAGGTGACGCACTGGGCGAGCGGGATGCGCCCCTCGGGCATGCCGATCTCTTGGATCGCCTGGGCGGTTGCAACGGCGAGTGGGAGGGCGCGTGGGTCGGCGTTGCCGACATCTTCGGAGGCAAACACAATCAGGCGCCGCGAAACGTAGCGTGGGTCCTCACCACCCTCCAGCATCGTGTGCATCCACCAGAGTGCCGCGTCGGGGTCCGAGCCTCGCAGGCTCTTGATGAAGGCCGAGATTGCGTCATAGTGGAGGTCACCCTCGCGGTCGTAGCGAATCGGAATGCGCCCGACCTGAGCGACGAGCTCGACATCGACCGCGTCTGTCGCAGTGGCGCGAGCAGCAGTCGCGGCTTCGAGCAAGGCGAGTGCGGCTCGTCCGTCGCCGCCTGCTGCCCGTGCGATTGCATCGCGGGCATCGTCGGCCACCGTCACCTCGAGCGCTGCCGCACCACGATCGATCATGCGATTGAGGTCGGCGGGATCGAGGCTCTTCAGCTCGTACAGCGTGCAGCGCGAGAGCAGGGCGGCGATCACGCCGACGTGGGGGCTCTCGGTCGTTGCGCCAATCAGGATGATCAGACCCGACTCGACGAGCGGAAGCAACGCGTCCTGCTGCGCCTTCGTAAAGCGATGGATCTCGTCGAGAAAGAGGATCGTGCGGCGCCCGTCGCCGGCAAGTCGATCGCGGGCGCGCTCGGTGACAGCGCGGACGTCGGCCTTGCCGGCATCGACGGCCGAGAGCTCCTCGAACGACGACCCCGTGCGCGCCGCCATGATCCGCGCCAACGTCGTCTTGCCGGTGCCGGGTGGGCCAAACAAAATCATCGAGCCGACCCGATCCTCCTCGATCGCGCGACGCAGTGGGCGGCCCGGACCGACGAGCGACTCTTGACCGACGACGAGATCAAGATCGTCGGGTCGCAGACGCTCAGGGAGTGGTGCGACGAGACGTCGACGGTCGTCGGCGGCGGTGGAGAAGAGATCGCTCATGCACTGCGTAGCGTAGGTGGATCGCGACGCGTCCTCACAGCGGGCGCGCCTCGGGTAGGCTGCGGGGAATGACAGAACCTATCGGTATGTGGATCGGCCTGGGTCTCTGCGCGTTTTTACCGTTTCTTGGTATTGGTGCCGCGGTTCGCCCAATCTGGATCGCCATGCTGATGGCAATCGGTGCCTCTGCGATCTGGCTGTGGGGCCTCGGCCTCACGGGATTCGGAGTTGCCGCTGCTGCCTCGCTACTGGGAGTCGTCGCCGGAAGTGGGTTGCGTCGGTTCTTCATTGCCTTCCGTGCCCGCCGGGTTGCCGCCCGGACGAACGCCTCGTCAGGAGAAGCCACGTGACCGACCTCACCGAACGTTCGATCACCACGATTCGAACGCTGGCCATGGACGGTGTGCAGAAGGCGAATTCTGGCCACCCCGGTACGGCAATGGCGCTCGCGCCGATCGCATACCTGTATTACCGCGAATACCTCAACTACGATCCGCAAGAGCCGCACTGGCCTGGGCGCGACCGCTTTGTCCTGTCGCCCGGCCACGTTTGCATCCTCCAGTACGCGACGCTGCATCTGACGGGCTACGACGTCTCGCTCGACGATCTCAAGCAGTTTCGCCAGTGGGGCTCGCTGACACCAGGGCACCCCGAGGTTGGTCACACGCCGGGTATTGAAGTGACGACGGGTCCGCTTGGGCAGGGCGTCGGCAACATGGTCGGTTTTGCACTCGCCGAGCGCATGCTGGCCGAGCGCTACAACCGCCCGGGGCACGAGATTATCGACCACCGTGTGTTTGGCATCTGCTCCGATGGTGACCTGATGGAAGGCGTCGCCCACGAGGCCGCCTCGCTTGGTGGCCATCTGGGCCTCGGCAAGATCACGATGATCTACGACGACAATCGCATCACGATTGAGGGCGATACTGGACTGGCCTTTACGGAGGACATCAGCAAGCGCTTCGACGCACTCGGGTGGCACGCCCAGCGCCTCGAAGACGGCTGGGTGCTCGACGACGTGCGCTCCGCGATCGACGCTGCCGAGCAGGACGATCGTCCGTCGATCATCGTGCTCCGCACGCACATCGCTCCAGGTTCACCGAACAAGCAAGACACCTCGGACGCGCACGGCTCGCCGCTCGGCGACGAGGAGATCAAGTTGACGAAGGCCAACTACGGCTGGCCCGAGAACGAGCAGTTCCTCGTGCCGGACGACGTGGCCGAGCACATGGACAATCGTGTCCGTGGTGCCGAGGCGCGCAAGGCGTGGGACGCGAAGTTCGAGGCGTACCGCGCTGCGCACCCCGAGCTCGCCGCCGAGCTCGAGCGGGTTTTGTCGGGCGAGCTGCCGGACGGCTGGGATGCCCAGCTGCCGGTCTTCGATGCCGATCCGAAGGGCATGGCGTCGCGCTCTGCCAGCGGCAAGGTGATCCAGGGGCTCGCCGCTGGGATTCCCGAGTTCGTTGGCGGCTCTGCCGACCTCGCACCATCGAACAACACGCACATCGACAATGGTCTGAGCGTCTCCGAGCGCAGCTTCGCCGGGCGCAACCTGCACTTCGGCATTCGCGAGCACGGCATGGGCGCAGTCCTGACCGCGATGGCCTTGCACGGTGGGCTCCGGGTCTTCGGCGCGACGTTCCTCGTCTTTTCCGATTACATGCGCGGTGCCGTCCGCGTCGCGGCGCTATCGAAGGTGCCGGTCACGTACGTCTGGACACACGACTCGATCTGGGTTGGTGAGGACGGACCGACGCACCAGCCAATCGAGCACGTGATGTCGTTGCGCCTGATTCCGAACCTCGTCGTCGTCCGCCCGGGCGACGCCAACGAGACGCGCGAGGCCTGGCGCTTTGCTCAGCTGCACCGCAGCGGACCGGTCGCATTGATCCTGACGCGGCAGAACCTGCCGACCGTCGACCGCTCGGTCTTTGCCTCGGCCGAGGGGCTGCACCGCGGAGCCTACGTCTTGGCCGAAGCCGACGGTGGCGCACCCGACACGATCCTGATCGCGACGGGTTCCGAAGTGCACGACGCCATCTCCGCACGCGAGACGTTGCAGGCCGAGGGCCTCAGGGTTCGCGTGGTGTCGATGCCGTCGTGGGAGATCTTCGACGAGCAGGACGCGGCGTACCGCGAGTCTGTCCTGCCGGCGGCCATTACGCGCCGCGTGTCGTTCGAGGCTGGCGTGACGTCGGGCTGGGAGCTCTGGGTTGGTCAGTGCGGCGTAGCGGTCGGCATCAACCACTACGGCGCTTCGGCCCCGGGCGGAACAGTCGCGAAGGAGCTTGGTCTCACGGCCGACGCTGTTGTCGCCGCGGTCCGCTCGCTCCAGTAACACCCCGGCACCTCCTGTGCCACGATACCGCTAGATCTTTTTCGGAGGATTCCCGCATGGCAGACCACGCAGATCATCATCACGAAGTCGCTGAAAAGCCCGACGCGAGCACGACGATGGGCATCGCGCTCTTCTTTTCGATCGTTGCATTGCTCGTGTCGTTCGTCGCTGCGATTCGCGCTTCGCACGATCTTCTGACCGTCGGTCTTGTGCTTGGTGCGATCGGTCTGGGTGTTGGTTTGCTTGGTGTCGTGCTGGCGAAGGCCAAGCACGGGACGACGCGCGGCTTCGCTGTCGTGTTGTTCCTGAGCGTGATCGTCGCCGCCCTTTGGGCGCTCGTCGGCTCCAACACGTAGGCTCTTCGCTCGGCTATTGGGTGGGGCAGAGGTGTGCGTTTGCGTGCGCCCGTCGCGCCGTTAGGCCGTGAGCGGTAGGCATCGATGCGGGTTCCGCCATGCGCGTTGAGTAAGCCTGCACGAACCGCGCGCTGTGACACAATTGTAGTCACCATGATCATTGAACCTGTTCGTACCGTGAAAGCCCGCTTCTCCGAATTCCTCGACCTCGTCGAGCGCGACCATGAGCACGTGCTCATCACCCGTAACGGGCGCGCCGCTGCGGTGATGATCAGCTACGAACAACTCGAAAGCATGCGCGAGACGATTGCGATTCTCTCCGAGCCGGGAGCGCTCGAAGACTTGATCCAGGCCGATCGCGACATTACCGCTGGCAATACCATTCCACTGGACGACGTGATCGAGGAAATCAAGCGTAGGGCGCAGTCCTAAGCGATGTACGTTGTCCGTCTGACCCCTAGAGCGCAGCGTACGTTGAGAGAACAGCTCTCACCCGCCGCGGCAGCAGCCGTGGTCGAGCTGCTTGACGGGGCACTGAAGGAGGCGCCGTATCGGATCGGTCGTTCGCTCGATGAGCCGTTTCACCGTGAGTACGCGTCGCGGCGAGGTGTCTGCCGTGTGATGTACCGAATCGACGACGAGGCAAAGCTGGTCACGGTCACTCGGATCGCCCATCGGCGAGATGCCTATCGTTCCTAACGATGTGGTCGTACGCAGTCGGCCGGCTAGACGCGAACGCTGATCTCGGTCACGGTCGTCAGAGCCAGTGTGGACGTCGTCCCGTCGACCGAGAGGGTGATCACACCTGCCAACTCGTCGACGCTCTCGACGGAGACCATGGCGCCGGGCCGTAGCCCACGCTCGGCGAGGTACTGCAACAGGCGAGGGTCGCGGTCGGAGACGCGCAGAATCTCGACGGCAGTCCCCGCCGCCACGGCGGTCAGGCGTTGCCATGGATCGGACGGCACGGTTCCGTCGCGTGCGGGGATTGGATCGCCATGGGGGTCGCGCTCGGGCTGGCCGAGGGCAGCGGCGATGCGGTCCTCGAGGCCCTCGGAGATGACGTGCTCGAGACGGTCGGCCTCGGCGTGCACCTCCTCCCAGGACATGCCCAACTGCTCAACGAGATACAACTCGAGCAGGCGGTGATGGCGCAGCACCTCGAGTGCGACCTGCTCGCCGCGTGGCGTCAAGACGACGCCACGGTACGGCTCGTGCTCGACGAGCTTGTACTGGTCAAGCTTCTTCATCATCCCCGTCACCGAGGCGGTCGAGACCTCGAGGCGGTCGCTCAGCGCCTGCGTCTGCACAGGGCTGCCACCCGTGTCCTCGGCGATCTGGTGGATCGCCTTGAGGTAGTCCTCCATCGCAGGACTAATCGTCGAGGTGCTTACGCTCATTCCGCGAAGCCTACCCCTGTTCTATGTCTCTTGGCAGAGTCGCCGCACGACCTCGATGCGTGGCGCCACCGATGCTGCGTCGATCCATTCATCCGGGCTGTGGTCGCCACCACCGATTGGGCCGAGCCCATCGACGGTCGGAACGCCAAGACTCGACGACCAGGAGCCATCCGAGGCACCGGCTGCGAGCATCTCGCTGCCGCGGGCGCCGACGCTCTCGAGCAGCGCCAGCGTGCGTTCGGCGAGGGGGGTGTCGCGGGTCAGAGGAGGAAAGCCCGGTTCGTCAGAACGCCGTACGACGACACCATCGTGCTCGCCAAACTGGCCGACGATCTCCGTTGCCCATCGCAGGTCCTCGACGCTGGCAGCGCGCAAATCTACAGAGGCCGTAGCGTGGGCGGGGACAGTGTTCTTGCCGATGCCACCGTTGAGTTGGGTGATCGTCGCCTGCAGTCCCGGTCGCGCGGCGTGCAGCGTGTCCTCGATGCGGAGTGCCTCGCGCGTGAGTGCCATCAGGGCGGAGCGACCACTATCGCGCTCGGTGCCGGCATGGGCAGCGCGACCTTCGGCCTCGAGGGTCAACCACGTACAGGCCATCCGCGAGGTCACGATCGAGCCATCGGCGCGGCCACACTCTAGGCAAATTGCCGCGTCGGCGCCACGCCACTCGTCGAGACACGATGGCTCGTCCGAGCGCGCCTCTTCGTCGGGGACGATCCAAAACTCGACGCGCCCATGTGGCGACGTCGAGTCGGCGGCAAGCTCAGCCAGGGCCGAAAGGCCGACCAGCAGGCCGCCCTTCATGTCGGCCACGCCGGGCGCAAGGACGCGATCCCCTTCGACGCGGACCGGACGTGCAGTCGCAGTCCCGGTGGGATAGACGGTGTCGTGATGGCCGATCAAGAGCGTGCGATTCGTGCCTCGCCCCTGTGTGACGAGGACAACGATCGGCCCGGTTGGTGTCTCGCGGATCTCGACCTCAAGCCCGTCGGCTCGACCCCAGTCGGCGAGCAGTGCGGCGGTCTGGACGAGAGCAGCAGCGTCGCCGGTCGGCGAGTCCAAACCGCAGAGTGCGGTCAGGCGCGCGAGCCACTCGGGCGACACGTCAGACCTCGACGACGCGGACGGAATCCGCATCGGGGACGGTCACGATATCGCCGTCGCGCAGCGTGCGGCCGCGGCGCTCGTCGACAACATCGTTGACCTTCACAACACCTTCGGACAGCAACGCCTTGGCATCGCCACCGGTATCGACAAGGCCGGCGAACTTGAGCAGCTGGCCGAGATCGATCCCGCCGCTGCGTACCTTGACTTCGCGCACGGAACTAGTGCGACGCGCAGCTAGAGCAGCCGCCCGCGGAGGCAGTAAGGGCCTCACCCTGCTCCGCGCCTTCCTCCTCGCCTTCCTTCAACTGGAAGGAAGTGCCGCAGCCGCAACCGGCGACGGTGTTCGGATTCGTAATCGAGAAGCCGGTGCCACTGAGGCCGTCAACGAAGTCGATGTCGGCGCCATTGAGGTAGGGCATGCTGAAGGGGTCGACGAGCACCTTGACGCCATGCGCCTCGATTATCTCATCGCCATCTTGCGGGCCCGTGTCAAAGCCGAGGGCGTACTGGAAGCCGGAGCAACCGCCACCCTGGACGGCAACGCGCAGCGCCTGCAGTTCGGGGTCGTTCTCTGCCTCCAGAAACTCGTGCACTTTCTGGGCGGCCTTTTCGGTAATTGTGATCATCGTCTGAGTGCTCATTCGTACCTCGAAGCGTAGCGGCTGCCGGCGGCGGCGTTAGGGCCTCTGTACGTGTGCAAACGATCAACTCCTGCTCGGCATTCCCCGACGGCTTTGTGACAGGTGTGGCTAATCGGCGGAACAGCCACGAACCGTTGCGGGGAGCAGGCTTGCGGCATTCGGCACGCAGTCGAGGTGGGTGGGGTTTGTAGCGTCGAGCGGGTGCCTGCTACGGTTGCCAAACCGGCGTCATGGGGCGTCGGCAGAACTCAAATGCTTGGAGTGCGCGTGCTCGGAGATTGGGCCTCCTATCTGATTTATCTGTTGTTCGCGGCTGCGATTGCCGGAAGCCTCTTGGCGGGTTCGTTTGTGTGGTCGCGCTTTTTCCATCGCAGCCTGCGCACCGGCAAGCAGAAGTCACGCTCTTTCGAGTCCGGCGTCTCGGCCGGTGGCTTCGAGCCCTCGAACTTCTCGGTCAACTACTACCTGACCGCCATGCT
>SYIF01000139.1 GCA_005798855.1 Actinomycetota bacterium | reverse complement strand
TCGCGGAACGTCGTCTCGATGACGCCGGCACGGGCCGAGCCGATACCGATCGCCCACGCCATTGCGATCTGCTTGGCGTCACCGGTCGCGTCGTTCTCGACTGCGATCAGTGCCGGCACGCCCGCACCTTCGGTGTAGAGACGACGAACGAGGTGGCCGGGGCCCTTCGGGGCGACCATCACGACGTTGGCGTCGGTCGGCGCTTCGATCTGGCCGAAGTGAATACAGAAGCCGTGCGTGAAGAGCAGCGTGGCGCCTGGCTTGACGAGGTCCTTGACCGTAGAGCGCCAAAGCTCGGCTTGGATGTGGTCGGGGACCATCATCGCGATGACGTCGGCGTCCTTGCAGGCGTCAGCAGGCGTCTGTGGCGTCCAGCCATGGCTCTCGGCACGGGCCCAACCTTCAGAGTTGGGGCGAACGGCGACGGTGACGTCCGCGCCGGACTCGCGCAGGTTCAATGCATGTGCGTGGCCCTGCGAGCCGTAGCCCAGAACGACGATGCGCTTCCCTTTGAGTGCTCCGAAATCTCCATCGGACTCGTAATAGAGCGTTGCCATGCGGATTCTTCCCTCTCGCTTGAAGTCAGTCGGCGCAATGCGCCGTTGCGGAAATGTACGTCGGTCTGGGGTTTTGTGGCCCCAGTTACCCGAGGATGTTCAGTTTCGGTCGTGCAGTCTCGTTCGCGATTGAGGCACGGGTCATTGCCACTCGGCCTGTGCGGACAGCCTCGACAATCTCGTACGGGGAGAGCAATTCCTCGAGCGCGGCGAGGCGGTCAGGATGCTCGACGCACTCGAGCAGGAGCGTCGTCGCGCCCGCGTCGACGACGCGGGCGTTAAAGACCTCGGCCATGCGCATGATCTCAAGCCGATGCTCTGCCTCGGCCTTGACCTTGACCAGCAAGAGTTCGCGTTCGATCGCCGAATCGGGCTCGACCTCGATCGCGTCGATCACGTCAATCAACTTGTCGAGCTGCTTAACGACCTGCTCAACCGAATGACGCGTGCAATCGACACGAATCGTGATGACCGAGCGATCGGTCCGCTCCGTCGGCCCCACGGCGAGGCTCTCAATGTTGAAACCACGCCGTGAGAAAAGGCCGCAGACGCGCGACAGGACGCCTGGTCGGTTCTCGACAAAGACGCTTAGTGTGTGGTGTCCTGGTGTTGCCATCAGACGCCCTCCTCAACCCAGTCGTTGTCCCAGACCTGGTCGATCATCTCGTGGGACGCAGCGCCTGCCGGCACCATTGGATAGACCTTCTCATCGTGGTCGATCCGAAAATCGATCACGGTCGGGCGTCGCTCTGCAATTGCCTGCTCGATCACAGCATCGACCTCGGCCTCCGTCTCGGCCCGCAAGCCAAGACAGCCGTAGGCCTCGGCGAGCTTGACGAAGTCGGGAATCGTGCCGAAGAGATTCGTCTCGGAGAAGCGCTCGTCGTGGAACAGCTCCTGCCATTGGCGAACCATCCCAAGCCAGCCGTTGTTCATCACGGCATGGATCACGGGCACGTCGTAACAGATTGCCGTCGCGAGTTCCTGCGAGGTCATCTGGAAGCAGCCGTCACCATCGAAGTTGACGACGTAGGCGTCCGGACAGCCCTGCTGTGCACCGATCGCGGCAGGAACGCCGAAGCCCATCGTGCCGAGGCCACCCGAAGTCAGCCAGCGTCGCGGACCATCGATCGAGAGGAATTGCGCTGCCCACATCTGGTGTTGGCCAACACCCGTCACCCAGATCGCATCCTTCCCCTTGAGGGCGCGGTCGAATTGCTCGATGATGTACTGCGGCTTCAGCTTCTCGCCTTTCATGTAGCGGAAAGGGTTCTCCTCGCGCCAGCCCTGGACGTCGGTCAGCCAGTCGCGCTGGTCGGCGAGCCGCTCGGCATTTCTGGTCTCGACGACAGCCTCGCGCAGCGCCGGCAGCGTGCGCTTGAGATCGCCGAGCAGGGTCACGTCAGCGCGGCGGTTCTTGGAGATCTCCGCGGGGTCGATGTCGAAATGGATAACCTTCGCGCCGGGTGCGAAGGCATCGAGCTTGCCTGTTACACGGTCGTCGAATCGGGCGCCGATCGTGATCAAAAGGTCAGAGCGATGGATTGTCCAGTTGGCGTACTTCGAACCGTGCATGCCCGGCATCTGCACCGACAGAGGGTGCGAGTCGGGGAACGCGCCCTTGGCGAGCAGGGTCGTCGTGACCGGAGCCTGCAGCGTCTCGGCAAAGAGGATCAGATCCTCTGACGCCTCGGCGTTGATAACCCCGCCACCGACGTAGATGACGGGGCGCTTACTTTGAGCGATCATGGTTGCTGCCGCGGCGATGCTGGCCGGCACCTCGGGGAACTCGGCGCTATAGCCCGGCAGCTCGATCGTTGCGGGATACGCAAAGTCGAACTCGGCCTGCTGCAGGTCCTTCGGGATGTCGACGAGCACGGGGCCGGGGCGGCCGGTGCTCGCAATGTGGAAGGCCTCGTGGAGCGCACGCGGGATGTCCTCGACGGTCTGGACAAGAAACGAGTGCTTGACGATTGGCATCACGATGCCCGTAATGTCGGCCTCTTGGAAGGCGTCGGTGCCAATCAGGTGCGTGGGCACCTGACCGGTGATCGCGACCAGCGGGGTCGAGTCGAGAAACGCATCGGCGATTGGCGTAACGAGGTTGGTCGCGCCGGGGCCGCTCGTTGCGATGCAGACGCCAACCTTGCCGGTCGCACGCGCATAGCCCTGTGCCATGTGTCCAGCGCCCTGCTCGTGTCGCACGAGCACGTGCTGGATCGAATGGTCACAGCGCATAAACGCGTCGTAGAGCGGCAGGATGGCACCGCCGGGGATGCCCCAGCAGATCGTCACATCTTCGGCTTCGAGCGAGCGGATAATCGCCTCAGCACCGGTCATTCTTCCAGTGCGCTTGCGTGCCTGATCGAGAGCGGAGTCGCTCATGCGGTCACCTCACGGTTCTGGATCAGCGCCGCAATGGCAGCGCCGACCTCGTCAGTAGTTGCCGAACCGCCGAGGTCCGGAGTGGTGGGGCCATGTTCAAGACAATGGATAGCGGCAGACTCGACGGCGTTGGCCGCCTCGGTCTGGTCGAGATCGCGCAGCATCATCGCCACGGTCAGGATCATCGCGGTGGGGTTCGCAATGCCCTTGCCAGCAATGTCTGGCGCAGAGCCGTGGATTGCCTCGTACAGGCCGGGTCGTGCGGCACCAAGCGACGAGCTTGGAGCCAAGCCAATGCCGCCCGAAATGCTGGCAGCGAGGTCAGAGAGACTGTCGCCGAACATGTTCTCAGTCACGATCACGTCGTAGGCCAGCGGCTGCTCAATCAGCTTCATCGCCATCGAGTCGACCAGCTGGTGCGACAGCTCGACGTCCGGGTAGTCCGGCGCGACACGGTCGATCACAACGTTGCGCCACAGCTTCGAGGTCGACAGAACGTTTTGCTTATCGACCGAGCAGACCTTGCGAGAGCGTGTGCGCGCGAGGTCGAAGGCATAGCGAGCCACACGCTCGATCTCTTCGACGGAGTAGCGGCAGGTATCCATGCCCGTCTCGGCCGTCAGCTCCTTTGGGCCAAAGTAGAGGCCACCCGTCAGCTCGCGGATGATGATCATGTCGAGACCGTCGACGAGTTCGTCACGCAGCGGCGAGCCGATCTTCTTCGTCCACTGGCGGATCGGCCGGATGTTGGCGAATACCTTCAGTTCGGCACGCAGAGCCAAGAGGCCCTGCTCCGGGCGAATCTCGCCCGTGTCCCACTTGGGGCCACCGACCGCACCCTTCAAGACGGCATCTGCCAACGGCAACGCTGCCCGCGTCTCGGCCGGGAATGGATCGTTGTGCGAGTCAATCGCATTGCCGCCAAACGGATGCTCCGTCACCTCGGAAGAAAAGCCGTGGACGTCCCCAGCAACGGCGAGAACCGACAACGCAACGCGGGTGGTCTCTGGGCCAATTCCATCTCCGGGGAGGACTGCGATCTTCACTGTTGAGGCTCCGTTCTACCTGCGTTGTCGGTTAGATAGTCTCGCGGACTATCGAGTTTGGTGTGCCCGCTGCTGCGAGGGATGCAGCGCGCAGGTAGGCCTGAGCGGCCGCTTCGGTGATATCGGGGGCGACCGCTTGGCCGGTGTAGGTCTGACCATCCAGTTCCAAGACGACGCGGACATCGCCGAGGGCATCCTGGCCACCGGTCACTGCATTGACGTTGAACTCACGCAGCGTCGCGGTCGTCGCGGCGATCTCGGCGAGTGCCTTGAAGGCCGCATCGATCGGGCCATCGCCCTCACCGGTTGCCGTGTGGAGCGTCTCGCCCTCGCGGACGGACACCTCGGCCTGCGAGGTCTCGCCCGTTGCGGTACGCAGCGCCAGGCGCTCCAGCACGAAGCGCTCGCTCGTGTCGCGGGACTGGTCATCGAGCAGCGCCTCGAGGTCGAGCGCCGAGATGTTCTTCTTGCGATCCGCGACCTCTTTGAAGCGCGTGAAGGCTCGCTTGAGGTCTTCGCCCTCGACGACGTAGCCCATGTCGGCATACGCCTTCTGCAGAGCGTGGCGACCCGAGTGCTTGCCCAAGACGAGCTCGTTGTGGGCAAGTCCGATCGATTCGGCATCCATGATCTCGTACGTGCGACGGTTTTTGAGGACGCCGTCCTGATGAATGCCGGCCTCGTGGGCAAACGCGTTCTTGCCGACGATCGCCTTATTCGGCTGCACGGGATAGCCACTGAGGCGCGAGACAAGGCGGCTGGAACGCGCGATCTCGCGCGTCTCCACGCCGGTCTCAAAGCCATAGAACGCTTTGCGCGTCCGCAGTGCCATCACGACCTCTTCGAGGGCGGAGTTGCCAGCGCGCTCGCCAATGCCATTGATCGCAACCTCGACCTGTCGCGCACCTGCCTGCACGCCTGCCAGAGAGTTTGCGGTCGCCAGACCAAGGTCATTGTGCGTATGGACGCTCAGGGTTGCCTCGCGCAGTTCGGGCACATTGGCGTAGAGCGTCTCGAGGATCTCCACGTACTCGATCGGGGTCGTATAGCCCACGGTGTCGGGAATGTTGATCGTCGTGGCGCCTGCGGCAAGCGCCGTGCGCACGACCTCGGCCATAAACTTGGGCCGCGAACGGGTCGCGTCCTCGCACGAGAATTCGACATCGGAAACCTTCGTCCGCGCATAGGTCACCGCGTCGCGTGTCTGCTCGAGCACCTGCTCGGGCGTCATCCGCAGCTTATGCTCCATGTGCAGATCGCTGGTGGCGATAAAGACGTGGAAACGCGGCGACTCGGCATCTTTGAGTGCCTCCCACGAGGCGTCGATGTCCGCCTGTTGCGTGCGATTGAGTGATGCGATCGTGCAGCTGCGCACATGCTGGGCGACAAGGCCAATGCCCTTGACCTCGCCCGGAGAGGCGATCGCAAAGCCGGCTTCAATGATGTCCACGCCGAGGCGCTCAAGCTGGCGCGCGATCTCCAGCTTCTCTTGGGCGTTTAGGCTAATGCCAGGCGACTGCTCACCGTCGCGCAAGGTGGTATCAAAAATCTTGACGTAGTTGCTGCTATCCGAAGTGCTCATCGTGCTCCCTTCCGAAGTGTGGTGCGACATCGCGCACCTGTCCTGTGGTCGTGTCGTTGTCTGCGCTGGGCAAGCAGCGCGTAAGCCAATGCAATCCCCTTAGCGGGGAAGGAGGCCGACAAGAAGGACGAGCGGAAGTGTGGGCGCAGACGCCACGACCCCATGGCCGCTGGTGGAAACCAAGCGGCCGAGAGTCCCTTCGTGCGTGAGCGGCATCATGAGCATCGCGTCGTAGTGTAGCCATTGGGTGGGTGCTGGTCAAAGCGGAAGGCGCGACCACCTATGGTTGTCGCATGGAGATGCTCCACCTGCGCTCTCCCCGGCGAATCGCTTTCGCTCGTCTGATCCTCGCCGGAGTGGGCGGATTTTTGGCGCTTGGAGCGAGTTATGCGATCGTGCCGCCGCTCGTGAAGGGCGAATTGGGAGGCACGGATGTGATCGTCGGCTGGACGATTACCGTCTTTGCCGTGGCTGCTTTGCTGGCCCGCTTCGGAGCGGGGTTCGGTATTGATCGCCGGGGTGCGCGGCTCGTCTATGCCGTTGGGTTCGGGTTTATTGCGCTCGGTGGAGCGCTCTTCTTCGTCGCGCAGAACGATTCGGTGCTGTATGTGGCACGTGCTCTACAGGGCGTCGGTCAGGCGTGCATGTTTACCGCCGGGTTGACGTGGGCGGTCTACCTCGCACCGGTGCACCGTCGGGGCCAAGCGATTTCGCTGTTCGGTCTCAGCGTCTGGGCTGGTCTGAGTCTTGGCCCAGTCGTAGCGCAACTCCTGATCGACCACGTCGGGCTATGGGCGGCCGAATGGTTGCTCGTGCTCGCACCCATGCTGGCCCTCGTCTCGATGCTCGGGATGCTCGGACCACCGGTGCATCCCGAATCGGCAGGAATATCGTTCCCTCGCGAGGCGTTTCGACCCGGCCTTGGTCTGATGTTTGGCGGCGTGGTGATGGCCGCGATTGTTGGTTTCGCCGTCTTGACGTTCGATTTTCGTGACGGTGGAGGTGGCGCCTACGTGATTGGCGCCTATGGCGCAGCGACATTCATTGGCCGGATCGTGCTTGGGCACCTGCCCGATCGGCTCGGGTCATACCGCACCGGAGTACTGGCCTTCATCTTTGCGCTAATCGGTATCAGCATTATCGGAATTGCGCCCACGTGGTGGCTGGCCTGCGTCGGAGCAGTCATCTGTGGCGCCGCCTGGTCGTTGCTGTTCCCGGCACTCGCATTGATGGCGATCGACCGCACGTCCGCGCATCGGCGTGGCGCGGCGCTGGCTGTCTACACGGCTGGCTTCGACCTCGGCTTCGCCGCCGCCGGACCCTTGATGGGCAACGTCGCGAATACGTCCGGATACGGTGCCGTCTATGCCGTCGCAGCGCTGTTCGCGCTCGGTGGGCTCGTGCTGATCCTGTTCAGTAGGTCGGCGGCGACCGCAGCCGCCACCGACCCCGAGCTAAACAGTTAGCGACGCAACTTCAGCATCAGGTCTTGCGCTTGCGGCAAGACCTTGTCAAAGACGGCAATCGCCTCGTCGATCTGATCACGCGTGGTGATCAAGGGTGGCGAGATCTGAATCGCCGGATCGCCCCGATCGTCGGCGCGGCAGAGCAGGCCTTCGCTGAGCAGCGTTGGCGAGAGGAAGTCGCGCAAGAGGACGTTGCATTCGTGCTCATCAAACGTCTCCTTGGTCGCACGGTTCTTGACGAGTTCCATCGCCCAGAAGAAGCCCGCACCGCGGACGTCGCCAATGATCTCGTGGCGTTCCTTCAGGCCGAGCAACTGATCGCGCAGGTACGGCTCGTTCTGCCTGACATTCTCGATCACGCCCTCGCGCTCCATGATCTCGAGGTTCCTGAGGGCAGCAGCAGCGACGATCGGATGACCGCCGAAGGTAATGCCATGCAAAAACATATGCTCGGTCTCGATCAGACGATCCGCAATCCTGTCGCCGAAGAGGACCGCGCCCATTGGCTGGTAGCCGCTGGTGAGGCCCTTCGCGCACGTGATGATGTCGGGTTCATACTTGTAGCGCTGGGATCCGAACCATTCGCCGAGACGCCCGTAGCCGCAGATCGTCTCGTCAGCGGCATGCAAGACGCCGTATTCCTTGCAGATCTCGCTGACGCGCTGGTGATACTCGGGGTGCGGAGTAAAGCAGCCGCCGGCATTCTGGACGGGCTCCATGATCACCATCGAGACGGTCGAGGGATCCTCGAACTCGATCACCTCAGCCACCTCGTCGGCGCACTTGAGATTGCAGCCACCCTGATCGGCGCAGTACTTGCAGCGATAAGGATTGGTTGGCTCGACGTGGCGAACACCAGCCATCAGCGGCTCAAACGGCGTGCGGATGCTGGTGATGCCTGTCAGCGAGAGGGCGCCGTAGGTGGTCCCGTGATACGCGATCTTGCGGGCAATCACCTTGCGTCGCATGGGCTCGCCACCCGCATTGTGATACTCGCGGGCCAGCTTGATCGCACCTTCGACACCTTCCGAGCCGCCCGATACGAAGAACGCGCGGTTGAGGCTGTCGGGTGTGATCTCGGCAAGCTTCGTCGCGAGCTCGATCGCCTTCGGATGCGAGTAGGTCCAGTTGGTGTAGTACGGCAGTTCCATCGCCTGCTCGAGCATCGCTGTACCGATCTCCTCGCCGTGCGAGTAACCGATCTGGACGGTAAAGAGCCCGCTCAGGAAATCCATGTAGCGATTGCCGTTCGAATCCTCGAGGAAAATATTGTCTCCTCGCACCATCACCGGGTGCTTATCCGGATCGAACCCTGCCATCTGCGTGAAGTGAAGCCACAGGTGCTTCATCGCCATTTCTTGCAGTGCTGCGGTATCTATGGTCGCCATCAGTATCGCCTCCTGATCGCATAGTAAAGGTCTCGACGGAGGGCTGCCTGCGCTGGCGTCTGAGAGGCGGCTATGCTGATCTCATTCTGAGCGCCGTCCCCGTGCGGCGAGGAGGCACACAATGGCGATCGATCAGGGAATTGGAATCAACACTGCGGCGCTGCAGGCCGAGCGCGAGCGCTGGGTTTCGGCGTCGGTCTACACGCAGCCGATCTTTGCCGACCACGCGCACGGCGCACGCATCACCGACGTCGATGGTCGCGAGTTCATCGACTTCGTCGGGGGCATTGGCTCGCTCAACTGCGGGCACACCCCCGAGGCGGTTGTGGCTGCGGTGCAGGAGCAGGCTGCCCGCTACATGCACCAGATGTACTCGGTGGTTCAGTACGAGGGCTACGTCGAGGCCGTCAAGCGCATGGTTGCCTGCCATCCGGGCGATGGTCCGTTTAAGGGACTGCTGCTCAATTCGGGTGCCGAGGCGGTCGAGAACGCTGTCAAGATCGCGCGCTATGCGACGAATCGCGATGCGATCATCTGCTTCGATCAGGGCTTCCATGGTCGGACGCTGATGGGTATGTCTCTGACGTCTAAGCCGATGCCGTACAAGAAAGGCATGGGTCCGTACGCGACGGAGATCTATCGCGCCCCGGCGCCCTACCTGTATCGCGGCATCAGCACGGACGATGCGCTCGATGGGGTCCGCAAGGTCCTCAAGAGCCAGATCGACCCGTCGCAGGTCGCCGCCATCATTCTCGAGCCTGTCCAGGGCGAGGGTGGCTTCGTGCCGATGCCGGCCGAGTTCATCCACGGCGTTCATGAAATCTGTCAGGAGCACGGCATTCTTTACATCTCCGACGAGGTGCAGGCCGGCATGGGCCGCACAGGCACTCCGTCGGCAATCGAGCACTTTGGCGTCTCGCCCGATCTCGCGACGTGGGCCAAGTCGATGGGCGGCGGTATGCCGATCTCTGGTGTCACGGGCCGCGCCGATCTGCTCGACGCAGTGCATCCGGGTGGTCTGGGTGGCACGTTCTGTGGCAACCCTGTCTCGTGTGCCGCTGCGATCGTCGCGATGGATCAGGTGCTTGATCCGGCGTACCAAGAGCAGGCCAAGGTCTTTGGTGACGACCTGCGTGCGCGGCTCGACGCAATCGCTTCGCGTCACGAGGGTGTCGGCGACGTTCGTGGTTTGGGTGCGATGCTCGCGATCGAGCTCGTCAAGGATCGCGACACCAAGGAGCCAGCAGCCGAAGAGGTCGGCCGCATCGTCACTTTGGCGCGCGATCGCGGCCTGATCCTGATGGGTTCGGGCCTCTACGGCAACGCAATCCGCGTGCTCGTGCCGATGGTTGCCACCCAAGACGACCTCGATGAGGGTTTCGCGATCCTCGAACAATCGCTGGCCGACGCCTTCGCTGGTCGCTAGAAGTTTCGCGCCAAAGCCTTAGCGCAATCAGCTCAGCTACGGCAATTCAGGGAGGACATGACAAGTGCGCACTTGTCATGTCCTCCGCCTTCGCTGGTCGCTAGATCGTTGGCTGACGCGTTCGCTGGTTGCTAGACCACGAATGTCTAGATCGGGCCTGACCCCTTCTGGACATTCGTGGCGGTCAGTACGTGCACGCGCAACAGATGGGCGATTTCCTCAACGTCTCTACCCTGGCCGACCGTTCCGACGCCGATGGCGCCGTCCGCGTCGGCTGGACACGCCGTCGACGCAGGCAACTACTTCTTCAAGATCAGCGTCGTCAGGACGACGTTCTTGACCTTGTTACCGGCCCAGTCTTTGGCATCGGCGCGGATCGAATAGCGCCCAGCCTTGGTGGGCAAGTTCAGCTTGATGCGGCTGGCTCCAGACGAGACGCTGATCACGACTGGTCCAACTCCGGCCGACTTGCCCTTTTTCGTAAAAACGCGCAACGTGAGTGTGACGGGCTTATCTCGCACAATTCGAAGCTTAATGAAGGGCTTCTGCAGCTTGAACTTCTTCAATTTGAATGGCTTTGGTGGCGTCGCAGGACCAGTGATGACCGGTGGGGTCTTCAGATCGGCCGTAAACCTGTTGCCCATGTCCGTGAACGTGGGATCGCCTGTGATCTGACCGAAATCCTTGAGCTGCGTGGCCATCAGCGTCATGTACTTGACGGGTGCGTCCTCGCCGATTGCGTAGCGTCCCCAGCCGCCGGTGTCGTACTTCGGTAGCACCGCTTTTGTGGTGGCGACGCCACGATTGAAGGCGTCGGCGAAGCCATCGTCGCCTGTCGCGTCGGCTAGGTCATTCATTGCGAGAACGGCTTGCATGTGCCCGTTGAGGACCCGATACGAGGGTGCGAAGACGTAGAGCGGGAACCACAGCCCGTTGTTCTCAACGGTGATCGCATCGTCCAGGGCGCCGTTGCCAAACCGCATCGCTGAATCGAGGAACGTGTCGTCGCCTGTGCGGTTCCACGCGCTCAGACCAGCGGAGGCGGCGACCCCCTCCGCCATCGCGCTCTGCCAGTTCGGCGCATGGCCCATCCACGAGAACAGGTAGGGGAGCGCGTAGCTCTCGCCGTCGGTGAGCACGATCTTCTGCGCGCTCGTCATCGCCGCACCGACGCCACCTTCCGAGACGATGCCTTGGCCGGGCTCGAGAATCGCGAAATAGGTGCCGAGTGGCTGGATCCGCAAGCCCTGCCCCGTGTAACTCTCGTAGACGACGCCGTCGATGCGGATGCGGGTACCTGAGGACGGCAATGCGTGGCTCGCAAGGTAGGTGACGTTGCTCTGCAATTCGAGAAACACGATCTGAGCGAGCGCGGCGCTGAACGCCGCCTGATTACCAATCTGCGTCGCACTCTTGATGATCGCGTTGAGCGCCACGGCGCGAGAGCCTCCCAGCTGCGTGGCGAGTGCCCGCGCGTCGGCGAGCGTCTTGAGGTTGGCGGAGCGATCGGCCGCGGGGACACTTACGCGCGCCAGCGATTGTGCGAGCGTCTCCGCCGAGGCCGATCCAACGCACAGCAGCAGGCCGACAATCGCGGCGAGTGAGACGATCACACGAATACGCACACCCTTAGGCTATCACTGGGTTCCGAGAGCCGGAACGCCGTTACTGCGTCGAGACGGTGGCGTCGCCGGCCTGCTCTGCCGACGGGGCACCTGCGCCGACGGTGCCGTTGGCGGCGGGGGTGAAGACCTCGAGCTCACCCGTACCGGTGCCGAGGAAGAAGCCCTGCACTTCGGCCGTGGCGCCCGGATCGAGCCCCTGGACGATCGCTCGGCCGCGGATGAGGTCGCTGCGGCGAGTGTGATCTTGCGTCGCGCAGGCTTTGTTGAGGAGGCGCTGGTGGCGGACGGCATTGCCACAGCGCGAGGTGCCGATCAACCGTCCGAAACGAAGGAAACCCAGCGGCGCTGGCAGGTTCGACGTCGCGGTCCGCTCAGCCGCGCGGCCTAAGCCCGGCGAATCACCTTGCGGGGTTAGGTATCGTCTAATCCGTAACCTCAGGAGGCCGGACCGTGCGAATTGCGATCTGCGTGAAGGAAGTACCAGACCCCACAGCGGTAAAGCGGATTGATGATGGCTCTCATCGGCTTGTGCGTAGCGGTGAGAACACGTTGAATCCCTATGACCGTCACGCCATCGAGGCAGCGGTTCAGATCAAGGAAGGGCCTGCGCCCGACACCGAGATCACGATCGTGACGATGGCACCGGAGAGTGCTGGTCGGTCTGTTGATCGCGCGCTTGCCCAGGGTGGTGATCGTTCGGTCCACATCGCCGATGAGGCCGCTGCTGGCAGCGACCTGTTGGGGACCGCACGGATATTGGCCGCAGCCCTCAAGCGCGAATTGTTCGACCTTATCTTGCTCGGACAGCAGGCTGCCGACAGCGAGTGCTACGTGATGGCTGGCCTGGTTGCCGAGCTGCTCGAGGTGCCGTGCATTACGCAGGCCGCCTCGATCGAGCTGGCCGATGGCAGCGTGACGGTCAAGCGCCAGGTCGAGACGGGCTACGACACCGTCAAGGCCCAGCTGCCGTGTGTCGTCTCGGTCTCTGACGCGATCAATGACCCGCGCTATCCACCTCTGCCCGCGATTATGGGTGCCAAGCGCAAGCCGCATGAGGTCGTCACGCTCGCCGAACTCGGTATCGATGCCAGCACCGTTGGTGCTGCAGGTGCCGCGACAAGCGTCGGTGGGCTTTCGAAGCCTGCTGGCCGTGGCGACACGATTGTTCTCGAGGACGACGGCACCGCTGCCGAGCAGCTCCTCGCATTTCTCGTCGAGAAGAAGGTGGTCGCATAATGGCCGGTATCGCAGTGCTCTGTGAAGTCCAGGGTGGCGACGTTTCCCGTGGTTCGATTGGTGTGCTCGAGGAGGCTGGCCGCTCGGGTGCCGCTTTGGGTGTGCCGGTCGAGGCAATCGTCTGTGGCAGTGGCCTCGACGATGCCAAGCTGGCTGCGCTCGGTGGTTTCGGTGCCTCGACGGTGCGCGTTGCCGACGACGCACTACTGGCGAGCGGCATTGCTCAGCCTGTCGTCGATGCCTGCGCAACTGCGCAGGAGGCCGGTGGCTATCGCTACTGGATGGCTGCCGCTTCGATCATGACGGCCGACGCTATGGCTGGGCTCGCTGCCCGACTCGGTGCCGGCATCGTGATCGATGCTGTCGAACTCCACGCCGAAGGCGGGGCACTTGTGACCCGCCGCTCCGGACTTGGCGACTCGGTGCTTGCTCACTGCGGCTTTGTGTCTGCAGTTGGTGTGGTTGTGACGCGCGCGAATGCCTTCGCAGCAACCGACGGCAACGGTGGCACGGCTCCCGTTGAGCGTTTTGCGCCGTCGTTCCGCGCCTGGTCGCAGGCTGTCGCGTTGGTCGGCCACGAGGATGCGGTCGAGACCGGCCCGGATATCAGCGCCGCCGACGTCTTGGTCGCTGGTGGTCGTGGCCTTGGCGAAGCGTCTGGCTTTGGTCAGATCGAGGAATTGGCGACTGCTTTTGGTGGCGCAGTTGCGGCCACGCGTGCCGTTGTCGATGCGGGTTGGTACCCGTATAGCGCCCAGGTGGGCCAGACGGGTAAGACGGTGACACCGAATCTCTACGTCGCCTGCGGTATCTCAGGTGCAATCCAACACAAGGTTGGTATGCAGGGCTCGGGCACGATCGTGGCGATCAACAAAGACAAGAACGCGCCGATCTTCGACTACGCCGACTTCGGCATCGTCGGCGATCTCAACGCCGTAGTTCCGCAATTGACCGCGCTGGTCAAGGCGCGCGGGTAGCTCACCTTCGCTGATGATCCTAGGAGGACATGACAAGTGCGCACTTGTCATGTCCTCCTAGGATTGCGCGCAACCCCTGATCGCGCGTGCCGAACCGGTGGTCGTAGGAATCAGCGACTGGTTCGCCGAGCGGGCGCGCCGGAGGTCTTTGTGATGCAGGTCGACGATCGTCTGAGTATTTGTGATGTCGTGCAGCGTCGTGATCAGGCCGTGGCGGATACCGAGTGCCTAATGGATCGTCTGCACGATTGGGGCAAGACAGTTCGTCGTGCACGATGCGGCCGTCGCGATGTCGTGAAGGGCGGGGTCGTACTGGTCGTCGTTGATGCCGACCACAACATTGATCGCGGCCGGATCGTGGACCGGTGCGGCGACGACAACCATGCGGGCGCCACGATCGAAGTGTGGCTGCAGGGTGGCGAGTGTCTTGAAGCGGCCGGTCGCCTCGAGCACGACGTCCACACCCAACTGCTCCCAGTCGATCTCGTCGGGGCTCGCATACGACGAGTGGCTGAGCACCTGATTGTCGATCGTGAGCGTGTCCGCGGTGGCAGTGATGTCGCGTTGCCAGCGGCCGTGCACCGAGTCGAACTCGAGCAGGTGCGCGCACGAAGCTTCGTCGCCATGGCCGCATTGATGTGCACGATTTCGAGCTCCGGCCATTCCTAGGCAGCGCGCAAGGCAAGCCGACCGACGCGACCGAAGCCATTGATGCCAATCCGAACGGGAACCGTCATACGTGACAGGATCGAGTCATCGATCCGAGCAGCGGGGAAGTGTCCCGTAAGGCAGTGGTGAAGCGACGGTGTAGTGAGGCGCGCGCCGAGTGGACGCTGAGGCGCTAGCTCGCTGGCCCGAGCGCCGCCTCAAGCCGGATCAGCTTGAGCGCGATCTCGATCATCAGCCAGTCATCTTGCTTGATGTTGATGCCCGTCAACTCCTCGATCCGACGCAACCGCTGTCGCAGGGTGTTGGGGTGCACGTAGAGCGACTGTGCGGTGGCCGAGATGTTGCCGCGCTGGCGCAGAAACTCCTCCAGCGTGCGCGTCAACTGAGCCTGGCGCTGATGGTCGTACTCGCCGAGCTTCTTCAGCGCATCGCGCTGACGGTCGCGGACATCACCGTCGAGCGGCACACGCAACAGATACTTGTACGGTCCGAGGCCATCGTACGGCACGATCGCCGGCGCATCGACGATCACCGGTGCGGCGAGCGCGGCCTGGCGTGCCTCCTGCAGACCGATTGCCAGCGCTGCGGCACCGAGACACGGGCTCGAGACGCCGACGACGAGTGGTAGCCGGTTTGGTCCCTCGCCCAACGCCTTCTCGAGCCGCTTGAGCGTCTCGGTCTCATCCGCGCCGAGCGCCGGCACAAGTGCAACTGCCTCTTCGTCGCGCGGGTCGATCAGCACGCCAGGCAGTGCACGCATCATGGTGGTACGAAACCGCTCGAGGGCATCGACGCGACCCTCGTCATCGGCATCGCGCCAACCGATCACGACGACGGCGAGTTTGGGCTGGTTAAAGTCGCAGCCGAGGCGACGGGCACGACTGGAAAGGCCGTCAGCGAAGCGTCCAGCAGCGAGATCGGCGAAGAAATCCTTGATCAGGTTGCGCTCTTCGAGCCCTTCGATCAGGCGAATCTTCTTGATGCCGACGGCAACCTGTGAGGCGATCGAGGCGGCCAGGTCGCGGTCGGCGTCGCTGAACGGGCGGTCGTCGGCGGCGTGGGCGACAAGTGCGCCAAGCAACTCTCCATCGGCCAGCATTGGCATCAACAGCGAATCAGGCTCGGGTGACCCACCCCAGAGGGCGGCGCCAAGTGTGGCCTGCACCGAACTGGTGTTGCCCACACGACGCGCCTCGGCCAGTTCGCTGACTGTCACGGCGGACGGAGCGTCACCAACCTCAGGCGCCGAGGCATGTCGTTGGAGGCGGTCGCCACGATCGAGCAGGTAGATATGAGCGGCATCAGCATTGAGCAGCGGCAGTGCCTGATTGGCGGCAGTCGGCAAGAGGTCATCGAGCGTCGTTGCAGAGGAGACCGCGGTCGAGAGCACGGAGAGGCCTTCAAGCTCGCGTACGCGGCGCCGCGCGGCCTCGTAAAGGCGCGCGTTGACGATCGCTGAGGCCACCAGCGAGGCCGAGTGGATCACGAAGGCTGCGTCTTCCTCTGTAAAGACGCGTGGCGCCTCTGCGTGGAGGGCGATCACGCCGATCATCTCGTCGTCGGGGGCGATCAGTGGAACCGACACGATCGACTGGTACTTCTCCTCTTCGAACTCAGGGAAGTACTTGACGCGCGGATCCTGGAGCGCATTCTCGGCGATAAAGACGGGTTCACGGTGTTTGGCGACCCAGCCGGCCAAGCCTTCCCCGCGACTCATTGAGACGGTACCAATCTGATCCCGATAGCGCTCGTCTGAGACCGATCGCAACACCAGCGCGTCGTCGGGACCTTCAGCAATGAAGATCAGCGTCGCATGGGCACGCGTCTGTTCGGTCACGAGTTCGACGATGGCGCTCAACACCTGCTCCAGATCCACGCTTGACGAAACCGTGCGAATGATCTCGTAGAGCACGCGGCGCTCTTCGGCGGCCGCGGCAGGTGGGACAGGCAAAGGGGGAGTTCGAGTGTTCAACGTGAACACACTACCAGCGGATGATTGTCCCTGGCGAGGCACATGCTTCGTGTGTAGCCGTGGCATTTCACCATACCGGCTCACAATCTCGACTGAAATCAGTCAGATTCGACCCCAACTATGTGCAGATCGGCCAATTCCGGTGCTGTGCAGTGCGTACCGCAGACATTGCCTCTATGGCACCTCTGCCCCTACTTTTACTGCATTCGGGGACGCCCGGATGGGATAGAGGAGAACGAAGCATGACGGATCTAGAGAACTTCCTTGAGACACCAGGTCGTAGCGACCAAGTCAAAGAGGTCCGGAAGATGATCGATGCCCAAGGCATCGAGTACATCTACTACCAGTTCGCATCGGTCACCGGGCGGATCATGGGCAAGGGTGCGCCGGCGAAGCACTGGGAGAGCATGGCCCAAAAGGGGTTCCAGCTCGTCTACGGCGCCACGGCCAACCTGTTCGTCGATCGCCACGGTGAGTACATCGGCTACGGCCCGGAGTCGCGCGAGCTCGTCGGTCTGCCAGACGCCGAGACGTTCTCGCAGTTGCCGTGGGACCCCAAGGTAGCGCGTGTGTTCTGCACGCTGTTCCGCGGTCGCGAGGACGACGTCGATGGCGGAGCCTTCTTAACCTCCGACTGTCGTGGGCTACTCAAGCGCACCCAGGCCGCATTCGAGGCCGAGACTGGCATGCACCTGCGCGCCGGCACCGAGCCCGAGATGATGTGGCTGAAGAACAACCCAGACGGAACACCGTCGGTCGAGGGGCTCTCAAAGCCGTACTGCTATCACATCGATCAGTTTTCCGAGTTCCAGCCGCTGATTCACAAGGTCATGGAGTACGCCGGGAAGCTCGGCCTCGACATGATTCAAGGCGACCACGAGGACGCACCAGGCCAGCTCGAGTTGAACTTCAACTTCGATCGCGCAGAGGTGACGGCAGACAATCTCACGACGTATCGCCAGATCTGCAAGCAGGTCGGCCGCGAAATGGACGCCTTCCCGTGCTTCATGCCGAAGCCGTTCATGGGCGTCTCCGCCAATGGTTGTCATCACAACTTTTCGATCTGGAAGGGCGACAAGAACATGTTCGACGCGCCCGACCCGTCGAACCCGATGATGCCTGGTGATATTGGCCTCTGGGCAATCGGTGGCATCCTCAAGCACCTGGGTGCACTGACGGCAATCTCGTCGCCGACTGTCAACTCGTATCGCCGCCTCTGGGACACGGGCTTCTGGGCACCGGTCTTTGCGGACTGGGGCTTCCAAAACCGCACAACGGCGCTGCGCGTCTCCGCACCGGGTCGCTTCGAGTATCGCTCGGTCGACTCGGCCGTCAACCCCTACCTGTCGTTGACGTGTCTGATTGCCGCTATGCGTGACGGCATCGACAACAAGATCGATCCGGGTCAGCCGGAAGAGCGCAACATCTACGACGCAATGAATGCGGGCAAGGAAGTCAAGAAGATTCCGATGACGCTCGGCGAGGCGCTCGACGCGCTCGATAGCGACGATGTCATCAAGGATGCGCTGCCCGGCGACATGTATCGCGTGTTTAGTCATTACAAGCGGGACGAGTGGGAGCGCTTCTGCGCCACTGTCACCGAGTGGGACGTTCAGGAGTACCTCGACATCCTCCCGTAAAGGGAGGCTGTCGAGCACAACCACAACCAACGAGGGCAGAGATCACCGTGTGCGGAATCGCAGGAATCATCTATAAAGATGGGGAGCACAACATCGGTCAGGACATGACCCGGATGTTGCAGTCCATGAAGCATCGCGGCCCGGATTCGACCGGGTATGCGCTCTACGCCAAGCCGACTGAGCACGTCGTCATGCGCTACACCGTCGCCAACACGACGACGCCGCGCGACTACGAGTTTCAGAGCCGGTTGAGGCGCAATCGTGCCGAGGTCGAGTCGCGACTCGCCCGCCTCGACGCCAAGATCGTCGGCAACGAGCAGGAGACGGATTACGCCTTCCGTGTCACGCTCGACTACTCGGGTGAACTCAAGAAGATCGCCGATCAGATCGAAGACATTCCGGATTGCGAAGTGCTCTCGCTGGGTCACTCCCTTGAGATCATCAAGGACCTCGGCGACGCCGAGACCGTCTGCGAGCAGTACCACCTGGACACGTTCAGCGGCACGCACGCCATCGGTCACGTCCGCATGGCAACCGAGTCCGACGTGGACATCTCTGGTGCCCACCCGTACTGGGCCTACCCGTTCTCCGACATCGCCGTCGTGCATAACGGCCAGTTGACGAACTACTTCCAGTGGCGCCGCCGCCTCGAGCGCTCCGGCCATCGCTTCAACTCGGAGTGCGACTCGGAGATCATCGCCGTGTACCTCGCCGAGAAGATGAGCGAAGGCATGAGCCTCGAAGATGCCATGCGCCTCAGCCTCGACGAGCTCGACGGCGTCTTCACGTATCTCTGCGTGACGGCCGATGCGCTCGGCATGGCGAAGGATGAAATGGCGGCCAAGCCGCTGGTCTTGTTCGAAGGCGCGAACATGATTGTGATGGCCTCCGAAGAGATGGCAATTCGAGCGATTATCGACCACGAAATTGACACATACGACCCGTATGAGGGTGAGGTAATGGTATGGACGCGCTAACCGGAGAAAACCAGATCGTCTATGACGCACGCGGACTCGTTGAACCCGACTGCGAAGTGCCGAAAGTCGCGAAGATCGACGGCGAGAAGGCAACGTTCGATGCGCTTGATCTGACCACGCGTCAGATCAACCTCGAGCTGCGCTGGCTGATCAACGAAGAGGGTGTCACCGATGTCACCGTCCATAACCCTGGTGCCAAGCACTCGCTGGGTGTAGGCCTCCTGACCCGCTGCAAGATCACGTTCGAAGGCAGCCTCGGCTACTTCGGCCTCGGCATCATCGACGGTCCGGAAGTGCACATCAAGGGTCGCGTCGGCTGGTCTGCCTGCGAGAACATGATGAGCGGCACCGTGGTCGTTGAAGGCAACGCTGGCTCCCTGACGGGTGCGGCAATGCGCGGTGGCGACCTGATCGTCAAGGGTCGCCTCGGTGCGCGTTCGGGCATCGACCAGAAGGGCGGCACCATCCTCACCATGGGTTCCGTCGGAGCCAACACGGGCTTCATGATGCAGCGCGGTCGACAGGTCATCGTCGGCGACGCCGGTCATGGTCTCGGCGACTCGATGTACGACGGCATCATCTACGTCGGCGGCAAGGTACGGTCCCTCGGGATCGACTGCGTCCCCGGCGAGTGGACAGATGCCGACACGGAGTTCATTGATCGCAAGTTTCGGATCTATGACCTCGGAACGCCCCCCACGTTCCAGAAATTCGTCTGCGGCAAAAAGCTGCACAACTACGACAACCTGGAAGCGAGCGAGCGCAAGCTCGTCCTCTAGGGAGATTGGGGAATCTGATGAGCGATAACGCAAAAGAAATCGAGCGCAAGCGCGCGATCCTCGGCCGGAGTCCGATCTTCACCCCTGAGGTGATGAACGACATCCACATGAAGGCCGAACTTGGTCGCTACCGCATGCGTGGCTTCTCGATGTTCAAGCCGATCCCGCATTGGGATCAGCTGATGTTCATGCCTGGCACCCTCACCCGCTTCGTGATCGAGGGCTACCGCGAGAAGTGCGTCACCAAGACGGTGCTCGGCGCGCGCTTCGCAAAGAAGCCGCTCGAGCTCGACATTCCGATCTACATCACCGGTATGAGCTTCGGTGCTCTGTCCCTCGAGGCAAAGATGGCTCTGGCCAAGGGTGCTTCGATGGCAGGCACGGCGACCTGCTCGGGCGAGGGCGGCATGATTCCGCCGGAGCGCGACATGTCGACGAAGTGGTACTACCAGCTGATTCAGAGCCGTTACGGCTTCAACCCACATCACCTGATGTGCGCAGACGCGGTCGAGTTCTTCATCGGCCAGGGCTGCAAGGTTGGACTGGGCGGCCACCTGATGGGCCAGAAGGTGACGGAGCAGGTCGCAGAGATGCGCTCCCTGCCAGCCGGCATCGACCAGCGCTCGCCTGCTCGCCATCCTGACTGGATGGGCCCGGACGATCTGTCCCTCAAGATCCAAGAGGTTCGTGAGGCGACCGATTACCAGATCCCAATTCAGCTCAAGCTCGGCGCCAGCCGTGTCTATGACGATGTGCGCATGGCCGCCAAGTGCGGCCCTGACATCATTTACTTGGACGGTGCAGAGGGTGGCACGGGTGCCGGTCCTCACATCGCCACCGAAGAGACGGGCATCCCGTTGATGGCGGCGATCCCGGAGGCACGTCGTGCCCTGGAGGATGTCGGCCTGGCCGACGAGATCGACCTTGTGGTTGCTGGTGGTATTCGTAACGGTGCTGACGTCGCTAAGTGCATCGCACTCGGCGCCAAGGCCGTCGCGATTGGCCATTCCTCGCTGATGGCGTTGAACTGCAACAAGGAACTACCGGGCATTACGGACTATGAAGGTACGGTCGGTGTTCCTGCTGGTTCGTGTTACCACTGCCACACGGGCCGCTGCCCGGTCGGTATTGCCACGCAGGATCTGGAGCTGCGTAAGCGTCTCGTCGTCGACGAGGCCGCCGAGCGCGTCTACAACTTCCTGCACACGATGACGCTCGAGGTCCAGATGCTGGCCCGCGCGTGCGGCAAGACCAACATTCATTCGCTCGAGCCTGAGGACCTTGCGGCCCTCACGGTCGAGGCGTCTGCCATGGCGAAGGTGCCGTTGGCCGGAACCCAGTACATCCCGGGTGTCACCGAAGAGAAGACCCTCAACGAGATCAAGACGCTGCTTGAGCGCCATCTCGTCAACCCTGTCGATTATCTGCCGCAGAGCGCGCCGATGTCGACGCAGCAGGGCGACTAGGAGTCAGCATGTCTGAAGATCACCACGTAGCGACAGAGCGTCACAATCCCGAGTTGACCATTGGTATCTCGGCGGAGTACCTAGCCGGTAAGCGCTTCGATTATCAGGAGGACATCGCCGCGAGTGCAGATGTTGACCTGCTGGAGTCGACGCCGGGCCAGGACATCAACTGGCTTGAGGACGTCATGCTCCTCGCAGAGGACGGCGTTCCTGCCGTTTTCGATCGGTACTCCAACTCGTTCATCAAGATCTACTTCGACATTCCTGCTGGTCATGAGGACGAAGTCGCTCGTAAGGTGCTGATGAAGCACCTGCAGTCCGGTAACTCGTACGGGATCCAGCTGAAGCGGGATCACTGCAAGTTTCCGCAGCCAGAGCTTGGCCCCTGGGTCAAGAACTCGGCGACGGTCGGTACCAACTGGGTGCCGTCGGTGCTGCCGGGCTGGGAGTCGCCCGAAGGTCATTAGGTCCTTCGGATCCAGAACGTTGTGTGTCCTTCGGGGCGGGTCTTCGGACCCGCCCCGAGGCGTTTGTGGGGCGACGGATGCGACTAAGGGGTCAGGACACTACATCCGTGCGGTTGTCATGTCCTCTACGGTCAGCGGTGATCCTTGATTCACGTAGGACATGACAACCGGACATGACAACCGCGCGGTTGTAGTGTCCTCGCCGGGGTTGCGACTATCGAGGGTGGTTTAGGCAGCACCCAACAGGCGACCAACGGCTAACGCAGCCTGTTCGGCCGCCGGCAGAGCGGCACGCCGAGCCTCTGCATCAAAGCGATCGGCAGGGCCTTGAACGCCGAGCACGGCAACGAGGTTGTCGAGATGATCAAAGACCGGTACGGCGATGGCAGCAAGATCCTCTTCGCGCTCACGATCCGCCTCGCCCCAGCCGCGTTGCGCGACTTCGGTAACGGCAGCGGCAAGTGTGGCTGCGTCGGTGATCGTGCGCGACGTAAAGGCAGTCAGTGTGGTGGGTAGCTCGGTCTCTGAGCCCTGACCGAAGGCGAGGACGACCTTGCCGACGGCCGTGGCGTGCGCAATGCTGGGACGCCATACAAGGGCCGCTGAACGCACGCTCCGGCGACTGGGGACATGATCCACCGTGACGCCCTCGCCGGCCGCAGGGAGCGACAGCGTGGCTGTCTCGCCGGTCGCGCGTTCGACCTGTTCGAGCAGTGGGCGCGCGAGTGCGCGCACATCGAGGCGTTGCAGCACGTGAGTGCCGAGCTGTAGCAGGCGGACGCCGAGCCGAAAGCGACCTGTGGCAGACACTTTTTCGACCAGTCCATGCGCCGCCAGCGTGCCTAACAGTCGCGAGGCTGACGACGCCGACACATCAAGGCGCCGCGCAATCTCGTTGACACCAAGCGGCTCGTTGGCATCCGCGAGAATTTCGAGCACTGTGAGCGCACGCTCAACGGCGGCGACGGGACGTCCGGGCGTTGCCATGTCGCCAATGGTACTCGGTCTCGTATGCTGTTGCCGATGGCAGCGGTAGAGAAACAGTCGGGCTTTGCTGCCCTGCGTGCGCACTTTCCGATCCGCTGGCAGTTGGCACTGCGTTTCGGAGCTGTAGTGGGCGCACCGTTCGCGGCAGGCACCTCAGCCGGTGCCCACCCGCTTGGTGCGATTGCCGCCGCCAGCGCGCTCCTGATTCTGCTGCTCGGACCGCCCGGCTACGGCATCGCACGGCGCGCGCAGGTGATTGGCGTCGCAATCCTGATCGGTCTCACAGCCGCGATCGGTGCGCTCGTACAGAACCACGAACTGATTCTCGTTCTGCTGCTCGTGCTGGTGGGTGGCTTCTTCGCGGTTGCCCGCAAGGTCGATCGTTCGCTGGCCACGATCGCGCTCGTACCGGTAGTGGGATTGCTGATCGGCTCGGGGTCGCCCGACGGTCTACGTTCTGCCATCGAACTGGTAGGAGCGTCGCTGATTGGGGGCGGGCTCTACCTACTGTTGCTTGATCGCGTTTGGCCCAGCTCCGAGCACCCGTCTGTTGCCCTGGAGGGGCGTGCGAAGCGCCTGCTACCAGCGTTGATCCTGGCGCTCCCCGTCGGGTACGTCGTGGCTTCGTTGCTGTTTGAGTGGCACATCGCCGCCTACGCCTTCGCGCTGCTGGCAGTGCTCGTGATCCTCAACGCGCGTGGCGCGCACCGCACCACGCAGCATGAGTTGCTCGGCTTTCTCGTGATCGCCGCGCTCGTGGCGATCGAAATTCAGATCTCCGTGCGCGTCGATGTGATGGTTTTTACCGCGCTGATCGTGGCGATCGTTGGCTCCTGGCGCGCAGAGCGGGGTACGGTGCCGCTCTGGAGCATCTTCGGCACGCTGTTGGTGCTGATCGCATCCATTTCGTAGGGGGAGGACACCACATCCGCGCGGTTGTGGGGTCCTCCCCCAACAACGACTGAGGGGCGGCCGAAGCCGCCCCTCAGGGAAGAACGGGATCGTGGGCGTCTCTAGTGGGAGACGGAGGCTGCTGCCTTCTCGGGCACCAGCATCTCCTCGGCGAAGCGGGAGAGACGGAACGGCTCGATCAGGTCGGGTGTGCGGCCCGTTCCGATCAGCTCGGCCATCGTCTCGCCGCAGACCGCGGAGGCCTTGAAGCCCCACGTGCCCCAGCCGGCGTCGATCACGAAGTTATCGACTTCGGTCTTGCCCATGATCGGCGAGAAGTCCGGAGTCATATCGCAGTAACCGGTCCACTGGCGCTGGATCTTCAGGCGCGCCAGCAGTGGCACCACGTCTAGGGCATTCGCAGTGGAATGCTCAAGGAAGGTGTTGGTCGAACGCATGCTGTACGTCGTGTACGGCTCGATCTCCGAACCGATCAGGATCTCACCACGGTCCGTCTGCGAGATGTACGTGTGCAAGTTCGCCGACACGATGATCTTGTGCAGGAGCGGCTTGACCGGCTCGGTCACGAAGGCCTGCAGCGGATGGTTCGTGATTGGCGTGCGAATCCCAGCCATGTCCGTGACCTGCGTCGTCCAACCAGCAACGGCACTCATCACGACACCAGCGTCGATCGGACCCTGATTGGTGTCAACGCCGATGCACTTGCCCGAACCATCCTTGCGGATGCCCGTGACCTTGATGCCCTGATGGATGTGGCCACCACGCATGCTGAACTGGGAGCCGTAGCCCCAGACGACAGCGTCATGACGCAGCACCGAGCCAGGCGGATGGTAGAGCGCCGCCTCGATCGGGTAGGGAATATCCATCGACATGTTGAGCTCGGGGCAGAGTTCTGCGATCTCGTCGCGGAAGATCAGCCGGGAGTCAACGCCGAGCAGCTTGTTGGTCTCTGCGCGCTCGCGCTGAACACGCACCGACGAATCGGTGTGAGCAAGCGTGAAGTGGCCGAGATTCGACATCATCATGTTGAAGTCAAGATCGGCGGAGAGACCGCGCCACAGTTCCATCGAGCGCTCGTAGAACCGAATGCCCTCAGGCGTGCGGTAGTTCGAGCGGACGATGGTCGTGTTACGACCCGAACCGCCAGCACCGATGTAGTTCATCTCCAGCACGGCGATGTTCTCCGCCTTGAAACCATGGTTCTTGACCAGGTAGTACGCCGTGCCGAGGCCGTGTGCGCCGCCGCCAATGATGACGACGTCGTACGACTTCTTCATGTCGTACTTCTTGAAGAACGTGCGTCCTCGTAGAAGACCGCTCACGAGACCGTCACCCCTTCCGTGCCGATACCAATGGGATCGACAGCCGGAGCCTCGATCTCATGCATGTTGACTTTAAGTCCCGCGTGGTTCAGCGCCTCGCGGACGTGCAGATGAACCTCAGCGCCCGTCATGATGTCGATTCGGTTGGGGCGGACGAACAGCTTGCCTGCGACGTGGCAGACGCGTCCGACCGTGAAGACCGGGGCACCGTCAGAGATGGGGAGCTTCCAGTTGGCTTCGCGCGCGAAGACCTCTTCACAACCCTCACCGACGAGGGAGAAGAACGACCAGCCATCGGTGTGATCGATGACGAGCGCAGCATTGCCCTCGCCGGCGAGCTGACCCTGGAGATCCTCGACGAGCGCCGCGGCCGTGCCGGGCTGCCCAACGAAGATGACTTCGTCGTCAGTGATGCGGCCAACAAGCGTTCCGGCAGGCTGCGTGAGCCCGTCGAGCGCCGACTTTTGGCCGAAGCAGCGAACTTTCGCTGCGCCTTTGACTTCAAATAGTTCAGGCACGGAGCTTGACTCCCTCGGGATCGTAGAAGGCGTGGCCGGCAATGGTCGCCGGAGCACCTCCAATGGTGATGGTCCCGCCTTCCTTGGCGTGTTCAGTGATGACCCACGCAAGGCCAACGGGATGGCCGAGGACGTACGACATCTTGGACGATGTCACTCGACCCGCAAGGTTGCCGCCAATGGTGACGGTCATACCTTCTGGGGGTGTCGCCATACCGGGCTCCATTTGCCACGGCACGAGCGTCTCGCGGGGGGTGCGCCGCTGTGCTCGAACGAGTGCAGCCTTGCCAACGAACTCGGGCTTGTCGAGCTTGACTGCCCACTCCATCGATACCTTCCAAGGGTTCGTCTCGAAGTCGGTGTCCTGGGAGATGATGATGTGACCTTTCTCCAGGCGCAGGAGACGCTGAGCGTCGAGGCCGAAGGGGCGGATATCCCACTCCTTACCGGCCTCGAGAATCGCGTCCCACATGTCGACTGCAGCTGCAGCCGGGAAATGGAGCTCGTAGGCTAGCTCGCCGACGAAGCCGAGGCGGATTGCCAGGCAGGAGACGCCGTTGACCGTAATGCGCCGATGGCGCAGGTACGGGAACGTCTCTTTGTCCAGCGGATCGTCCGACAGTTTCTGGAGCAAATCGCGGGCATGCGGACCAGCAACGTTGACAGCAGCCAACGAGGCGGTCTGATTGACCACGAACACGTCCAGACCCCAGGCGTCACGCCAGTCCAGCATCCACGACTCGAGTCGCTCGGCACCAGAAGTGGTGACGGTGCAATAGAACGCACCGCCTTCCAATGCGCAGACGGTACCGTCGTCGATGATCACGCCACCCTCTTCGAGCATCAGCCCGTAGCGCAGGCGGCCGGGCTCGAGGTCCGCGATGCGCATCGGGTAGATGCGCTCAAGGAACTCGACCACGTCAGGACCTGCGAGCAGGAACTTGCCGAGCGTACCGACGTCGATCACGCCGACGCGATGGCGCACGGCTTCGTACTCCGCCTGCATGTCGCCGTAGGAGAAGATGCGCTTCCACGGACCGGCCCACAGGGTCGACGCGCCCAACTCCAAGTGTCGCTGATGAAGCGGCGTGTGCCGCTCGATGTGGTGACGAGCACCGGCAGCAGCCTGTTGGACCTGAATCGGACGAACCGGGGGACGCAGCGTCGTCGGAGCCGAGACGCGGGCAGCCTCCGTTGGTGTCTTGCGCTCTGCGATCGCCCGTAGCTGGTCGGCGCAGAGGCGCCCCTGGCATGGACCCATCGTGACGGTCGTATAGCGCTTGAGCAGTTCAGCCGACTCGAAGCCCTCGTCGATCGCCTGCTCGACCTCCTTGACCGAGACGTCTTCGCAGATACAGACGTAGCCGGCTGTGCCGCACCGGCGCGGCTTGGAGGCGGGAGGATTGACGTACAGGGGCAGTCCGGCGGCGGCTGCAGCACCCGCCTGCTGACCGTTCGTCTCTACCTCGCTCAGCGAGGAACCCGGATGGGCGGAATCGCCCGTCAGGATGCAGGGAAGGTCGTAGGCGAGCCGGGGGAGATGCATGTTCTGCTGGATCTCGGAGCCGATGGCCAGGATGTCGCAGGCGATCTCTTCGGTTGCTCCACCTGTGGTCTTGACGACGACGCCCGAGAGCTTCTTACGGCCCTTGGCCTCGACGATCGAGCCCTCGATCTGGCGATTGCCAACGCCGCTGGCATCAACGCCAGGAGCGGTGATCACGGCCTCGACGACGACACCGGCAGCGGCAAGTGTGCGAGCGTGCTCGATGGCTTCGGGTTGCTCTGCCCAAACGACAGCACGCTCACCCGGCTTGACGCCATGGGCGCCGGCGAGACGTGCAGCGCCGCGACCCATAAAGATACCCGGAAGATCGTTGTTCGGGAAGATCCGGTGGACCTCCATGCCGCCAGCAGCAATCACGATTGCCTGCGGATGGATGTGCGCGACGTGGTCTTCGGCCAGCGCGAGCACCATTGGGCCCTCGTAGATGCCGATGGCAGCTGTGCCACTCGAGACCTCAATGCCAGGATTGCTGGCAGCCGATGCAGCGAGGCGATCGATTGCCTCTTTGGTCGGGCCGGCGGCGACGCGGGCTCCAGGCGTCCACTGCTCGTCGATAACCATCACGCGCTTGCCACCCTCGGCGGCAGCAATAGCGGCGGCGAGGCCAGCAACGCCAGCACCAATCACGAGCACGTCAGGGTGACGATTGACGCGGTCGATCTCGATCGGCGCATCGGACTTGTCCGAGAAGCCAAGACCGGCGACGCGGCGGATGACGCCCTCTGCGAGGGGCCAGGCGAACTTCGGCTTAGCCATCGTCTTGTAGTAGAAGCCGACGGGCATCAGCGGATGCATCTTGTCGATCACGTTGAGTGCGTCGCGGTCGACCGACGGCCACGCGTTCTGACGCGTGACGACCTGACCAGCCTTTGCTGCACATTGGCAGGCACGAACGTTGACTTCGCCGTCAACGGTGACGAGGCAGTTCGGGCAATCACCCGAGAGGCAGTAGAGCCCACGGGGACGGTGATACTTGAAGGAGCGGGAGAAGACGCGGACGCCATCTCGATACAGCGCCGAGGCAAGCGAGTCGCCTGGCTGGATGGCGACATCGCGCCCCTCGAACTCGATACTCACGCCGAACCCTCCTGATACTTCTCGCCTGGCTGAGCCAGGACGAGATTCGTGCGCGTGTCGCGAACGATGGTGTACCAACGACGCGTGCCGCTGGCGTGGAACCACCGCTCCCGCTGAACACCATTGGCGTTGGTGCGAAGCCAGAGGTGGTCAATCGCTTCCTCGTCAGTTGCGTCGGGGGCGAGTGGTGGGCGTACCTCTCCGCCGTACGAGAACTCGCTGACGGGGCGGTAGCCGAATGGGGTTTTTATATGGAAGTGGCTCACAGTGAGGTAAGGGTAGAGGGCGGGTTTGTGGTCTGCATTGTGGAAGGTATACACACTAGGGCGGGTGTTTACTGTACCTACGTCCCCCTGTCGCGCGTTTACGCGGCCTGTAGCCTGCATTTGGTGTTTTCGCAGGTGGTGCGCGGCTGGCGCAGCAATTGCGTGGATCACGCTAGTTTCCCTCTAGTTTTCTAGCCGTAACGCCCCCGAGGAGTCTGTCGAACCAATGAAGTCGAGCCTTGAAATTGCTCAGGAGCACGTGCTCCGCCCAATCGCAGATATTGCTGGCGAGTACGGCATCGAGCCAGAAGAGCTCGAATTGTTTGGGCGCTACAAGGCGAAGGTCGAACTTTCGATCCTTGATCGCCTGAAGGACCGGCCTGACGGCAAGATCATCAACGTCACGGCGATCACGCCGACGCCGGCCGGTGAGGGCAAGACGACAACGTCGGTCTCGCTGACGCAGGGCATGGGCAAGATTGGTCGCCGCGCAATGTTGGCGTTGCGCGAGCCTTCGCTGGGCCCCGTCTTCGGTGTCAAGGGTGGCGCGGCAGGTGGCGGCTACGCCCAGGTCGTGCCGATGGAGGACATCAACCTCCACTTCACGGGGGACATGCATGCGATCAACGCCGCGAACAACCTCCTCTCGGCCCTCGTCGATGCGCACCG
>SYIF01000138.1 GCA_005798855.1 Actinomycetota bacterium | reverse complement strand
GATCAACGTTGCTTTGGGGTCAGGCCCCGATGCAGAGTTGACCTAAGCGATCGTCTTGGCATAACCGACCGACTTTGCATCGGGGCCTGACCCCAAAGCAACGTTGATCGCCGGCGTGTTTTATGTCCCGAGCAGACGCTCGAGCACAACCGCAACGCCGTCGTCGGCGTTCGAGAGCGTTACCTCGTCAGCAATGGCCAGCACGTCCGCGTGCGCATTGCCGACCGCAACGCTGTGGCCCGCAATGCGCAACATCGGCAGGTCATTCGGCATGTCGCCGAAGGCAATCGTGTCGGTAAGGTCGATGCCGTGCCGTTCACAGGCCACGCGCAGACCGCGCCCCTTGTCGGAACCCTTCGCCGAAATCTCGACGATCCCATAACCCGAGTGCGTCACCTCTGCCCGATCGCCAACGATTGCCGCGACGATCCGCACCAACTCGTCGTGTCCGATCGCGTCGTCACGGACGATCAGCTTTGTGGTCTCAGCTGCCGCCACCATAGTGCAGACATCGCCAATCAGCGTTTCTGGCGTGTTGTAGCGCGTGGGATAGGCCGTGTCCCGACCGAACTGAAACGTCATCTCGCAGGCGAACACGCAGTCCGGGGCATCTTGGCGGACGTGCTTGACGAGCTCGACAGCAAGCGGCGATGCGAGTGGTGCGTGGTCGATGACGACGTGTTCGTCAACGTCGTAGAGCAACGCACCGTTCGCGCAGACCACAATCGAATGAGCGCCGGTTGCAGCGGGTAGATCGCGCACCCAGCGGGGTGGGCGTCCCGTCACCAGCACGATGTCGATGTCGAGAGCCGTCGCGCGGTCAAGCGCTCGACGAGTGCGGACGCTAACTTCGCCCTCGGGATTTAGCAGCGTGCCATCTAGGTCAGAGGCAATCAGGCGCGGCTGTGTCATACGCCACCTCGAGCGATGCGATTCTGATGCCAAGTAGTCCGTCGAGCTCCACGAGTGCGAAAACCCTGATGTACTACTGCACGGGTGATCTCCACCGCGAGACGTTCGCGGACACCAACTTCTCCTCCCGCACCACGCCGAGGCCCGCTTAGGCGGGTCTCGCGCATTTCTGGGCTCATGCGAGCAGGAAACCCAAGAGAATAGTGTTGGCTATGAGGAGCACCGCGATGATGACGGTAAAGCGCGTAAGGTTGCGTTCCATCACCTGCGTCGCCCCAAACTGCGACTGGCCGATGCCAAAGGCACCCGACAGACCCGTGTCCTTGCCCGAGTGAGCAAGCACGAGCACGATCGCAAGGATTCCAAGGATGACCTGCAGTGCAACAAAGACGCCTTCGACCATGCGCGAAGTCTACCCGGATCATCTTGAACGAACGCCGATTCTTCTGCCGGGCCTTTACCGTTGAGTGGTAACGTCGTCCCGCGTGGATAGAAATCGCTCTCAGTACACGGCGGGAACGAACCGATGAGCCTACGCGTGGGCGTCGATCTTGGTGCGACAAAGATCCAGACGTTGCTCGTCGCCGACGACGACTCGATCGTAGCCCGCACGCGGGGCACAACCCCGGTCACGGGTGGCCCGAGTGCCGTACTTGCGGCCGTCAAGGAAACGATCGAACAGCTCCTCATTCGAGCGGATCAGCCAGCGTCCGCCGTCGCCACGATCGGTATTGGTGCACCCGGCCAGATTGATGTTGCCGCCGGCATCGTCCTGCAAGCCGTGAACGTCGCAGGCTGGGATCAGCCCGTACCGGTCAGTGAGATCGTCGGCGACATATTTGGTGTGCCCGTCGCACTCGCGAACGACGTCCAAGCCAGCATGGTGGCCGAGCATCGGCTCGGGGTTGGTCGCGGCAGAGCCAACTTGCTTGGCATCTTCTGCGGCACGGGTGTTGGCGGTGGGCTGATTTTGAACAACGACCTCTGGCTGGGGATTGGTGCCGCAGGCGAGATCGGCCACACGGTGATCGTCCAAGACGGGCACCGTTGTGGCTGTGGACGCAACGGTTGCCTTGAGGCCTATGCCGGACGCAGCGCACTCGAGCAGGCCGCTCGTCAACAGCATCAAGCCGGCCGCCCCACGACGCTCTTCGAATTGATGGAGCAGCAGGGCCGTACCCGCCTGACGAGCCGCGTCTGGCTCGATGCCTGCCTGCAACGAGACGAGCTCGCGTTAGAACTGATCGCTCAGGCCACACGTGCGGTCGGTACGGCAGCTGGCAGTGCCGCGAATCTGCTCGACGTCGACTGTATTGTGATTGGTGGTGGCCTGGCGACTCGACTCGGCGATCGCTTCCTCAATGACGTCCGCGCCGCCGCGCAGCCAGTCCTACTGCGTTCCGACGTCGCGAGCCAGATTGTCCTCTCCGAACTCGGAGACGACTGTGGCGCACTCGGTGCTGCACTCGTCGCCGGCGATCGTCTCTCGCGGCGCTAGTCCACACGCACGCCGGCGCGAATGACGTCAGTGATCTCGAGCGCCGGTGTCAGCACGACAAGGTCGGCACGCAAGCCTGGAGCAATTTTTCCACGATCGGTCAGACCAAGCACGTGGGCAGGTGTGGCCGAGAGCATCGTGGAGGCTGCCGACAGATCAACGCCAACGACCTCGACGAGGTGCCGCAGTGCCACATCCTGTGTGAGGGTACTCCCCGCCAACGCTCCCCCATCACGCAGGCGAGCAACGCCACCGGAGACGATCACGTCCATTTCGCCGAGCCGATGGTCGCCATCACCGTCGTCAGCCGCAGCGATTGCGTCGGTGACCAACGCGACGCGGTCTGGACTGGCAATGCGGACGGCCATTTCCAGCATCGCTGGTGCAACATGTTCAAGATCGGCGATCAACTCGATCGTCACGCGTTGATCGAGCAGGAGCGTTGCGACCGGACCTGGCTGTCGGTGATGCAACGGTGGCATCGCATTGAAGAGGTGGGTTGCACCACGCGCGCCGGCATCGATGGCCTGCGTGATGACCGCCGCGTCCGCACCAGTGTGTCCAATCGCCACGACTGCTCCGGCAGCGACGAGCTTTGGGATCGCAGCGAGCGCGCCGTCGACCTCCGGCGCCAACGTCACCATCGCAATTTCGCCGCTGGCAAGCAACTCGGCCAACTCATCGTCGGCAACCCCGCGCAAAACGGCGGGATCGTGTGCGCCGCAGTAGGCCGGCGCCAACCATGGCCCCTCGAGGTGAATGCCGTGCAGCGTGCCGTCGGCGACGAGCGGCAGCAGCGCCTCAATTTGTCGCAGCAAGTCGCTGTGCAAGGCAGAGGCAAGGCTGCCAAGGCTGGTGGTCGTGCCATGTCGGCGATGCGTCAGTGTCGCTTGACGCGCCTCCTCCGTCGAGCCGGACAGATACGACCCTCCCCCACCTCCGTGGCAGTGAAGGTCGATAAAGCCAGACAACACGATCGCGCCGTCAAGCGATTCGACAGTTGCCTCCCCCGCCTGCGGCGCATCGCTGTGCCCACAGTCGCTGATCCGATCCTGTTCGATCAGGATCCAGCCGTCAGCGAGCGCACCGTCAACGTCGAGCCACTGCAGATCGGTCAACAGCCTCACCGCAACAGTCCCTGCTTCGACACGCACACCTCCCGTCGTAGGACAGTCCACTCTACAAAAGCTGACGCCTCGCACCGCACGACGAACCCGCGCTACTCTCTGATTATGAAACAGCGTGCGCTTGGATCCAGTGGTGTCAACGTCTCCGAGGTCGGTTTTGGTGTCTGGACCGTAGCTACCGGTTGGTGGGGTGAGTACTCCGACGACGAGGCGGTAGCGCTCCTGCGCCATGCCCGCGATCGTGGCATCAACTTCTTCGACACGGCCGACACGTACGGTGAGGGTCGCGGAGAAACGTTGCTCGAGAAGGCGTTCGGCACCGACTCTGAGGTCGTCATTGGCACCAAGTTTGGCTACGACATCTACTCGCCTTGGGAGCGCAAGGGCCACGTCGAGCGCCCCCACGACTGGACGCCCGCGTTCGTCAAGTACGCACTTGAGCAGAGCCTACGTCGCCTAGGCCGCGACCACATCAATTTCTATCAGCTCCACAATCCGCGCCTTGATGCCCTGCAGGACGATGGGCTGTTTGAGATGCTCGACGAGCTCGTTCAGGCAGGCATGATCGGCTCGATCGGCGTCGCCCTCGGCCCCGCCATCGGTTGGCGCACGGAGGGTCTCTGGGCGATCGAGAATCGACCGATCCATGCGATCCAAGTGATCCACAACCTGCTCGAGCAGCAGCCTGGCCGCGACTTTATCGCAAGCGCCAAGAACAACGACACCTCGATCGTCGTGCGTGTCCCTCACTCGTCCGGCATGCTCGAAGGCAAGTACACGCTCGAGACCGTCTTCGACGATAACGATCATCGCAAGCACCGCCCCAAGTCGTGGCTCGTGGAGGGCGTTGAGAAGGTGGAGCAGGTGCGGTTCCTCGAACGCGAAGACCGTACGATGGGCCAGGCCGCCATCCAGTGGCTACTCCACGAAAACGTTGTCGCCTCCGTGCTGCCGAATATCTATAACACCGAGCAGATCGACGAGTTTGCAGGGACGTCCGACACGGCACCATTGACCGACGAGGAGTTTCGCACCGTCGAAGACCTCTGGGAAGACGATTTTGGTGTCGCACCGTACGTCGAAGAGACGTCGACCGTTACCGCCGACTAAGCAGGATTATGCGGAGCACGAACGCGCGACCCGTTCGAGCAGATCCGACAGGCGCCGTGCTTGGACAACGTCTGCGTGAGCGTCTGCGGTCGCCTGCCCCGCAGGGTCGTCGCGTGCCAACGCGAGTGCAGCACGAAGCCCAGCGAGAATCGCGTCTTCGCTGAATGGATCGACTTGCACCGCAGCGGAGGCTGGCAGGTCGCGTGCGACCGGCGCCGTCTGCGAGACGACCACAGGTACGCCACAGGCAACGGCTTCGAGCGCGCCGAGTCCGTAGCCTTCGCTGAGCGCCACGAGCGTCGCAGCATCCGCTCCACGCAGCAACGCCGGCACGCGGTCGGGACGGACAGCTCCCAACAGGCGAACGTGCGGCAATCCCTCAAGCTGCTCTGCCAGTGGTCCTGTACCCGCGATCCAGAGCTCGCCACCGCCACGCTCGGCGAACAGTCGCTCCGCCGCTGCGGCGAGACGCTCCGGGTTCTTACGCTCGATCAGGTTGCCGATCTGCACGATCAGCGGACGACTCGGGGCCGCCCCAAACGGCGAGAGGTCTGCAGCCCCGGGGCGAAACAGTGCACGATCGACTCCGGTGTTGATGACCTCGACGACGAGTCCCGGATAGACCGCTGTGAGGCGCGCAGCCAGCTCGCTGGAAACGGCAACCACAGCCGCCGCCCCAAAGACCGCTTTCCGCACTGCGGTGCGCAGCGGCCTGGACCGCTCGAGGTGACCAACGTCGCCACCGTGTGCGACGAGCACGTACGGAGCACCAACCGAGCGTGCCACCCGTCGAGCGATCAGTGCGGTTGGCACGAGGTAGTGTCCCAATACGACATCGGCCTGCATGCGATCTGCCGCGTGTGCACCTTGGCTCCGCAGCCTCACGTACTTGCGCAACGTGCCCGGCAGTCCGGTCGTGCGCTGCTCAATGCCGACCACCTCCACGGTGCAACCAGCCTGCTCCAGCGCCGCCGTTTGGCGCATCACGAAGACGCCATATTGCGGTACCTCGGTCGATGGGACCATGTTGGAGACCACGAGGACGCGAAGCGAGTCGTACATGGAACCTACGATGCCGCATCGATCGGTCGCTACGCTGCATAGGTTGCCGACGTAGCTCAGCTGGTAGAGCTCTCGCCTTGTAAGCGAGTGGTCCGCGGTTCGAGTCCGCGCGTCGGCTTGAGAATCATGCTTTTCCCTGCTGAGGGGATATTTCGATTCGGTGATTCCTTTCATTCTACCTCGTCTGAGCGCTACGCTACGAGTATGGGTACGCACCTACACATCGCACATCGTGGCTACCGCACTGGGCTTGGAGATAACACGCTGGCGCAGATTGCTGAGGCGATCCGACTGGACTGCGACATGGTCGAAGTCGATGTTCGGCGCCGCGGCTCGGACGACGAGCTGGTGCTCGCACACGAAAAGGGTGCGAACCTGACTGCTCCGCTTCTCCGCGACGTGTTGGCCTTGGCGCGGCATGCCAATATTCCGCTCAATCTCGACCTAAAACAGAATGGTCTCTCCGAGCAACTCGTGCGCGTTTTGCGCGAGGGCGAGATGACGGATCGTGTCGTCTTGACGGGTGGCGGCTGGGAGCAGGCGCTCTGGGTCCGCCACCTCGAGCCCCGTATTCGCATTGGCTTCACGATCCCGCGCCGACACCACGACTGGGTGCGCGCGCTCGGCTGGGCCGCCAATCGTCTCTGGCGATTCGCCTGGACTGGCCGAGTCGATCTGCTGATGAAGGCCTACCGCATCGACCTGGTAACGGTTCAGCATCGACTCGTGACACCTAAATTGGTGACACAGGTCCATCGTAGTGGTGGCGAGATTTGGGTCTGGACACCCGACGACCCAGCCACGATCGCACGCCTCTGCGCAATGGGCGTCGACGGCATCTGCACAAACGTGCCGGATCCCGCCCGGGTTGCTGTGACACAGCGCACCGCTGTCGCTGCGTAGGCCCTCAGGCGAACGTGCGGATGCTGTAGACCACCGCGACGACGACGCCGACGACGATCATGACGCGCTGCAAGACGACAGCGGGCAGACGCGTTGCGAGGTGTCCACCAAGGTAGCCGCCGCCCAGTGCGCAGATCAGCATCACGACCGCGGTCACCCACAGGACGTGCCCCGAAAAGATAAAGACGAGTGCGGCGGCACCGTTGATAACGAGGCTCGAACACTGCTTGAGGGCATTGATGCGCGTGAGTGTGTCGACGAGCACGGCACCCAGCACCGCGAGCACGATGATGCCAAGGCCGCCGCCGAAGTAGCCGCCGTAGATCGCCGCAGCAAAGATGCCGATTGCCGATCCCAGCAACCTTTCGTGTCCACCGTGTAGGCGAGAGATCCGCTCTACTACGCGCTTTTTGACGGTATTGCCGAGTGCCAACAGCACGACCGCGCCGATGATCAAAAATGGAATCAGGACCTCAAAGGCGCTCTCTGGGGTCATCAAGAGCAGTGCTGCGCCGACGAGACCACCGAGCGCCGCGAGCGGCAGCAAGACCCGCATCCGGCGACCCTGCCCGGCGAGATCGCCTCGCTGCGCAAGCGTTCCGCCGAGGAAGCCAGGGACGAGTGCCACGGTATTGGTCACATTGGCCGCGATCGGCGGCACACCGAGTGCCAAGAGCACGGGAAATGAGATCAGGGTGCCGCCACCGGCGAGGGCATTGATGACTCCGGCAGCGAGTGCAGCCAAGCCGGCGAATACGAGGTCACCGGCGGACATACCGAAAATCTAGGCGGTCTCGCCAACCTCGCGGCTGGCACGGTGCTGCTCGATCTTGCGCTTGACGCGCTGCAAAGCATTGTCGACGGCCTTCGGATCGCAACCTGCCCGCTCGGCAATCGACTCGTACGACTGGCCGGCCATAAACGAGGCGAGCACCTCGGACTCGAGTGGTGAGAGTGCCTTGCCGAGCATCGAGACCAGCGAATCCAGTTCGTCGCTCGAGACCACGCGCGAGGCGGGGTCGAGCGTAGGCGAACCAGCAATCGCATCGCCAAGCGTGCACTCTCCACCCTCTGGATCGGCTCCAGCAGGCGTGTGGCTAAACGAGATGTAGCCGTTGAGCGGCTGATGCTTGTTGCGGGTTGCGCCCTTAATCGCAGTGATGATCTGGCGCGTGATGCAGAGCTCGGCGAACGAGCGGAACGAGGTCTCACGATCAACGCGGTAGTCGCGGATCGCCTTGTAGAGGCCAATCAGGCCCTCCTGCTGCAGATCGTCGGAATCGCCGCCGGCCAGGAAGTAACTCGACGCCTTAAGGCGCACAAACGGCTGATAGCGCCGAATCAGCTGGTCGAGAGCGGCGTCATTACCGTTGCGAGCACGCAAGACAAGGGAGAGATCACCCTGATCGCGCTTCTGCCGCGCTGCTGGATCCAGTGTGCGGGCTGTAGTTGCTCGTGCTGCTTGCATAACGGGGTAACCCTCCACGACACTCCATCAACCTCATTGTGTACTTGAGGTTTATGCCGGACATCCGCACTATGCCCGACGGCCTAGGCAATTTCAAGGGCAATCTCACAATTGATAGGACAAACCCTAATTTGCCTGCAAACCGTTACATTCTTAATTGCCTCCGAGACGACCTAGAATCGGCTCTACCAGCGGGATTGTGCGTGTTTGATAGGGATCAACCTATCAGGATGATCGTTGGCGGGCTGAAACGTACGGGCGTTGTCGAACGGCCTCAAACAGCAGAATGCCGGCGGTGACCGAAACATTCAGCGACGAGATCTTGCCCGCCAACGGCAATGAAACGATCGCATCGCAGGCCGTTTGCACACGCGGACGCACGCCTGAGCCCTCAGCACCAAGCACGAAGATGCAGCCATCGCGATAATCGCCATCCGTGTAGGCCATCTGGGCGTCAGCAGCCGCTGCATAGGTCCAGAGCCCGGGCCGTTTGGCGCGATGCAGCCAATCGGCCAGATTCGGAACGATCGCAACCGGCAGGTGCTCAACGGCGCCGGCACTGGCTTTGGCCACGGCGGCAGTGACCGGCGCGCTGCCATGCCGCGGCAAGACCAGACCATCGGCCCCGGCGCACTCGGCGCTACGCACGATCGCTCCCAGGTTGCGCGGGTCACTGACGCCATCGAGCGCAATGATCAGCGGGCGTTCGATAGCGAGCAGCTCGTCGCCATCGATGTAGGGAAACGGATCGACATGAGCGGCGATGCCCTGATGATCAGAGTTGCCGATCAGCGCACCGATCTCATCCGCACCCGTCACACGCACGGGCGCGTCGAGACCACGAAGCCACGACAGCGAGGCCTTGGCTTTGTCCGTCACGAGAATCTCTTGCACGTTACGTCGGCCACGGGTCGCCTCGTGGACCGGCTGTCGTCCGTAGATCAGATCGGCACTCATGCGGGTGCCAACTCTGGGCCATCAGGAAGGTCTTGGACGACCCAGCCGAGCGCAAGCAACTCGTCGCGTAGCGCATCAGCTCGCTCGAAATTTCGCTCTAAACGGGCGTTTTCGCGCTGTTCGAGGAGCGCAAGCGCCTCGGCAGGTGGGCCCTCATTCGTAGCCGCAAGCCCATCGAGCCCGAGCACGTAGAGACACTCAACCAGCACGCTGCGGGCCTGCGTAACATCGGCGGGATTGGCATCGCCGACGCCGATTGCAGCATTCAATTGGCGCACCAAGTCGAACAGTGCGGCCAGCGCCTCGGGCGTCGCAAAGTCGTCGTCGAGCGCGGTGCGGAAGCGACTATCGACCTCTGCTGCAGCCTCAGCAAGGGGGCCGCCATCAGCGGCCGCCGCACCACCGCTCGTGCGAGCTGCTCGACGCAACGCCTCGCGCAGCCGATCGTTCGAGCGGCGCGCGTCTTCAAGCGAGTCGGGACTGTAGTCGACCGACGAGCGATACTGCGCACGCGCAAACAACGACAACAACGTCTCGGGACCCTCGCGGTCGAGCGCGTCAGCCAACCGGTCAATGTTGCCAAGCGACTTGGACATCTTGTCGCCACCAAAACGCAGCATGCCGTTGTGCAGCCAGATGCGCGAGAAGGGACGTCCAGTCAATGCCTCCGACTGGGCGCGCTCGTTTTCGTGGTGCGGAAACTTGAGGTCGATGCCGCCACCGTGGAT
>SYIF01000137.1 GCA_005798855.1 Actinomycetota bacterium | reverse complement strand
TTGAGGCTGATCAGCTTGGGTGGGTTGGTGTCACTTTCGATGAGGCTGACCACTTCCATGATCGCCGCCTTTTCCTTCGGGCTTTCGTCGGCGATCTTCTTGAGGTCGTCTCGGCGTGGCATTACACGATCTCCTCGAGTTCGATCAACTTTGCTTTGGGGTCAGACCCCAAAGCAAAGTTGGCCGGCGGGTGTGGTGTCGAACTGACGGCAACTTTGTTTAGGGGTCTGACCCCAAAGCAAAGTTGATCCAGGAGCATGGGGATCGCCATCGCCTAGCTCCTGCTCTCGCGATAGGCGGCTGCCTCGTCCACAAAGGCGACGAGGGCGTCGCGGGCGTCGTGTGGGCCCGGCGAGGCCTCGGGGTGGAATTGCATGCTCCAGACCGGCCGGCCCTCGACACGTAGGCCCTCGACCGTTTCGTCGTAGAGCGACGTGTGGGTGATGACGATGTCGGTCTTGCCCTCGGGGGCCTTGACTGCAAAGCCGTGGTTCTGACTCGTCACGAGCACGCGGCCCGTCTCGGTTTCGAGCACCGGATGGTTCGCGCCACGATGGCCGAAGCGCAGCTTGTACGTGTCGAGGCCAACCGCTCGCGCCAACAGCTGATGGCCGAGACAGATGCCAAAGACGGGCATGCCGAGCTCGAGCATCGCCTGGACGTTGGCGACGTGCGCGTCCATCGCGCCCGGATCGCCGGGCCCGTTGGCGAGCAGAATGCCGTCCGGATCGAGCGCACGAATCTCGTCTGCGGTCGAGTCGTGCGGAACGATCACCACATGGGCGCCGGCCTCGGCGACCAGATCGCCAATCGAATCCTTTGCGCCGTAATCGAGCAGCACCACCGTGCAGCGCGTCGCGCCACTCGCAGGGTCTTGCTCGCGCTGAGGACGCGAGACACCCGCGGCGAGATCTTGGCCCGCCATCGCCGGCGTCTCGGCGATCAACTGCTTGGCCTGCTCGGGCGACGTGCCGTCGGTGACGAGCGCCGCGCGCATCGACCCCTTGTCGCGCAGGTGCTGGACGAGCGCCCGCGTGTCGATGCCAAACAGGACCGGCACGCCGTGTTCCGTCAACCAGTCGAGCAGGCCCGTGCGGCCCGCAGGTGCGGCATTGCGCGCCTCGCGACAGACCATGCCGATCGCCTGCACGCGATCCGACTCGCCGACATCGCTCTCGATGCCGTAGTTGCCGATCATCGGCGACGAGAACGTGATCACCTGGCCGCTAAACGACGGGTCCGTCAGCGTCTCCTGGTACCCCGTCATGCCGGTCGTAAAGACGGCCTCGCCAAGCGCAACCGTGGTCGCTCCGGCACCCTCACCATCGAACCGAGTGCCGTCTTCTAAAAGGAGATACGCGGCACTCATGCGAGGACCTCCAGCTCGTCGTGGGCTACGCGACCATTGGCAATCGTGACGAGGCAGATGCCACGCACGGTGTCGCCGAGGAAGCATGAGTTTGCACTCTTCGAATGGAAGGGTCGGTCGCCGACGATCCAGCGAGCGTCGAGATCCCAGAGGGCGAGATTGGCCGTCGCGCCGACCCGCAGCGCAGGGCGCTCCAGATCGAAGGCGTTGCAGGGGCCTTCTGTCATCGCGCGGATGATCGTCGCGAGCGGCACCAGATCCGGCGCCACGAGCTCCTCGAGCAAAATCGGGAGCGCAGTCTCGAGCCCGGTCACACCGAAGGCGGCGGCCTCAAATGGCACCTCCTTCTCGTGGATCGCGTGCGGTGCATGGTCGGTTGCGATGCAGTCGATCACACCCGTCTTGAGACCCTCGATCAGTGCCTGACGATCGTCTTCGCTGGCCAGCGGCGGGTTCATCTTGAAGTTGCTGTCGAGCGACAAGACGGCCCGGTCCGTCAAGACCAGGTGATGCGGGCTCGCCTCGCTCGACACGCGCACGCCGCGCTCGCGGCCACGCGCGATCTCCTCGATGCTCGTGCGAACCGAGATGTGCTGCAGGTGGATGCGCGCACCCTCCTGCTCCGCCAGGCGAATGTCGCGTGCCACCATCAGCGTCTCGGCAATGCCGGGCCAGCCGCCAAGGCCGAGCGTGGCCGAGACCGCGCCCTCGTGCATGTGGCCGCCGTGCGTCAGCGACGGCTCCTCCTCGTGCAAGGCCAAGGGCAGGTTGAGTGGGCGTACGTATTGCAGTGCGCGTCGCATCAGTCGTGCGCTCTCGACCGGCGAGCCGTCGTCGGTAAAGCCCGCGGCGCCGCGGTCGGCGAGGTCGCGCATCTCCGTCAACGACTCGCCCGCGCGCGCGACGCTAATCGCGGCGAGGAAGCCGACCTGGATGACGGCGCCTTCCTTGGCGCGGTCGAGCGCGGCCTCGAGCGTGGCGCCCGAGTCGATCACCGGATCGGTGTTCGGCATCGAGAGGATCGTCGTGTAGCCACCCGCGGCAGCCGCAGCCGAGCCGGAGGCGCAATCCTCTTTGTATTCCTGGCCGGGCACGCGCAGGTGCACGTGCGGATCGACGAGGCCGGGCAGCAGGGTCTTGCCCGCGCCCTTCAACACGCGCGTGCCGATGGGAGCGGCAACCTTGTCGCCGATCTGGACGATCTTACCGTCCTGAATCAGCAGGTCGGCCGTGACATCCAACCCCTCGACGGGGTCGAACAGGCGGGCGCCTTGGACGAGAACGCTGACCGCGTCGGACTCACGTTGCTCGAGGCGGGTCATGCTGCACCCCACTCGCCGGTGCGCTCGCGAATGTCGATGACGGTGCCAATCGATGGGCGCGTCATCAGGTCGTAGAGGACCGCCATTCGCACGACCAGGCCGGCCTCGACCTGGTTTTCAACCAGCGAGACGCCCGAGTCGGCGACGGCGGGCGCGATCGCGACGCCGCGCTGCATCGGCCCCGGGTGCATCACCACTTGGCCGGGGCGCACGCGGCGCGCATTGACGCCCCAGACGCGCGCATACTCGCGCAGGCTTGGCAGGTAGTTCTGGCCCGGCTCCATGCGCTCGTGCTGCATGCGCAAGACGTAGATCACATCCGCCTCGCTCATCGCCTCCGGATCGTCCGAGACCTTGACTCCCGTGGCCTCGACAATACCTGGCGGAATCAGCGCCGGCGGGCCGATCAGCGTGACGTCGAGCCCCATCATCTGGAAGGCCTCGATATCGCTGCGCGCGACACGGCTGTGCAGGATGTCGCCGACGATCGCAACCTTGATGTCGTCGAGCCGTCCCAGCCGCTTCTTGATCGTGTACAGGTCGAGCAGGGCCTGAGTCGGGTGCTGGTGTTTGCCGTCGCCGGCGTTGACGACGTGCGCGTCGGACCAGCGCGCCGTCAATTGCGCGGCACCGATATGCGGATGGCGGATCACGATGATGTTTGGCTTGTACGCGTTAAGCGTGCGGATCGTGTCCTTGAGCGACTCGCCCTTGTCGACGCTCGAGCCAGACGATTTGACGCTGACGACGTCGGCGCTGAGGCGCTTGGCAGCCAGCTCGAAGCTCGAACTCGTGCGCGTCGAGGATTCGTAGAAGAGGTTGACGACCGTGCGGCCGCGTAACGTCGGAACCTTCTTGACGTCGCGCTCGACGACATCTTCGAAGCCCGCTGCCGTCTCGAGGATGCGCTCGATGTCGGCACGATCTACGTCGTTCATCCCCATCAGGTGTCGTTTAGTGCTCACGACTCCGCCCCTCCATCTCCGCCAATCAGCACGACCTCATCCACTCCATCCGTCTCTCGCAGCCGCACGCGCACGCGCTCAGCTCCTTGGGTCGGCAGGTTCTTGCCGACGAAATCTGCGCGAATTGGAAGTTCGCGATGCCCACGATCGGCCAGCACTGCGAGCTGCACGCACGCGGGACGGCCGTAATCGAAGATCGCGTCGATCGCAGCCCGCACGGTGCGCCCGGTGTAGAGCACGTCGTCGATCAGGACGATCATGGCGCCCTTGATCGGGCCATCAAAGACCGTCTCACCCACCACGGGGTGGTCGCCAATGCGATCGTCGGCGTCGGCGCGAATGCCAACGTCGTCGCGGTAAAAGCTGATGTCGACAGCGCCCACCGGCACCTCAATGCCCGTCGTCTCCTTGATGCGATCGCGGATGCGCTCGGCCAACGGCACGCCGCGCGAGCGGATGCCGACGAGGTGGACCTGCGACAGATCTGGGTGCCGCTCGACGATCTCCGACCCGATCCGCGCAAGCGTGCGCGCGATCTGATCGGCATCGAGCAAGACGCGCGTGCTCAGGGTGCTCACCGGCGCACGCGCCGATCGCAGGAGAAATAAATCATGTCGAACTGAGCTCCTTCCCGGCCTCACAGGACCGGTTTAAAGGGGCGAACTAGGTCGAGACGGCACCTTAGTCGACCTACCGGACACACCCCTCCAGCAGCGCCATCCAAGTCCACTCGTGATCCTAGGAGGACATGACAACCGCGCGGATGTGGTGTCCTCCCCT
>SYIF01000136.1 GCA_005798855.1 Actinomycetota bacterium | reverse complement strand
GAGGGCGCCGGCGTCCTCGTGCTCGAGGAGTGGGAGCACGCGCTCGCCCGTGGTGCGCACATCTACGGCGAAGTGGTTGGCTACGGCCAGTCGTGTGACGCGGGGCACCTGACCAGTCCCGACGAGACAGGCGAGGGGCCGGCCCGAGCGATACAGGCGGCGCTGGACGACGCGGGGCTCACGGCGGTGGCAATCGGCTATGTCAATGCGCACGCGACCTCCACGCCGGTCGGCGATACCGCCGAGGCGCGCGCACTGCAGCGCGTCGGGTTCGGTCAGACGCCAATCTCGTCGACGAAAGGCCAGCACGGGCACACGATTGGTGCTGCCGGCGCGATCGAGGCGATCGTTACGCTGGCCTGCTTTGCCTGCAACCAACTGCCTCCGTGTGCCAATCTCGTCGAACCCGACGTCGACCTCGACCTGGTTCGAGAGGCGCGCCCAGCGACCCCCGATTACGCGATGTCAACCGGCTTTGGCTTCGGCGGGCACGACGCAGCACTGATCTTCAAGCGCGCCTAACTCGACTGCGCACTAGGAGGAACGGTCGAGCCAGCGCACGGTCAGGCCACCGAGCCCGACCAGCGTCAACACCACGGCAAGACCAGCGAGCAGAATCACCGTGAGCGGGACCTGATTGGGAGTCGTCACAGTCGGCAGTGCGGCCTGGGTCGTCTCAGTCGGCACGATTGCACCAGCGCGCGACTCGGCCGTCACGGTTCCCTCATCGGTGGTCAGTGTTGGGGGGACGTCGTCGTAAATCGGCAGGGTGTCAACGGGCGGCGCATTTGTTGTGCCGGTCGTGTCCGTTGTCTCCGGCTCGACAATCGGATTGGCGGCTTTCGTATCGGCGGCCTTGTCACGCGAGCGGGCGGCGCGGATCGCACCCATGATGCCCGAGTACATGCGCGCATCAGGATCGAGCTGTTTGAGCGCGGAGGCGTAGCACTCTTGCGTGTGGTACGCGAGGCGACCGGTGTAGAAGTACTCGTTAATCAACGTCTTACCGCAGTTGGCGGCACCTGCCGAGGGCACGGCGAGCAGGAAGGTACTGAACATGAGTGCGGTCAGTACGAGCAGGCGGATGGAGGTGCGTCGGGGGAACACAATTTCCAACTCTAGTGGGCGTTTGGCGTTGGTGAGACGGGTATTCACGGTGCAGGCGGCAATGTGTCGACGACTACATACACCGAACCATCATTGCCCGACAGCTTGAGCGCCTGCTGGAGGGCAGCACGACCCTGTTCGAGTTGCCCCCACGCGTAAGCGAGGTAGGTGCCGTAGGCGAGCCACGGTTCGTAGTTCTTTGGCTCGAGCTCGATTGCTTGGCGCAGGGTGGCCTGCGCCCCCTGGGTATCGCCGAGCTCTTGCAAGGCGTTGGCCTCAGCCAGAAGTGCCTCAACCGAGAGCGGGTTATAACGGTGGGCACTGGCGGCTGCCTCGTACGCGGCCTGGGGATTCTCGATCAGGATGGCATCGCTGCGGACGCTATCGCGGGCGCTTAGCCAGGTTGGTACGCCGACGAGCCCGGCAAAGATGAGGCCGATGCAGACGGCACCTGCAATTGCACGGGCGGGGGCAGTGACACGAGATTGCTGGTGGGGTGCCGGCGCGATCGCACCGATCGCGGCGTAGATGAGAACGCCTTGTGCGAGCAGGCTCCAGTCCACATCGACGAGGCCCTGAGACAGAAAGGCGATCGCTCCGAGCGCGATCACGGTTGCACCGACCTCGTCGCCAACGCGAGGGTGACGCACGCCCGCGACCGCCATCACGACCAGCGCAATGCCGCCAACGATAAAAGGCACGCCGCCAACGAGACCGGTTCCCGCAAGTGCCTCCAGCAGCGTGTTATGCGCCGAATCGGTCACGTACATTGGGTTCTGCGTAATCTGCTCGAGCAGGCGAAAGGTGCCCGCCCCCCAGCCGTGCCACGGCTCAGCACGAAAGCCATCCCACGCGGTTGACCACCAATGGTCGCGGAGGTTCGAGCCGATGCCAACACGAACACCAGCTTGGCCAACGGGCCCCGTAAAGCCGTCGCGAATCGCACTCATTGCTCCGCTCGGGCCGGCTGCGCGCACGACAAATCCGATCACCAAGACGATCACGCCGCCAAGTGCGATCAGGAACGTACGGCGTGAGGCGCGGCCACGATGGCCGGCGGGCTCAGCGCCGGGCAACAAACGCACGGCCACGACAGCGATCGCGGCACCGAGCACCGCCGAGCCGACCAGCGCGTAGATCAGACCCCAGCCAGCAGGGAGCACGCTCTGCTCGGGTGCCGTAAAGGCGGTCCACACGGCAATTTTGAAACCGCAAATGACGGCAGGCACGACGGCGAGCAGGCCGACTAGCCGCATCCGGGGGGCGGTGGGCAGCACGAGCAGCAGCGCGATGGTCCCAACCAGAGCCAGACCCAGTCCAGAGCGCGACGATGTCAGCACCAGCGCGAGCATGTTGATTGAGGCAATCGCCCCACCGATGGCACGGTAGCGGCGATCACGGTGAGCACAGAGGGCCAGGCCTCCAAAGACGCCGGTCAGCGCCAGGATCGCAAGGGCATTCGGGAGCGTCAACGTGCCCGAAAGGCGAGGGCTCAACTGCACGCCCGCCGTGCCGGGGAAGGACCGCGCAACGAGCGCCCAAGTGCTGGCGACCGTGGCGATGGCGGTCAGGCCGGCCGCAAAGACCACGCCTGGTCGGCGCAGCCCTGGCCCAAGCAGCACGCCGAGTGCGAGTGCGCCGAGATAGCCGGCAGAGAGAATTCCTGTTTCCACCGAGTCGCTCGCGGACAGCGACCAGAGGCTCGAAAGCGCCGCGACGAGCGCGAAGATTGTCAGGCCTGCTACTGCGACGAGCGTTGAACGACTGGGCAGCACGAACGGCCACCAACCGACGGCAATCAGACCAAGCACGATGCCGGCGGGGATGGTGGTGCCCGCGGCAATCAGGCTCGCGGCTCCTGGCGCAATGCCACCCGCGGCGAACAGAATGCCCCAGATCGCGAGCACGACGCCGGGGACAGCGAGCAGCACGGCGGCGGTCGAACTAAAGCGGGGGAGCGGTTGCACGAGACCGATAGTAGGCGGCTTGTTGGCCGCGGACGACCGCTTAGTGGCTCAGCGGGTCGGCGACGATCAACAGCAGCCGCGCACCGCCGAGCTGATCCTTGCGCACACCATCAAGAGGTTGAGCAACCGCACCCTTCAAGTGAAGGCTCTTGATCAAGGCACCTGCGGCCGACTTTCCGGCTGGATCGCTGGCCTGGTACATCACGTACGTCTTCATGTAGCTATGGTCGGGGGCGTCACTGACGGCGGCGATCGGATACTGCTTGATCATCAGCTGTCGTGCAGCCTCCGCGGCAACGCCATCGGCGCCGAGGCCATTCCAGACGACGACGGGAGTCTTCGTGACGGGTGGTGCGGGTACGACGACCTCGGCAGCCACCTCGGCCGGACCACCCTTTGCACTCGTCAGAGTCCCGAACAGAGCGGTACCACCCCAAAGTGCAGCGACGGCAACGAGTGCCACGGCCGCGAGGATACCCCAGACGGCAAAGCGCTCAAAAAAGCGCCGCCGACGGACGGCGACCCACGTGCCAGTATCAAGAAGGAAGTGATGCTCTACTGCAGCCATTGCCCAAAGGTTCGTCACAGGCCTAGGCCTTCCTGCCAAGAGACGCCCCGATCTGGGCGTCGCAGTAACCTTGTTACATGTTCGTGAGCCTCGAAGGGCCCGACGGGGTCGGCAAGTCGACGCAGGTGGCGCTGTTGGCCGACCGTTTGCGCGGGGCCGGGCTCGAGGTTGCGCAGTGTCGCGAGCCGGGGGGCACCGAGCTAGGCGAACGTGTTCGCGCCTTGCTGCTCGATCCACAGGTCGAGTTGAGCGACCGTGCCGAGGCACTGCTGTTCGCAGCTGCGAGGGCTGAAATCGTGGAGCAGGTGATCGCCCCGGCCCTCGCCCGCGGAGCGTGGGTCGTCTGCGATCGCTTTATCGACAGCTCGCTTGTCTATCAGGGCGTTGGTCGTGGTCTGGGCATCGAGGAGATCCGCGACGTCTCGCTGTTTGCCACCGTTGGTCTCTTGCCGGCGCGCACGATTGTGCTGCACGGCGTGGCTCGACGCGATGCGGTACCCGATCGGATGGAATCCGCGGGTGAGGAATTCCATGCACGTGTCGAGCAGGGCTTTCTTCAGCTCGGCGAGTTCGATCCGGCTCGCATCCGTCTCGTCGACGCGGTGGGGTCCGAGGTTGAAGTAGCGGAGCGGATCTGGAGTGCACTCGAGGGGGTGCGACCATGATGATCTCGCTTCCCGGGCAGCCTCGCGCTGAGGTGCTCTTGCGTTCGGCGGTTTCCGAGCCGGCGCACGCCTATCTCTTGCACGGGCCGCCGGGCACCGGCAAGCACGATGCCTCGCGCGCCTTCGCTGCACTGCTACTCGGCTGTGATGTACGCCGAGTGGTTCCCGGTAGTCATCCCGACCTGGCCATGATCGAGCCCGAGGGCGAGTCGCTGCTGGTCGACCAGATCCACGAGCTTTCGGGCGCCCTGCGTTATCGGCCGCAGGAGGCAGTGCGTCGGGTTGGCATCGTCGACGAGGCCGACCGGCTCAATCGCGATGCCGCCAACGCCTTCTTGAAGACGCTCGAGGAACCGCCTGGCGATGTTGTGCTGATTCTCGTTGCCGAGGACCTCTCGCGCGTTTTGCCAACGGTCCGTTCGCGCTGCCAGCCAATTGCCTTTCCTCCCCTGTCGGCCAGCGCACTCGCGGTGCGGCTCGAGGCCGACGGCGTGGCGGCGGAGTTGGCGGCCGAGTTGGGTGGGCGCGCCCGCGGCGATCTCGACTTTGCCCGGCGCCTCGCAGCCGATCCTGCGGCCCGACAGTGGATTGGCGAGGTCGAGGCGCGGGTAGCGCAGGCGCTCTCAGCTGGTCTGGACCAAGAGGACGCTGCGGTGCAGGCGACCTTGGCGGGAGTGAAGGCCGTTGGGGATCGTGCTCAGCAAGATGCCGAGCGAGATACCGCCGCTGCGTTGGAGCGCCTCGAGAAGTTGCCGTCGTCGCGCGAGCTCGACCGCGAACGCAAGCGACTCGAGACGTCTGGCAAGACGACGGCCACCCGGCGTCGCCGTCGTGCAGAGACCGACATGATGCGTGCCGTGATCGCCACGGTTCAGCTCGTTTTGCGCGATGCGCTCTGTGTGCAGGCAGGCGCGCCCGATCGCGTGGTCTCGTCGATCGATCCGGCCACGCTGGCGACGATCGCAGAGACCGTTTCGAGGGCCCGTCTCGAGCGCGGCATTGTCGAAGTCGACCAGGTGCGGATTGCCTTGGGACAGCCGATCAACGTGTCGCTCGCTCTGGCCGCTGTCTTCGCACGTGTTCGGATGGTGCGTCGGCGAGAGGCGGTGGTCGCATGATGATGGTTGGTGTGGTGTTCCAGTCCGGCGGTACCGTCGAGTTGCACGATCCCAATGGTGTCGAGCTGCTCTGGAACGATCGCGTCATCTGCGAGACAGCGCGTGGCGAGGAGTACGGCCGCGTCGTGCAACCCGAGCACGAATCGACGGGCAAGCTGCCCGAGCGCGTTTTTCGCGTCTTGCGCAAGGCCACTCCGGAGGACGATGTTCGGCGCCGTCAGCAGCGCGAGCAGGCATCGGAGGTGCGGCGCGTCTTCCGTCGTGCTGTCGTGGCGCGTCACACCGGCGTCAAGATCCATGGTGCCGAGATGCCGTTTGACGGTCGGCGCGTGGTCGTTGGCTACACGTCGGAGGACCGCGTCGACCTCAGACCGATTGCCCAGGATGTTGGCCGGCAGCTGACCCTTCGTGTTGAGGCCCGCCAGTTGGGTCCACGCGATGGCGCACGGATCACGGGAGGCTATGGCCTGTGTGGCGACGTGCTCTGTTGCACGCGCTTTCCTGCCCACGAACAACGCATCACGTTGCGGATGGCTAAGGACCAGGATCTGCCGGTCAATCCAGGCCGAGTGACGGGCCTGTGTGGGCGGCTTCGCTGTTGTCTCGCCTTCGAACATCCGGTGTACAAGAGTTTTCGCGACCGTGCTCCTGCCATCGGGCGGACAGTCGATACGCCAGAGGGGCGTGGAGTCGTGTGCTCTCTGCAAGTCCCCGCAGACGCCGTCGTGGTTCGTCTACACGACGATCGCGAGGTCTCCGTGCGCCTTGATGATCTTGCCGAGGCCGGGCGCGGCTAAGTCGTGGACCACCGGGTGCTCGTAGTTTCGCCTAGAGTTTGAGTGCATCCCCTAGGAGGTCTGATGGGCGCTATCGCAGTTGGTGTAGACGGCTCGGATCGTTCGGTTCCCGCACTGGAATGGGCGGCGAAGGAGGCGGCGGCACATGGACATGTTTTGCGCATCTATACCGCGTGGTCGATTCCAGTCACTGCCCTCAGCCCGGGTGGTCTGCCGGCTCCCTATCCGATCGACGAGCTCGAGTCGGACGGTCGTGCCGCGCAGAACGCCGTGATCGTCAAGGCGAATATGCCTGCCGATCTGGTGATTGAGCACCATATTGTGGAAGGCGGCCCGAGCGCTGTGCTGCTCGATGCGGCCAAGACGGCTGATCTCCTGGTCATCGGCTCGCGTGGACACGGTGGATTCAAAAGCCTTTTGCTCGGATCGGTCGGCAACCAGATCACGGGTCACACGAACTGTCCCGTGGTCGTCGTACCAACCTCGCACCGCTGACCAATGTCCAGATCGGGTCAGACCCCATCTGGACATTGGTCAGCGGTGGCGTGCCAGCCTGAAGCTACGTTGAGCAGAGGTCACGGCGCCCGTGCTGGGAGTAATCGTCGTGCGGAGTTGGAGTGTCGCGGGCTTCGTGCGAAGCGATTTCCGGAACGGGCGCGATAGAACGCAACGAATTCGGTATGCGCCAGCCTTGAGTGCCGTCCGTTTGGTGGTGCACCGCTGCCGACCCTTTTGTTTCGCAGATTGCGTCACGGTTGCCGCGCCAACGGTTATGAAATCCGTGGTGATGATCACGCTTCACGGCGTGACCCTGATGATCGGCCTACCGATCACGGGTATCGGCGCCGTACTGCCGCTGTCGTCGGCGGGTCGGCGCATCATGCGCTTCAGCAGGGCCATTTTGTCGGTGTGGATGGTGCGCTAGCCGTCTTGGAGGATTCCACCGGTATCACCGGAGTTGGGGTTCCAGGACCAGTAGGTCCAGCTGATGCCTCGATGCTCGAGGTAGGTGGTGAACTGGTTGATCCAGTGGCCTTCGACGGTGTCGGTGCGGACGTTCTTGGCGCCGAACTCGCCAATCAGAATCGGTGCAATGCCTTCGTCTTTGATGTAGCCAAGGCCTTTCTGCCAGCGGTCGGCCAGGATCGCCGACATGTTCGGGTCGGAGAACCAGGGCTGGGCGAAGACGCCGGGGCCGTACTCGTGGGGCGAGTAGACGACGCGGTTAGTAATCGAAAGACGGACGGGATTGTTGCGGAGCGGCCTGCGCGGTGGCGGCCTGTGCGAGCAGACAGGCCAGCACGGCACTGATATCAGGAAGGTCAGTCGCTGGCGCATGTGTGAGCGCGTGATCGTGTGCAACGTTGTGCTCCTTCCGCCGCTTACGTGTGCGACGAGTCGTCTGTAGGGGAAGACGGGTGATCTCTGACCCTCTGACGAGTTCGCGCGGAAAGGGGCGTGACGTCGTGTGCGGGCTGACTGCTGTTATTTGCAACGAGTAGTGCCGCCGACGCGCCAACCTGCGTCGTGCAATTAGACTCCGGGCCGTACGCCGACGTAGCTCAGTTGGTAGAGCACTTCACTCGTAATGAAGGGGTCCGCGGTTCGAATCCGCGCGTCGGCTCTCGGCTTGGTTGCGTTGCCGCACGCGCCACATACTTTTCTCCGAGCCGTGGTTCGAGTCGCTCAGTACGCGTTGGCGTAGCGCGCGCAGGTAGCCTCGAGGTCGCTGTCGTCGGCTGCCGTTGCGATTTCCCAACGCTTGACGCCAAGAAAAGCTTCGAGCAGGAGTGGCGGCAACCAGTCTGAGGCAATTGGGTCTGCCTCGAGCGCGTTGAGGGCCTCGCCGAGGGATGTTGGCAGGGTGGTCTGGGCGTAGACGGCCAGCGCGGCCGATCGTCCGTTTTACCCGTGACCAGTTGAAGTCGAAGAAGAGTGCGACGTTTAGCTACACCGCACTGACGAAACAGCCGGGCCAAGTACGTCCGCGTGGCTCGACCTGGGCGGGCAACGCTGCCTACGTGTCGACGTTGGCAAAGCTTGGCGTGCTCGCGCCAGGCGGTAATGCTGGTGGCGTCACGAGCTAGGACGGTCGCCGGGGATGTCTCCCTGCGGCTAGGGTTTCGGGTAACGACGGAGGATCCAATGGCGACATGTGGCGAGGCAGCGGTTCGATTGCTCGAGCAGTACGACGTAGACACGATCTTCGGGATCCCTGGCGTGCACACGCTGGAGTACTACCGTGGTCTCGCCGACTCGCCGATCAGACACGTGACACCTCGCCACGAGCAGGGTGCGGGCTACATGGCGCTTGGCTACACGCGCGTGACGGGCAAGCCGGGCGTCTGTTGTCTGATCACTGGTGCGGGGCTGACGAACGCCTCGACCGCGATCGCCACGGCACACCACGATTCGCTGCCGATGTTGATTCTCTCGAGCGGCACCGCCACTGCGGACGCCGAGCAGGGGCACGGATCGCTGCATGATCTGCCCGACCAGCCCGCCTTTATGAAGACGATCTGCGCACTCTCGATCGATGTGCGCGACCCAGTCGAGCTGGCCGACGCGTTCGCGCAGGCGTTTGAGGTCTTCGATTCTCAACGCCCACGCCCGGTGCACATCAGCGTGCCAATCGACGTCCTCTCGTTGCCTGCAGCGGGGGATCAACGCCTGCCCGATCGTGGCGCTGCGCCGACCGCCGGCCCGGCCTTGCTCGATCAGGCTGTCGAGGCACTGGCTGCTGCGACCCGCCCGATGATCCTGATCGGCGGCGGCACGACACGTGCTGAGGCCGAGGTGATTGCGATTGCCGAGCAGCTTGGCGCACCCGCTGCGATGACGATCGCCGCCAAGGGCGTTGTGCCCGATGCGCACCCACTGTCGCTTGGCACGACCGCCACGATCTCCCCGATTTTCGAGGAGTTCGAGCAGGCCGATGTCGTGCTCGTGGTGGGCACCGAATTCTCCGAGACGGACTACTTCTACGCGCCAACGCTCGCCCCACCAGCGTTCGGTGGCACGGTCGTTCGTATCGACATCGATGCGGCGCAGTTGGCCAAGCGTCGGCCAGCCACGATTGGCCTCCATGGCGATGCTGCTGCAACACTGACCACGCTCCACGCCGCGCTTGCGACGCGTGGCGTACAGGGTGCGGGAGACGAGCGCGCGGCTGCACTGCGGGCGGCCAACGCGTGGTGGCCCGGCCACGAGGAGTTCGAGCCATTCCTCTCGGCACTTGCCGCGGCCCTGCCCGATAACGGCGTGCTGGCCGTCGATTCGACGCAACCCGTCTATGCCGCTGCCCACTTGTGGCGTGGCACCCGCCCGAACGCGTACCTGCCCTACGGTGGCTTTGGCACGCTCGGACCGGCCATGCCAATGGCGATTGGTGCCAAGCTCGGGGCACCCGATCGGCCGGTCGTGGCGCTCGCGGGCGACGGTGGTTTTCTCTTCACGATCCAAGAACTCGCGACGGCCGTGGATCTCAGTCTACCGCTGGCGATCGTGATCTGGCAAAACCATGGCTATGGCGAGATCAAGGACTCGATGGAACGCGTCGACGTGCCCCCCGTCGGTGTCGCCACGAGCGCTCACGACTACCTCAAGATCGCAGAGGGCTTCGGTTGCCATGCCGTACGAGCAGACTCGCTCGACGACCTTGGTGGCTTGATCGCTGCCGCCTTTGTGGCAGATCGGCCAACGCTGATCGAAGTGATCGCGGACCGTGTCGCGCCATCTGCACTGCCTGTTCGCTGATACGTTGAACGGGTGGTAGCCCGTGCTTTGATCATTGCGATTGGTCTGCTCGTCTTGACGACAGGCGTGGCTGCTGCTGCGCCCACCGTGCCGTGGACGCTGGTCGCGACGCGGCCGCACGACGCAACGGCGTTTACGGAGGGACTGGTCGCGTATCGCGGGGTCCTGCTCGAGAGCACGGGGCTCTTGGAGCAATCGACGGTGCGGCGCGTTGATGCCACGACCGGGCAGGTGCTCGCCTCGACGCCGCTCCCAGCCAACGAGTATGGCGAGGGGCTAACGGTGCTCGCTGGGAGTGCGACGCAGTTGACGTGGACGCAGCACGTGCTGCATACGTATGACCCGACCACGCTTGCGATAACCGGCACGCGGCGCTACCGCTTCGAAGGTTGGGGGCTGACGACGAATGGGCGGCAGCTGATCGCCAGCGATGGTTCGGCAACGTTGCGCTGGCTCGATCCGGCGACTCTGCGCGTCACGAAGACCGTCACGGTCACGGACGAGGGGGCTGCGATCTACGGCCTCACCGAGCTCGAGTATCGCGACGGCATCATCTGGGCCAACGTCTGGCGCTCCGATCGCATTGCTTTGATTGATCCGGCGACCGGCAAGGTGCGAGCCTGGCTCAACATGGCTCGGCTACGGCAGCGCCTCTCGGCTTTTGGCGAGGTCCTCAACGGCATCGCCCGCGACCCTGTCACAGATCACATGGTCGTGACCGGCAAGCTCTGGCCGCAGCTGTTTGTGATCAAGCTGGCCGGTCGAGTTCCGGCCGCTCCGCGCTGAGGGGTGACATGACATCCGCGCGGTTGTCATGTCCCCCTCAGCGCGGAGCAGGCCTACGCTAGTTCGAAGCGGATCGGCTGTGCGCCGACCTGCAGCGTGCTGGCACCGAGGGCATGGAGGTTCTCTTTGCCTTCGACGATCGTCAAGAAGTGGTTGCCTGCCAGCGGCCCAGCCTTCGACGAGAAGCTGCAGGGGCCGTACGGGAATAGCAGTTCGCACTCGGAGATGCCGCCGGGATACCAGAGGATCTCGCCGGGAGCCGGATGAGAGGTGGCGTCCTCGAACGGCACGCCGAGGTCGAAGTCACCGAGCGGGATCCAGCACGACTCGCCGCTCCAGCGCACGTGGATCATCTTGTTCTCGTACGGCAGCATCGTCAGAAATGCCTCACAGGTCTTTGGGGCCAGCGCCGTCTCGAGGCGCGCCAAAAAGACGGTGTTTCCACTCGTGATACGAATCAACTGCTCTGCCATCGTGTTCTCCTCTGGGGTACGAGGGAAGTGTGCCGTACCTAGGGCGCGATGCGTTCGATACCGGGAATCTGGTCGAAGTCGCGGTCGAACGAATAGACCCGCGGATCTCCCAAATGGATCGCCTGTGCGGCGAGCAGTGCATCGGGTAGTTCGACGTTGTGGGCGCTATGGATATCGAGTGCCGCACTGAGGACATCGCCACTTCGTGACAGCGACGGCAGAGCTAACAGCATGCCGAGGCGTTCGATGATGACCTCGCGGCTGAGGCCATAGAAGGAGCGCAGTGTGTGCGCGACCTCGGCAAACGTGACGGGCGCGAGTGCGAGCGTTGCCGAGGATTCGAGGAGAGCAGTTGCGGCGGCTGTCTGTGTGGCGCCATCCCGAACGATGTAGCGGAGCAGGACGTTGGTATCGACATAGGCGACTAGTCCCACCCTTGTGCTCCCCGCGCAGCATCGTTGTCTACCGTGCCGTCACGAATCTCTTGTATTGACTTGCCGCGAAGGTGAGCAGGTATCTCGAGTGGGGGTAGCTCGTCGTTGCGCTTGATCCGATGGACGATTACTTGGTCGCCAGTGATCGAAAAGAACAGCGTGTCGCCTGGCTCTGTACCGAGCACCATCCTGACTGCCTTAGGCACGGTGATCTGCCCCTTGCTGGTGACGCGAGCGAGCCGACCGACGGGGATGTTCTTTTCCATATTCCTTACATTACCAATTAAGTAAGGAATTGTAGTGGGGCTGATCGACATCGCCACAGTCTCTGCCACCATCCCCATACCGATGACGCGCACACCCGATCCTCACCCGCATAGTCTGTCCCCCAGCACGCGCACATCGCTCGAGCAGTTGCCGCCGAACAACGTCTTTCGCACGCTTGCACATGCGGATGCTGCCTTCCCACCACTGATGGCGCTGGCTGCGAGCCTCTGGAACGACGCCAGCCTCTCGCAGCGGCATCGCGAGCTGGCGATTCTGCGCACGGCGCGCCTGGTTGATTCGGCGTACGAATGGATGCATCACATCGAGGTTGCGCGGATGGTGGGCATTACGGAGCAGGAGATCAAGGCGATCGATGTGGATCAACTCGCACTCGGTGCGTTCAACAAGGCGGACCAGCTCGTGCTCGACGCCGTGCCGCAGATCCTCGCCCACCGGCGCTCTGACGACGCAATCTTCGACGGGCTCGAGCGCGTGCTGAGCCCGCGCGAGCTGGTCGAGCTCCATCTCGTCGTTGGCCTTTACGCCACGATCGCCGGTGTCGTTACCGACTTTGATGTCGACCTCGACGCGCAGTCGGGCGCATTCGACCTCGACCACGACGAGCGCGGCCCAAGGCTCGGGCGTTAGAACGCGCGAGTGAGGTGCTCGGCCTTTTTGCCGCGGCCAACGATCACTTTGCTCACGAGCGCTGGCTGGAACAGGCCGTGTGCGACGACGCCCGGCACGCTGCTGAGCCAAGTGTCGAGGGCATCCGGCCCACCAATGGCGCCCGCGTAGTCGGCGATCACGTTGCCATCAGGGCTCGGCGGGACGTCGCGCAGCATCACGTTTTGGAGCAGACGGAGCGTACTCTGTAGGCCGAACTGGAGCAGCTCGAGCGGAATCGGGGCGTGGAGCCGTGGCACCAGCTTGCTGGAGTCGGCGATCACAACACAGCGGTCGGCCATGGCGGCGACGATCTTCTCGCGCGTCTGCGCAGCACCACCACCCTTGACGAGCCAGAAGTCTGGAGCGATCTGATCGGCACCGTCAATCGCGAGATCGAGTCGATCGACCTCGGCGGCACTCTCGACCGTCAGCCCAAGCGCTCGGGCGGCCTCTTCGGTCTGCACCGAGGTAGCGACACAGCGAATGTCGAGTTTGCGAGCAGCGATCGCTGGCAGCAGGAAGGCCACTGTCGAGCCGGTCCCTAGCCCGACGCGCATGCCGTCTTCGACGAGCAATGCTGCAGCCTCGGCCGCGACCTTCTTCTCGGTGTCTTGGCTCATACGTGCACGGTAGCGGGGGAAGGACGCGACATTTTGGGCCCGGGTCCAAAATGTCGCGTTGCTAGGTGTTGGCAGCGGCGGCGTCGGCCAGGATCACCGATGCCGGGGCCGTCACACGACCCGCCGGGATCGAATGGTCACCCGCCAGCAACTGCTGCAGCGGCTCGCGCTTGTCTTCGCCGGTGATCAGCCACAGCAAGAGACGCGTGCGGCCCAGCTCGGGGTACGTCAGCGTCATCCGATGCGTGCCCTGATATTCGCCCGTGGTAATCGCGACCATGCGGTCTTGCACGTCGAGGACCGCGTCGCCCGGGACGAGCGAGGCCGTATGCCCGTCGGGGCCAAGGCCGAGGTGGATCACGTCGATCGTGGCGGGCAGGTCGCCGGCATACTCCGACGCGGCTGCCTCGAGATCGTCGTCATTGACGGGCATTGGGTGGATCACCACGGGCAGCTGCGGGCCAATGCTCTCGCGCAGGTGTGTGAGGTTGCGGGCCGAATCGCCCTCGGGGGCGATGCGCTCGTCGACCTGGTACAGCTCGACGGATTCCCACGGCATCGTCAGCTCGGCGAGGTCCGCAAACATCGCCCACGGCGAACGCCCACCGCTGACCGCGAGCGAGAAGACACCACGTGCGGCCACGGCGGCACGGGCCTCCTTGGCAACGCGCTCGGCTGCGGCGTGCGCAACGGCCGCCGCGTCCGGCAACACGATCAGTTCGTGCTGCACTACGCCTTCTTCTCGTCGTGCCCGCCGAACTCGCTGCGCATGGCCGACTGCACCTTGCCGGAGAACTGGCCGAGGCCACGCGACTCGAAGCGCTCAAGCAGCGACGCGGTGATGACGGGGGCAGGGACGCCCTCCTCGATTGCCGCGATCGTCGTCCAGCGACCCTCGCCGGAGTCCGACACGCGACCGTCGAAGGCGTCCAAGTTTGGATCCTTCGAGAGGGCGGCGGCCGTCAGATCGACGAGCCACGAGCCAACGACGGAGCCGCGGCGCCAGACCTCGGCGACCTCAGCCACATCGATCTCGTACTGGTAGTACTCGGGGTCGCGCAGCGGGGTCGTTTCGGCGTCGACCTCTTGCTGATGCTTGCCGGCATCGGCGTGCTTGACGATCGAGAGACCCTCAGCGATCGCGGCCATCATCCCGTACTCAATACCGTTGTGCACCATCTTGACGAAGTGGCCCGCACCGTTCGGACCGCAGTGGAGGTAGCCCTCCTGCGCGGTGCCACCAGGCTTGCGGCCCGGTGTCGGCTCAGCAGAACCCTCGCCCGGCGCGATCGTCTTCCAAATTGCATCGAGACGCTGCACGGCCTTGTCCTCGCCGCCGATCATCAGGCTGTAGCCACGATCGAGACCCCAGACGCCACCCGACGTACCGCAATCGACGAAGTGGATGCCCTTGGCTGCCAACTCCTTCGCGTGCTTGATGTCGTCGCGATAGTACGAGTTGCCACCGTCGATGATCGTGTCGTCGTCCTCGAGAACGGTCTTCAACTCGTCGACCATCTTCTGCACGATCGCGGCGGGGACCATGATCCACACGTTGCGTGGGCGCTCCATCTTCGACACGAGATCGGCAATCGAGGAGGCGCCAATCGCGCCCTCGCCCTCGAGCTCCTTGACGGCAGCGTCGTTGACGTCGAAGACGACGCAGGTATGGCCGTCGCGCATCAGGCGGCGGACGCGGTTGGCGCCCATCCG
>SYIF01000135.1 GCA_005798855.1 Actinomycetota bacterium | reverse complement strand
TGATGATCAGTGCGAAGACGCCGCCCGTCATGTTGACGAAGGCGATTCCGGCAGCCGGATAGCGCGGCTCGGCCTTGACCGTCAGCACGAAAACCGCGCTAAACGGCAAGGCAAAGCTGATGCCAATCACGAGCGACACGACCAGGGCCAGCCAGAACGGCAGCCCGACCGACAGCACGCCGAGACCAAGCCCGCACGTCAGCACGGCCGTCGGGCCGATCACACGCCAGCTGACACCACGCGCAAATAGCGCGCCACCAATCGGCCGAAAGATCGCCGTCATCGCGAGCAGTGAGAAGCCGATCGCGCCCGCCAAGAAACCGGTGATCGCGCCCTCTCGGAAGTAGACGACGATCCAGGCGCCAACCACGAGGCTGGCACCGAAGGTCGCAGAGTGAATCAACGCGAGGCGCCAGAGTGGGCCCGAGCGCAGGACAGCGCCAAGATGATCGACCACGTTGCCCGTCTGTGGCCGCGGCTCGTCTTTGTCCTTCGGCCCGAACACGGCGGCGGCCAGTGCAAAGGCTGCGGCAACGATAAAGGTCAGGTTCCACGACCAACCGAAGGCATCAAACGCGGCACCCATCACAAGTGCGAGTCCAAGACCAAACGTCGCGGCACCGCCAAAGACACCCGCAAGAAACGCGCCACCGAGCCGTCGGCTCCCGTCGAGACCGCCGACAAACACGGGGCCAGTACCGATACCCACAATCATGCGCGTCGCAGCAAGCAACCAGAAGACCGGGCTTATCGCACCCAGCAGATTGGCAATTGCGACGAGCACGAAGGCGTAGCGTACGAGCCTGAGTGGGCCGTATTTTTGCGCCGGGACGGCAGCCGGCAACTGGGACAGCGCGTGGGTTATCAGTACACCAGTGGTCAGCAGCCCGATCATGCCGAGGCTGACTCCGAACTGATCACTGAGCCTACGCGCGATCGGTCCGATCAGTGCGAAGTTGTAGCCGATGCCGATCGCGATCAGACAGACGCGTGCGAGCAGCCCCCACGAAGGCCGGTCAGTGGTGGTCGGAGGCATCAAGGTAACGTGGCCTTCCGGTTTGACACCGGCGGGTGATTCACTCTATAACGCCTTGTCACGAGAGGATTTGATACGAGAGCCTTCATAAGTGGGCTATCGTGCCTCTAGTACGGAGAGAGAAACGCAATCGGAGGAGCGGGATGAAGCGCATCGGAGTCGATGTTGGTGGCACGTTCACCGACCTCATCTACGTGGATGATCAGAAGGGCACCGTGCTGGTGCACAAGACGCCGTCGACGCCGGCGGACCCATCGATTGCCACTGTCGAGGGAATTGCAACGCTGTGCGAGATGGCGAAGATCAAGCCATCCGACCTCGATCAGGTGTTCCACGGCACGACCGTCGCAACCAACATCGTGATCGAGCACAACGGCGCCAACGTCGGCATGATCACGACTGAGGGCTATCGCGACGTCCTGCACATCGCGCGCCACAAGAAGCCGATGAACTTCTCGCTGTGGCAGAACCTGCCGTGGCAGGCCTACCCGATCGCGCGTCGCCGCAATCGCCTGACCGTCAACGAGCGCATTCTCGCCGACGGCTCGGTGCAGATTCCACTCAACGACCGCGAGGTTCGCACGCAGGTCCGCAAGTTGAAGAAGGCGCAGGTCGACTCTGTCGCCGTCTGTCTTCTCTTCTCCTTCCTCAACGACGAGCACGAGAAGCGCGTTGCCGCCATCGTGCGCGAAGAGTTTCCTGAGGCGTACATCTCTGTGTCGTCCGAGGTGATCCCGCAGTACCGCGAGTACGAGCGCTTCTCGACCGTTGCCCTCAACGCTTTCGTCGGCCCAAAGGTCGCGCACTACGTGCAGCGCTTCGACGCCGAACTGCGCAAGATGGGCGTCAAGACCGGTGTCCAGTTGATGACAAGCGCGGCGGGTGTGGCCACGCCACGGGCCGCCAGCAAGCGTCCCGTCAACCTGTTGATGTCGGGTCCGATCGCCGGCGTCGTCGGCGGCATCTGGGCTGGTCGTGTGGCCGGTGAGCCGAACGTGATTACGCTCGACGTCGGTGGTACCTCTGCCGACATCGGTCTTGCGCAGGACGGCAAGCTGCGCATGAAGCACCTGCTCGACACGAAGGTCGGCCCCTACCAGGCGATGATCCCCATGGTCGACGTCGACACGATTGGTGCTGGCGGCGGTTCGATCGCATACATCGACTCGGGTGGCATCTTCCGGGTCGGTCCCCGCTCGGCTGGCGCCATGCCAGGCCCCGCAGCGTACGACCAGGGCGGCACCGAGCCAACGGCAACCGACGCGATTATCGCGCTCGGCTGGTTGCGTTCCGAATTGTTCCTCGGTGGCAAGAAGGACCTCCGCGTCGATCTCGCCCGCAAGGCCGTCGAGACGAAGATCGCCAAGCCGTTGAAGCTGACCACCGAAGAGGCCGCACTCGGCATCTTTAAGGTGCTCGTGCATTCGATGGTCGACGCCATCGAGCAGTCGTCGGTCCGCAAGGGCTTCGATCCGCGCGAGTTTGCGCTGATTGCCGAAGGTGGTGGTGGCCCGCTCTTCGCGAGCCACATCGCACCTGAGGTTGGCGTCAAGCACGTGCTGGTGCCGAACTATCCGGGCATCACCGCGGCGCTTGGTCTCCTGACCACCGACCTCGTCTACGAGTACACGAAGACGGCCTACGTGATGGCCTCTGAAGTGGTCTCGAATGCGAAGACGCGCTCCACCCTCGAGAGGCAGTTTGCTACCCTCGAGAAGGAGGCAAAGAAGCAGTTCGCAAACGACAAGATCGACCAGAAGCGCATCCGCTTGGAGCGCATCGTCGATGCCCGATACGAAGGTCAGGGCTACGAGCTTCGCGTTGACGCGAAGGCTGGTGCGATTGACGATAAGTGGGTCAAGGCAGTCAAGAACGAGTTCCACGAGGCGCACGAGCGAGAGTTCTCGCGCCGCTTCGAGGACGTCGACGTGCAGATCGCGAACATTCGTGTTCGTGCGATCGGTGCGATGCCGGGTCTCAAGCCGACGCTGGTCAAGAAGGGCACGAAGACTCCGCCCAAGACTGCACTCAAGCTGACGGCCGATGCCTGGTTCGAGAAGGCCGGCAAGCCCGCCAAGTTCAAGACCAAGTTCTACGAGCGCACCGAGCTGCTCGCTGGCAACCACATTGCTGGCCCCGCGATCATCACTCAGTTCGACTCGACGAGTGTCGTCCCGCCCGGCTACACGGCCGACGTGGACAAGCACGGCAACCTCATCATCAAGTACTCCGCTGCAGTGGCCAAGGCCGCTGAGAGCGGTCACTAATCCCCAACTGCGAGAGAAGAGGCATTCCTCATGGCTGATCTGCCCGAAGTAGGCATCAACCCCGGTAAGCCCACCCGCAAGCGGGTGGGGGTCGATCCGATCACGCTGCGCGTGCTCGGTGGTGCGTTCGATGCAATTGCACAAGAGATGGCGGGCGTGTTGTTCCGCATGTCGTACTCGTCGATCATCCGCGAATCCGAGGATCTCGGTGCGGGCCTGTTCGACGCTGAGGGTCGCGAGCTCTGCGAGTCCGAGTCGACGCCGATGCACATTGGTTCGTTGCCGTGGTATATCCGCGGCTTCCTGCATCGCGTTGATAAGAACGAGTTGAAGGAAGGCGACATCATCATCCACAACCACCCCTATTTGGGTGCGTCGCATACGCCAGATATCGCGGTGGCTGTGCCGATCTTGTGGAATGGCGAGCTGCTCGGCTTTGCTGCCGTCACCGCTCACGTCGCCGACGTCGGTGGCTCGTATCCGGGTATCAACGCGGATGCGTTCGACATGTACGCCGAGTCGAAGATCTACAACGGTCTCAAGTGGTACGAGGGTGGCGTGTTGAACGAGGACCTGGATCGCATGGTCTTCGACAACGTCCGCACCGAGACGATGAACCGCGGCGACATGGAGGCCATGAAGGCCGCCTGTATCCTCGGTCGCGATCGCTTCTACCGTCTGCTCGAGAAGTACGGCGCCGACACCTGCATGTCGGCTGCGTACGACTGGATGGACTACTCGGAGAAGCGCCTGCGTGCCGAAATCAAGAAGCTGCCTGACGGTGAGTACATCGCACCGACGGCGTGGCTCGACGACGACGGTCGCAACCGTGATGTGCGGCTGCGAGTGGAGACGAAGATCATCGTCAAGGGCGACCATGTGACGGTCGATCTGACCGGCTCAAACGCCGAGGTTCCGACGGGCTACAACGTCCCATTCGAAGGGTCGCTGCTGGTGGCCGCGTACTTCGCGATTCGCACGATTCTGCTCGACCAGGATCGTCTCGACGAGCCGGTGCCGCAGAACGACGGCATCTTCCGCTGCGTCGACGTGATCGCACCGAAGGGCTCGATTTTCAACCCGAACTTTCCGCGCGCGTGCTTCTCGCGTTTCAACCAGTGCCAGCGCGTCGTAGACAACACAATCGTTGCACTGTCGAAGGTCGTGCCAGATCTGGTCACGGCCGGTAACTCCGCCGCGATCCACTTCTGCTCGTACGCGGGCTTCATTCCCGAGAAAGGCGAGTACTGGCTCTACCTCGAGGTCAATGAGGGGTCGTACGGTGGTCGTAAGGGCCGCGATGGCATGGACTCTGTCGACTGCCTAATGGCAAATACGCGCAACAACCCGATCGAGGAGCTCGATATGCGCTTCCCGATGCGGACCGAGCGCTACGAGCTGCGTGACGAGCCGGCGGCGCCGGGCCAGTGGCGCGGTGGTGTCGGCATCGTGCGCACAAACCGGTTCCTCGAGCCGGGCGCGTACTCCTGTGAGGGCGATCGCCATACCGATCCCCCGCGCGGCATCTTCGGCGGCTATGACGGCCTGCCGGCGATGGTCCGCCATCACAAGGCAGGTGGCGGCTTCGAGGAAATCCCGGCGAAGGTGACCGGCCTGATGTGTGAGGCTGGCGACGCAATCCAGCTGATCGAGCCGAACGGTGGTGGCTACGGTAACCCCCTCAAGCGCGATCCAAAGCTGGTCCGCGAAGACATTCTCGACGACTTCACAACAGTCGACTTGGCCCGTGAAGCCTACGGCGTCGTGGTTGACCCGAAGACCTTCGAGGTCGACCTCGTCAAGACGAAGAAGCTGCGTGCGCAGCTGCAGAAGAAGCGTGGCCGCAACTTCCAGGGCGAGCTGCTTTCGCTCGTCAAGTTGCCGCACCGCATGGCCGTCTCGCCCCACACGGGCAAGAAGGTCGCTGCACGCCGCTAGGTTGGAAACGTGAAGGGGGCGGCGACTTCGGTTGCCGCCCCCTTTTTCACGCCTCCGTCTTCCCGTGATTACGGCTAGCCTCTCTCGTATGCGCAGACCACTTGAAGACGTCACCATCCTCGCGATCGAGCAGTACGGTGCCGGCCCGTGGGGCACGGTTCATTTGGCCGACCTGGGTGCGCGCATCATCAAGCTCGAGGATCCCGGTAGCAAGGGCGACATTGGTCGCTACGTACCACCGTTTCAGGAGGGCGAGGACTCGCTGTTTTTCGAGACCTTCTGCCACAACAAGGAGTCGATCTCGATCGATCTGCGGTCGGCTGAGGGTCGCGCGACGTTCGAGCGGCTCGTCCCCCACGCCGATGCGGTCTTCTCGAACCTCCGCGGCGACGGGCCGGCGAAGCTGAAGATCCTCCACGACGATCTCAAGCACCTTAACCCCGCGCTTGTCTGCTGTTCACTGAGCGGCTTCGGCATGACGGGACCGCGTGCTGCCGAGGGCGGCTACGACTACATCGCTCAGGGTATGGCGGGTTGGATGAGCCTGACGGGCGACCCCGACGGCCCGCCGACGAAGAGTGGCCTGTCGCTCGTCGATATGGCGACGGGCTACGCAGCCGCCTTGGCACTGATGTGTGCGCTCTGGCGTGCGCGCCGTGACGGCGAGGGCTGCGATGTCGACGTCTCGCTGTTCGAGACCGCACTCAATCTCGACATGTACGTCTCGACGTGGCATCTGTCGCGCGGCTGGGAGCCGATCCGCACCCGCAACTCGGCCCACCCCTCGGTCGTGCCGTTCGGCAACTTCCCCACCTCGGATGGCTGGGTCGTGATTGCCTGCCCGAAGCAGAAGTTCTTCGAGAAGTTGGCGACCGCGATTGGCGTCGAATGGATGCTCGCGGACGAGCGCTTCGCGACGATGACGGCGCGCCTCGAGAACCGCGACCAATGCACAGCCGAACTCGAGCACGTCCTGACAACGCAGACCACAGACCACTGGCTACCGATCCTTGCGGCCGCGGATGTGCCGAGCGGTCCAATCTACACGGTCGCGCAGGCCGTCGCCGATCCCCAGACGATCGCCCGCGATCTGATCGCCGAGACGGAACATCCCGTACTTGGCACCGTCCGCCAAGTGCGTTCGCCGCTGCGGATGCCCGGCGCCGCCGAGAAACTCAATCCCGCTCCTAAACGCGGCGAGCACACGCGGCTCGTGCTGCAGCAGCTGGCGGGAATGGACGACGCCGAGATCGACGCACTCGCCAAGGCCGGTGCCTTCGGCGACGTCGAAGTTTAAAAGGAGCCCTGATGGCCAAGCCTTTCACGATCGACCGAGACCGCTCGACGCAGCGCATCGAGAACGACATCGAGACGCTGGCGGGACCCGACTTCACCGAGAGTGATGAGGCGATTCGCCGCTACGCCTACACGCCTCAGTACGAGAACACGCTGCAGTACTTCACGCGCGAGCTCGAGAAGATTGGGTTTAGCGTCTGGCGCGATCCGGTCGGCACGCTGATCGCTTCGAATGTCCCGAAGGGCTCGCCCGCCTTCGGTATCGGCTCGCACTGCGACTCGAATCGCAACGGCGGTAAGTACGACGGCACGCTCGGTGTCGTCACCGCTCTCGAGGTCTGTCGCCTGGCTCAGGAGTCGGGCCAGCACATCCCACTGCGCCTCATCTCCTTCCTTGAGGAGGAGGGCTCGGGCTTCGGCCAGATGCTGCTCGGGTCGCGGATCATGCTGCAGCGCGTCACCGAAGAAGAGCTGAAGACCACGATTCTCGCCCCAGATGGCACGTCGTTTTGGGACTCGGCAAAGGCGGCGGGCTACGAGCCGGAGCACTGGCAGGAGTCGATCAGCGAGATCGATGGCCTGACCGGTTGGATCGAGGTCCACATCGAGCAGGGCCGCGTCCTCCAGGACACGGGTAACCGCATCGGCGTCGTGCACGCGCTGCCGGGCTACGTCCACGGCGATTTCCACTTCACCGGTCGCGCCGACCATGCGGGCGCGACGCCGATGGACTTCCGCGTCGACGCCGTCATCCCCGCTGCCGAGACGATCCTCGAGGTCGAGCGCCTCGCCAACGAAATCGGCAAGACGACGGTCGGCACGACGAGCGAGCTCGAGACGCACCCGTGCCTAATCAACGTCGTGCCGGGCAGCGTCCGCGTCTCGCTCGACACGCGCTCGGTCACGGGTGGACACGTGGAGCTGCGCGACCACATCGTGCAGTACGCCAAGGAGCGGGCCGAGGCTCGTGGTGTCGGCTTCGAGTGGGTCGAGCGCCAGTCCCTCCCGATCACACCAATGAACGACGGTATCGTCGAGGCTCTCCGTGCGGAGGCCGAGGCGACGGGCGAGCCGTTCTTGGTGATGCCCTCGGGCGCGGCGCACGACACGATGTGCGTGGCCGACAAGGTGCCGACCGCGATGGTCTTTGTGCCCTGCGTCGATGGCCTCTCGCATACGCCGCTCGAGGACTCCGACACGCGTGACGCGGCGCTGGCCGCCGAGATCGTGCTCGGTGCGATCATCGCACTCAACGCCTGACCTGCTGCTCGTTGCCGTCCGAAACGGTACAGGTGACAGATACCTCTCCTCACCGTAGAATCGCGGCATGGCTGCCGACCCGGAACGCCACGATGTGCTGATTGTCGGCGCGGGTTTTAGCGGCCTCTACCTTCTGCACCGCCTCCGCCAGCGCGGCCTGCGCGCCCACATCGTTGACCGCGCACCTAGCGTTGGTGGTACGTGGTACTGGAATCGCTACCCCGGCTGCCGCTGCGACGTCGAGAGCATGACGTACTCGTACTCGTTCGATGAAGAGCTCGAACAGGAGTGGAGCTGGTCGACACGCTATGCCGACCAGCCAGAGATTCTTCGCTACCTCAACCATGTCGCCGATCGATTCGACCTACGCGGCGACATCCAGCTCGAGACGACTGTCACGGCCGCACAGTGGGACGAGGATGCGAGCCTCTGGCGCGTCACAACCAATCGTGGCGCGGTAACGGCACGCTGGTTCGTGATGGCCACGGGGTGCCTCTCCGTGCCGAACACACCACGTTTCGCGGGTCTCGATCGCTTCGAGGGTGCCTGGTATCACACGGCCGCCTGGCCCGACGGGGGCGTGGACTTTACGGGCCAACGTGTTGGCATCATCGGCACCGGCTCGACCGCTATCCAGACGATCCCACAGGTCGCCGCACAGGCCGAACATCTGACCGTCTTTCAGCGCACCCCAAACTTCAGTATCCCCGCCTGGAACGGCCCAATGGATCCCGCTGCCGAGGCGGCTCGTAAGGCGGTGTATCGCGAAACCCGCACGACCGCGCGCCGCGGACCCACGGGCGACATCTGGCCCGAGAGCACTTCGACGGCCCTCGCTGTGTCAGCCGAAGAGCGCGAAGCCGAATACGAGCGCCGCTGGCATCAGGGGAGCTTCTCGTTTCTCTCCGCCTTCGATGACATCACCACCGACGACACAGCCAACGAGACGGCCGCCGAGTTTGTCCGCAACAAGATCCGCGCGACCGTCACCGACCCGGCCGTCGCCGAGCTGCTCTGCCCGTACGACCACCCGCTCGGCACGAAGCGCCTCTGCGTCGACACGGACTACTACACAACATTCAACCGCCCGAATGTGACACTCGTCGATATCAAGGATGCGCCGATCGAGGAGATCACCGAGGCTGGGTTGATCACCGGCGGCACAGAGTACGCCTTTGACAGCCTAATCTTCGCGACGGGCTTCGACAGCATGACCGGCGCCCTACTGGCCGTCGACATCCGCGGTCGCGACGGCCAAAGCCTGCGCGACCTCTGGGCCGAGGGGCCCCACTCCTACCTGGGGCTGACGGTCCACGGCTTCCCGAACCTCTTCACCATGACCGGCCCCGGCAGCCCGTCGGTCTTGAGCAACATGATGACCTCGATTGAGCAGCACGTGGAGTGGGTCGACGAATGCATCGGTCACCTCACCGACCAGCAACAGACCACGATCGAAGCCACCGCCGATGCCCAAGCCGACTGGGACCAGCACGTTCATGACGAGGCGTACGCGACGCTCTATCCGCGAGCCGCGTCTTGGTACATGGGTGCCAATATTCCTGGCAAGCCCCGCGTTTTTCTGCCCTACATCGGCGGTGTTGGCAAGTACACCGAGATCTGTGCTGACGTGGCTGCCAACGGGTATCGGGGCTTCGTCGTCGCCTAAGCGCCCGCGCAGCGAACTACAGGTCGAGCCCGATGCGATCGCCCTTGGCGCGCGACACGCAGATCATTATCGAGAACTGCTCGGCCTTCTCTGCGTCCGTCAGCACCTCATCACGATGGTCGGCCTCGCCAAAGGTGATGTCGGTCTCGCAGGTGCCACAGTTGCCCTCACGACACGAGTTGAGCATGCGCCGACCCGTTGCCTCGATTGCATCGAGGATCGTCTGGTCGGCAGCAACGGCGATCTCGGAGCCGTCGTTGAAGACGACGGTGAAGGGCTGATCCTGCATGGGCGAAGTATCACACACGAAAAAGCGCGCCCGACGAACCGCTCTTGCATGGCGAGAACTAGGGCGTCTGCAGAGGCAAGCGGTGGAGTATGGTGACTCCCGGAGGAGCAGCAGATGGCCGCAGAGGTACCGCAGGGAGCAACCGAACCAGCAGCAGGGGCCTCGTCGCTCGCCGACGATCCGTGGTCGATCCCGAATCTGACTGACCCCTATCCCCTCTTTGAGCGCATGCGCGACGCGGGGCCTGCCGTCTGGCTCGAGCAGTACGGGGTTCACAGCTTTACGCGCTTCGACTCGGTGCGCGAGATGCTCGTCGACCACGAGACCTACATCTCGGGTGCGGGTGTTGGTCCGACCAACCTCCACGCGACACCGAACTGGCGCCCCCAAGGGATTCTCGAATCTGACCCACCTCGACACACGCCGATGCGCACGGCAATGACGAGCGTGATTGCTCCCCGCAAGATGCGCGCACTCCGGCCGGGCTTCGACACCTATGCCCAGGTGCTCGTCGAACAGGTGCTGGCTACGGACACGCCGGAACTCGTCCACGACCTCGCCGAGGAATTCACGCTGCGTGTCTTCGGCGATGCCGTTGGCATCGGGCGCGAGGGGCGGCGCGAGAACCTGCTCAGCCACGGTGCGATGAACTTCTCATTCTTCGGCCCTGATAACGACCTACACCGCCAGCACATCGCCGCCGGCGAAGGCACACCCGAGTGGGTGCTGGCCAACTGCGAACGCAGCGCACTGTCAACCGACGGTATGGGCGCACAGATCTGGGAGCAGGCCGATGCGGGCGTGATCCCACCCGAGCAGGCAACGCTCCTGATCCGCGCAATGCTCTCGGCCGGGCTCGATACGACGGTCTTCGCCATCACGAACACGCTGGTCTGCCTCGCGCGCCACCCCGAGCAGTGGGCGATGGTGCATGACAACCCGACGCTGATCAAGTTCGCAATCGACGAGACGCTGCGCTACGAGTCTCCCTTTACCGCGTTTTTTCGCACCACGAGCCGCGATGTGGTGCTCGACGGGGTCACCCTGCCGGCGGGCTCCAAGTTACTCGTGTTCCTCGGCGCCGCCAACCGCGACCCACGCAGGTGGGGCGATACCGCGGACGTTTTCGACATCAACCGTGACGCGGGCGGCCAGCTCGCGTTCGGCATGGGGATCCACCAGTGCGTCGGCCAGCCGATCTCGCGACAAGAGTCGCAGGCAGTGCTCGAAGAGTTCGCCCATCGGGTCAAACGGATCGAGCTGGCGTCCGAACCCACGCTCTACCTGCATAACACGCTGCGCACGTGGTCGTCATTGCCGGCCCGGCTCGTCAGCGCCTAATCAGCCCGTCGGTGATATGAGCCAGTCGTCCACCCAGGTGGCGATCTCGCTCAGGCACGCCGCCGAAATCGTGCCGGCATAGTCCTGAATACGTTCGCGACTGATCGCGCGCGCCTGCTCGGTCATGGCAAACGTCCGGGTCTTCAGGCCCGTCTCACCGAGGAGCTCGACATGATTCGGCCAGCCGCGATCAACACCCGTTGCCGGTACCACCGCAACGAGGTCGGGCACTAACGCTCGATGGTCGGCCGAAGAAATGACCACAACCGGCCGGCGGCCACCCTGCTCCCTGCCAACTCCCTCGCCAAGCTCTGCCCAGACGACGGAGCCCGTCTCGAGCGAGATCACCAGCCCTCCAGACCATCGCTCGAGGTGACATCCCAGATCGCTGTCTCCGCGCGATACGCCGCCATCACCTCAGGCGACGCCGAGCGCATCGCCTCGGCGGCTCGCGCCATCCGATCGCGACGTTCGTAGTCTTTCATCAGCGTCTCGAGGAATTGGTTGATCGTCATGGACTTGCTTTGCGCAGCGTTACGAATGCGCTCACGTAGTTGGCGCTCAACCTTGATTGTGGTATTCGGAGGCATATCGAGACGCATACTCTGAAGAACCTGTGTCATGACTGCAGCATCGCGTAGTGCAGCAGTCCGAGCGTGCTCTCCGACACAGAGATCGGCAGACTCGACGACCGAATCGCGTGCCGGCACAGACGATCTCGAACAGCCAGCGCACACCGTTGCACACCAACCGCATCAAACACGCCGCGACTCACCGCGCCCAAGACCTCCACGGACCAAATGAATACCTGTACGCTGCCACCCACGTGGACGCGCTTGGCCACTTCGATCCCGACCCGAAGGCCGCCAAGATCGATGAGATGCCGCTCGACACGTTCTGTGGCGACGCCGTCTGCATCGACGTACGTGAGTACCCCGCGGGCCACGAGGTGACCGTCGCCGAGATGGAGGCTGCAATCGCCGCCAGTGGCCAGGAGATCCGCCACGGCGACATCATCCTGCTCTGTACCGACCACTACAACAAGACGGCCGGCACGCCCACCTTTCTGAACGGCTTTAGCCGCGTTGCGGCTGAGTGCGTCTACTGGATGAAGGACAAGGGCGTCAAGATCTTCGCTGTCGAGACGATCAGCCCCGACCTCGTCTATCAGACCGGCGCGTACACATACCACCGCGCCTGTGCCGACGTTGGCATTACCCACTTCGAGAACCTCAACAACATCAAAGAGGTCGTCAACCAGCGCTTCCAGTTCTTTGGCTTCCCAATGCGTCTCGTGCCGGCCACCGGCTCGCCGATCCGCGCAGTCGGCATCGTCGAAGACTGACCTCACAGCGGTTGATCAACTTTGCTTTGGGGTCTGACCCCTAAGCAAAGCTGATCACCGTTGAGTCGTGTCATAATTCGGCCGTGAGCAAGCAGAACATCGCGCAGTGGGAGGAGAAATTCTCCACGCCCGAGTACCAGTTCGGCATCGCCGCAAATGGCTTCTTAGTGCGCGAGGCTGGTCGCCTAACGCCGCACTCCAAGGTGCTTTGCATTGCCGATGGCGAGGGCCGCAACAGTACCTGGCTGGCCGAGCACGGACATCGCGTTCATGCCGTCGAGGCCGCGATGAATGCGATTGAGAAGGCGCGTGCGCTGGCACTGGAGCGCGGCGTCACGATCAAGCACGAGCAGGTCGATCTCGAAGACTGGGACTGGCCCGTCGAGCAATACGATGCCGTCGTCGCGATCTTCATCCAGTTCACCGACACGATCGGCCGCGCGCGGATGTTTGCTCAGATTGAGGCAGCGCTGCGGCCGGGCGGGGTTCTGTTGCTCGAAGGCTACGGCCCCGGACAACTCGCCTACATGACGGGAGGCCCGAAGACCATCGACCACCTCTACACCGTCGACGAGCTGAGCACCATCTTCCCCACCCTGCGCGTCGAACTGCTCGAGGAGTACGACCGCGAACTCGACGAAGGCCCGCGCCATCGCGGCATGTCGTCGCTCGTCGACCTCGTCGCCGTCAAGTCCTAAAGCGCCTCTCGCTGGCCTAGCGCCCGTCCTTCCTTTGGCGCCCTCTCTGCACTAATCTACTGGTACTCATTTTGTGACGAGGGGACGTCCATGTCGAGCGAGTACCCGCACCTCCTGAGCCCATTGACGATCGGCTCGACCGAAGTTCGTAATCGCATCATGCAGACGGCCCGCGCGAAAATGTACTCGCAGAACGGGCATGACTCGCAGCGTGACGTCGACTACCAGGTGGCGCGCGCCAAGGGTGGTGCGGGTCTGTTGATCACGCGCAACCGCCTCGTCCACCCAACGTCGACGACCGGCAACCAGCGCTTCATGTGGGCGTACCTCAAAGACGCGGTTGCTACGAACCAGCGCCTGACGAGCGCGGTTCACGATCACGGTGCCAAGATCTTCGAGCAACTGAACCACTTTGGTGGCAACGCTACCTTCGACTCGGCCGACGACATCCGGGTCTTGTGGGGGCCATCGAACGGCAAGAGCCCGTCGTACGGCGAGATGCCGAAGGCGATGGAGCGCGAGGACATCCAGGAACTGATCGCCTGATGGGCACACTGCGCCGAGTTGTCGCGTGAGGGCGGCTTCGACGGCACCGAGGTCCACATCGCTCACTCGTACCTGCTCCACCAGTTCCTCTCGTCGCTCTACAACAAGCGCACCGACGAGTACGGTGGCTCCTTCGAGAGTCGTCTGCGCCTGACACGCGAGGTAATCGACGCGGTACGAGCCAAGGTTGGCTCCGACTGGACGGTCGGGATTCGACTAAACCTGCACGACTTTATGCCGGGTGGGCTCGATCTTGACGATGCGATCGCCGCCGCCACGCATCTGCAGGAGCAGTGCGAAATCGACTTCATCAACGTCTCGGCGGCTGGATACCACAACATCCACATGGCGATGCAGCCCTCGGACGAGCCGGACGGCTACCTCGTCGAGATGACGGCGCGCGTCAAGGCCGTCTCCAGCATCCCCGTCTTTACAGTCGGCGGCATCAAGGGCCCCGTGCTCGGCGAGGAGATCGTCGCTACGGGCAGGGCAGACATGGTCGCAATGACGCGCGCCCTGATCGCCGACCCCGAGTTCGCCAACAAGGCCGTGGCTGGCAAGGCCGACCAGATCGTGCACTGCATCCGCGGCTACCAGGGCTGCATCGGCCGCATCTACAAGGGCTTCCCGGTCTCCTGCACCGTCAACCCGGCGACGGGCCGCGAGGTCCGCTTCGGCGAGCTGCCGCCCGCCGAGGACCCGGGCCGCTGGGTCGTGGTAGGCGGCGGGCCCGCCGGCATGAAGGCGGCCGAGACGCTTGGCAAGCGCGGCCACGAGGTGATCCTGCTCGAGCAGGAGGAGGAGCTCGGCGGCCAGATGCGCCTCGTGGTGCAGACGCCGGGCCGGCACATGTGGAAGGTCGTCACCCGCGACCTCGAGGTGCAGATGGGGCTCGGCGAGGTCGACGCGGGTTATCCAGACCTCGACGTCGTTGGCGCAGGGCATCCGGGCAGACCGCCGCGCACCGGGGTGCCCGGGTCATCCGATGACGAGCCGGGCGCCGGGTCGACTCAGCCAGCGCACCCCGTCCGCCGTGACCACGACCGCGTCCTCGCAGTAGGCCCCCGGGCCGGCCTCGGGCCACACCCCGACCTCGACCGTCAGCGTCGCGCCCGCGACCAGCGCCTCCCCGCCGCCGGACTCCAGCACCGGCGGCTCGTGGTGCTCGAGCCCGATGCCGTGGCCGGCCTTCGGCCAGACCCCGTCGACGACGCCCTGTCGCGCGAGCGCCGCGGCGACCGCGGCGGGCACCGCACCCGCCACCGCTCCCGGGACAAGCCGGGCCGCGGCCT
>SYIF01000134.1 GCA_005798855.1 Actinomycetota bacterium | reverse complement strand
GGCCGTACAGGTTGCCTTGGCGACGGGTCGCTCGAACTGGCAAGAGGAGTACAACCAGCAGGCTGAGCAGTCCCGTCGCATCGAGTATGACGGCGAGCTGATTCATGGCGACTGAGGTCAAACTGATCCGGATGGCGAATCAGATCGCCACGTTCTTCCGCTCGAAACCCCACGACGAGGGCGTGGCCGGCATCGCCGAGCACATCAACAAGTTTTGGGAACCGCGCATGCGCCGCCAGTTCTTCGAACTGATCGATGCGGGTGGTGAGGGCTTTGACGAGCTCGTGATCGAGGCGTCGGCAACGGTCCGACGCCCCGAACCCGTCGCGTCGTAGGTCAGCACCGCCTAGGTGTGGACTTACAGTTCGATCCGACACCGCAGCGCGATAAAGAAATCGGCTCGATCACGCATCGTGCTCAGATCTCTCTTTGTCACCTCTTCAATCCGCGCCACGCGGTAGCGCAACGTGTTGACGTGGAGGCCCAATCTCGCGGCCGCGACATTCCAATGCCCGTTTGCACTCAAGTACTCATCAAGGGTATTCATGAGATCTGAGTCATGAGACGCGTCGTACTCGATCAAGGGGTCAAGCAGAATCGATGTCAGCCTCCGGCGAGCGTCCATGTCGGTCTGCAACATGAGTGCTGCAAGCGGAATATCCGCTCCAACGGCGAATCCCCTCACTGTAGAGTGTCGCAGCGATTCGAGGCGAAGTACCTGACGCGCCTGGGAGAACAGACGTGCGACATCCCCGATGGAGGTGGCTACTGCCGAACTTGAGCCCAAGTAGGCATTCGACCGGTTGAGCTGATCCTCGATCAAGGTGCGGCAGTGCTCCAGCGGTGCAGCGATCTCGTCTGGCGATCGCATCAATGCGATACCAACCTCTGACTCTCCCTGGCTAAAGACGCGGGAGCACGATGTTGCATCCGCAAGGTCGTCGAGTGCATCTGCAAAATCGGCAAGTTGTAACTCGTCGAGTTCATCACCCTTGATCACCACGCATGTGACCGCACCTAGCGACTCGATTTGGAGTGCTCCTACCCAGGCAGCTGTCTCTTCTGGCGAGGCCTCGTCAGCCAAAATCCGGCGAATTAGTTCCGATTCACCTCGTCGTCGCAACGCACGAACCTCATCGCCGTGCTGCAATTGAAGACCAAGAAACAGCGCCGCTTGTTCGAAGAGTGCGATCGTGTGCGAATCTAATTCGTCCCGCGGACAGCCACAGACAAGTCTCGCCACGTTGCGGCGGTCTTTCGCAAACGACCTCTCGACAGCAAACGTCGTGACCTTGCCCGACGTCGCCGAGGGAACTTCCAAGACGGTAGTGGAACGTCCACAAGACATTCCCAGCAATCGGAGATCGTCCGAACTGAGCAGGGTCTCGCGCGAAGACGTATGTACTGCGCCACGCGTCACCAGACAAACCGGGTGTCGCAAATCGCGCTGAAGCAGGTCTAACGTCTCACGAATACCCGAGCCGGCCACGGCGGCAAAGACGCGCTCACGTTGTACGGATTCCGAGAGGATTGCCGTGCGTCGATCAACGATCAGCGAGGCCGCCGTTTCCGAAACACGCTCGCACGTTGTCGGGTATCGAATCTCCACGAGTGGTAGCCGCCACCGTTCGCATGCCTCAACGACGGCCTCTAAGGCGACCTGCTCACTGATCCCTAGAGCAGCAACACCGCGCTGAGTTAGTCCACAGACAAAACTATCGGCCGCCGAGCGGTCGTTACACCAGCGACCAGAAGAGACCACAAGCTCTCCACCTTTGAGGCGCTCAACGTCGCGTAAATCCTCAACCGTATGTACCCAGCGAATCCATGTGTCTTCAGAATTCGCACAGGCAATCAGACTCATGTCAAGAGCGTTGACCTTCAGGAGTTCTTCTAGCCTGATCACTGAATTACTCGTTCACTTCAAGAGCAATGTTCTTATCGCTGCAAAAAGATTAGAAAACGGCATAGCATTTGTCACTCCCTCGTGTGTGCAGATTCACGTTACGTCGCGGGAGGGCGTTTTTCTGCCGGCACAATCGATGGCGGATATGGATCAGGGTCGCATGGTGGGATTGTCATCACAACGGTGTACGAGCCATCCCCCTCAGCCACTCCGATATACGAGCCATGGGTCGAATGCTGGTTCTCCCGCATAACCAACGGCCAACCCTCGGGATTACCGTCAAACGAGGCGGACTTCAACGCGTGCTTGATCGCTGATGGCGTCGGAACAGCACAGTCCCGCATCGCTTCCGCCAACACCCACATCGCGTTATACGCACAGACCTGGGCGACGTGGGGAACCGTCGCATCGCCAAACCGATGCTTCAGGGACGCGACATACGACTCATTGGCCGCATTGGTGAGCGAACCGAAATAGGTGGAGACCATGTAATGCCCTTGGACGTACTCAGCACCGATTTCGCTGACTTCAAATTCCGTTGTGACCGTCGCAGCGATTGGGAGTTTCCCTGAGTCGAGTCCAGCTCGATGAAACTCCTGATACAGCGATCGCAGCGAGTCAACACCGACAAGGTTGGAGATCACGACATCTGGCTGCAACTCACAGATCTCTTGGGCAATGTGTTTTAGGTCCGGAGTTCCAAGTGGCACGTAGCGGTCAGCCACGATTTGAGCACCGGCCGTCTGGACCAACGTTTGGATCATCACGCTGAGTGCGCGCGGATAGACGTAATCCGATCCAATCACGTAGATCTTTTTCCCAAGCGTCTCAAATATCCACCGCAAGTACGTCTCGAAGTACTGGTTTGGAACGGCCCCCGTGTACAGCACGTTGGGCTGTATCTCGAGTCCCTCAAAATACGTTGGATAGATGTATGCACAATCCAGATGCTCGGTTGCTGCGACGATTGCGACGCGACTCGCAGATGTGTACCCGCCGACCAAGACGTCGACGCGGTCACGGGCCAGCAAGTCAACAGCGTTGCGCCCTGCCTGCGTCGAGTCGGACTCGTAGTCACTGAGCACCAGCTCGAGTTGGAACCCTAACGAGTCGCTCTGTTCGTTGATTTGCTCAGCGGCCAGAATTGCACCCTGCCGAATCGAGGTCTCCTCAGCAGCGGCGTAGCCCGTCGTCGAGTACAGCAGACCCACACGGACAACCGTCCCACGTTCCCAACGATTGCTGGCACCATCGGTTTTTTCCGATCGGGACATGTGTGAGACCTGTCATCACGAGAGGTTCAAAGGGGATTGAGCACCCAGCTACGACAACAGCGAGAAGTCTGCCGTCGTAGCCGGGATTTGGTATCAGAGCAACCTAGTGCTAGCCGCTACGCGCGTGCTCCAGTCGGCATGCCGTTGCGCCAGAAGTCGAACGATCGACGCCGCAACATGGTGCGGAACTGCTCTGTGGTCTTCGGTAGGAGTTCGCCAGAACCCCAATCCAAAATCACGCCATACTGCCGAACAAGATCCATCTCGTTCAACTCTCGATCGCGATACTTCTGAGCGATCGATTCAGCGTCAACATCAAGCCAACCCTCTCGATCCTGAGCGATTGATATGCGCGTGGCCTGCGTCGCTTCGTGATCAATCTCATACTCACAAAGGTCGGCATCAGTTTCTCGTACCACGACTCCGTAATCCGTCTTGGCTCGAGCAATCGAAACATACTCATCGATGACGTCTTCGAGCACATCATCAACCGAGCGAAGCAGTGGATCACCGATACCACCACCGCCAGCAGATGGGCGCGTGAAGACGTCCCCTTCGAAGATTGGCTCACCCGAGAAGATCGACCCGAGATAGCGCTCATTTTCGAGTCCACGGTTGACCCATACACCGTGAGGAATCGACGGCAAGCCGCCCCAAAGCCCCCACGTAACAGATCGCTCTCGGTCACAGCAGTACGAGACAACAGCGCGTTCAGCCGAGTACAACGTGCCACCCTTTTCGGCTCCAAGGCCACCTCTCCACTTGCCTGGACCGGCAGAGTCCTGGATCAACTCATGCCCCGTGGTCAGAACTGGTGCCAACCGCTCTTGTCCTTCAAACGGCTGCGTGCCGAGCTGGACGCCGAAGACCGGGCCTGTTGCGCCGTACCCGTCCTTGCCGTTGCGACCACCCCAGCCACCGACCATCCAGTCATACCACATGAAGTACGGAAGACCCTCGATGCGCTTGTCGCGCCCACCAACCAAGAGATATTCAAGGTTGAAGGTGCAGGCCATGGCGCGCTCCGGCAGGATGCTCGCCCAGAGTTCGAACACCGAGTTCATGATCTTCTCGAATGGCCCCGAACAGAATCCTGCACAGGGCGTTGGCCAGACTGAGTTGACAACCGTTCCTTCCGGACCCCAATCGAGAGTGACCACTCGGTAGAACCCGGAGTTGAGCGGTAGGTCGGGGAATTGAATCTTGGTTCCAGCCACAATCGCTGCGAACGAACCTCCGAACGCCGCGTTGAGAAAGGTCGAGATCGTCGGATGCGACCCTGACAGGTCGTAGTGAATTGAGTCGCCTTCGATCTTGAGGCGAATCTTGATCGGAATCAGGCCCTCACCGAGGACTGGATCCTGATCGATGTAATCCTCGGTCTCCCATTCTCCGTCAGGCAGGTTCTTCACACGCGCACGCGTGAGCTGCTCAACGTAGTCTTGGACTTCGGAAAAGGCCGTTCGAATGATGTTGACCCCATACTTGTCGCAGAGCCGCTGAATCTCACGCTCTGCCAAGCGCGTGGCCTCGGCCTGCGCCTGCAGGTCGCCAATAATGTCCTTCGGTGCCCGCGTGTTGCTCGCAATCAGATGCGCTACGTCGGCAAGGTAACGGTCCTTGTCCCACACGCGAACGGGCGTAATACGAAGCCCCTCGCCCATGTGGTCGAGGGCCTTGATGTTGAACGACCCCGGTACCGCACCGCCAACATCTGCCCAGTGCCCGTTGGCCTGGGAGAATCCGAGCAGCTCGCCGTGATAGAAGATCGGTCGAACCACACGCGTGTCATTGAAGTGCGTGCCACCAGCGAACGGATCGTTGACAACGAAGACGTCACCAGCATTAATGTCATCGCCGAACGCATCGATCACGGCCTTAGCTGTGAAATGAAGTGTGCCTACGTGAGCAGCGATATCGCCAGAGCCCTGCATGACGGTGTCGCCATTTGGGTCGCAGAGCGCCGATGAGAAGTCACGCGAGTAGATGACGAACGAGTAACACGTTCGTAGAATCTGCTCCGCCATCTGATCGACGATATTGACGAATGCGTTCTTGAGTACTTCGAACGTCACTGGATCGAGCGTATACGCGGCTTTAGTTTCCTGATTCGCCATGTCAGACCTCCTCAATGGTGATTTGAATATTCATCCACTCGTCAACCCGTGCCCGGCAACCTGGCGGCACGACTGTCGTGGAATCGAGCTGATCGATGATGACTGGCCCGTCGATCTCAAAACCAGGCGGAAGATCATCACGATTGAAGACCGGCGTAGACACCCGGTCAGGTAGCTCGTCATAACGGGCATTGCGATACTCAAACGGCTCGGCGGTCGAGCCTTCGATCACTGCACGGCGTCCCATTTCGGGCTTTGGTGTGGTGCCAATTGCACGGAGCGAGAGGCGATAGATCTCAACCGGAGCATCCTCACGGCTGTAGTTGTGCTCTCGACCATGCTCTGCATGGAACTCCTTGATCGCCTCATCCATCGAGACAATCGACGAGCCCACCCGAACCGACATTGCACGCCACTGGCCCTGGTAACGCATGTCAATAAACCGTTGGAACGACATCTGTTCCGGCGTAACACCCTCGTGTTCGAGACGTTCTCGTCCCGATGCCTCGAGCTCTTGAAAGGCCTCTTCCACGACAGCGGGCTCTGCCTCGTTTGCGCTCTTCAGGTACATCTTGGTGATGTCGTGCTGAACGTCGACGAGTAGGCAACCGAGCGCAGATGTGACGCCAGGATGCGGCGGAACGATCACTGTGGGAATTGCGAGCTCCTTGGCTAGCGCGACACCATGCAATGGCCCAGCACCGCCGAACGACACCAGCGCAAAGTCGCGTGGGTCGTAGCCACGTCGAATGGAGATAAGACGCACGGCATCAGCCATATTCGCGTTGGCAACTTGGATAATCGCCAGTGCTGCATCTTCCGCATTCAATCCAAGCGGACCACCAATCGCAACGACAGCTGCCTCGGCTGCAGCCACATCGAGCGTCATCGCTCCACCAACAAGCTGCGTACCGATGCGACCAAGCACGAGGTTTGCGTCACAGTTTGTGGCAAGTCCACTACCAGATCCGTAACAGGCGGGTCCGGGATTGGCACCAGCAGACTGAGGACCGTTGCGCAGCGAGCCCGCGTCATCGATCCAGGCGATCGAGCCACCACCCGCTCCAATCGTGAGAACCTCAATCGAGGGGAAGCAGATTGGATAGCCGTACTCCACGTACCACTCCGTCGTGATGCGAAGTTCGCCACGATCAGCAAGCGACACGTCGGTGGATGTACCACCCATGTCGAAGCCAATCGAGTTTTCAAAGCCGCACCGACTTGCGATCTCTCGACTCGCGATTGCACCAGCTGCGATACCCGACGCTGCCAGACGAGCAGCAAACTTCTCGGCCATCTTGGCGGTCATGACGCCGCCGCCCGAATGCAGAAGCAGCACGTCGCCGGCATACCCTCGATCGGCGAGCTCGCGCGCTAGCCCTTCTGTGTAGGGAGCGATGATGGGCGACAACACTGCATTTGCAACCGTCGTCGAGAAGCGCTCGTGCTCAAAGATCTCCGGATGCACTTCGCTCGACGTCGTCACCCGCAGATCAGGCAGCTCTTCCAGCAAAATGTCCCGCATACGATTCTCGTTGTCGGGGTTGGCGTAGGAATTCGCAAAGCAGACGGCCACGGTCTTGATTCCACGCTTGCGAATCACGTTGGCGACAGCGCGCGCCTGGACCTCGTCAACCGGCGTCAAGACATCACCGGCGTAGTTAATGCGCTCCTTGACCACGAGACGATCGCGGCGACCGATGTACGGTGGCGCTATCTCCTTGTAGGTGTCCCAGAGGTCATCGCGGTTACCACGACGGATTTCGATGACATCACGAAATCCTTCCGTGATGACCATTGCTGCGCGGGGGAACTTGCGTGTGATCAAGGCGTTTGTTGCGATCGTCGTGCCGTGCGAGAACAGCGTCACGTCTTTCCAATCAACTCCGGCGGCAGCAACACCCTTGAGGACACCATCCATTGGATCGGGTGTCGATGGTGTCTTTGCGACATGTGTATGTCCGTCAGCATCAAGCACGAAGACGTCGGTGAATGTGCCACCGACGTCCACGGCAACACGAACTCCGTTGTCGGTTTCTTTAGTACTCATTGATCCTCCTTCAGGAACACGTGCGAGTGCGCCGCGAATGCATGCCGGGTGGTCATGCGCTCACGGATACGTTGTTGAACATGGATTCACGCAGGCTGCGAATGTCGTCAGGCCCAGACTCATTGACGTCTTCCCACGTCAGAAGGTCGTCTTGAGAGACGTGCCGAACTGTTCGCAATCCACGAGCCAGCCCGATCGGAACTGCGCCTTCCGAACGGGCGTTTTCTGCCGGCATCAATTTGCCGAACACGGTGTAGCCGCCTTCACCATCGATCTCCATCTGTTCGGGAAGATCGCGTTTTGCGACGGCCACGACTTCAGCGCAATGACTCTTCGGGACACCTGTCGGTCGGCCGAGCAGACCGACTGTGGCAACGCTCGTCATCAGTTCCATGCCGACGAGATGGTTATTCCGCCAGAGTGCAGCAAACTTGCCGGTGGTGTCGGTCGTCAACCCATAGTCGCGAAAACAACGGGCGACTTCATTGTCGTCAGTCCCAACGACCACGAAGACGCCCCAGCGAAGGTCATTCGTGACGGCCTCTCCGTCGGCCTCGATAGCCGAAATGACCTCGACGATACCCGAGCGCTCCAACTGGCCTCCAGCGTGACGAGGCCGGAGCGTGCTCGGCAATTCGCCAATCCCCACGGGCAGGAACCCAAGGCCTGCTTTTGGGACGACGAGCCCCGTCGCTGAGGCGACAACCGCCATCTCGATTGCCGACTTGGTTCCGTCGACGAACGATGTGAACATGCGCCTGTCATAGCCCGCACCGTCGGCTTGGGTTGCATCCATCCCATACCTCGTCCAGACCGTATCGGGGGATGTCCATTCGAATCCTGGCTTATGCAAGGTCCCCTTGCCAGCCGAGATCACATCGAATCCGTTGACGCGCGCCCAATCAACCAGCTCGCAAATCAATGCTGGTTGGTCGCCATACGCCAGTGAGTACGTCAGACCAAGACTATGGGCCTCTACGGCCAGTGCTGAACCAACCAACGCATCAGCTTCAACCGTCACGTTGACGACGTGTTTCGCGGCCGCGAACGCTAGCCGAATATGCCGAATCGCTGCAATTGGTGATCCTGTCGCCTCAATCACGATGTCAATGTGCTCCGAGGCAATCGCGGCCTCAGCATCAGTCGTCACCAGAATGCTGTCACTCAGTGTTGGCAGATTAAATGCCAAACGCTGCTGATTGACACCTGCATCACGTAACACAGTCGCAGCCCGAATCACATCGAGATCGGCGACGGCAACAAGTTCTATCCCCGGAACCCGCAGGCACTGACGAATCGCCATGCCCCCAAAGGTGCCGGCACCGATCAGCGCGACACGGATCGGACGGCCCTCTGCGGCCCTCTTGCAAAGATCGTCGTAAAGGCCCGCGATCATGCTTTGATCTCCCCTCGCTCGAATAGTCGCTTGCGCAGCGGTTCAATGCGAATGCCAAGCAGCCCACCAGGTGCAACGACGACGACCAAGATCAATGCAAGCCCCATGAAAAGCTGCCAGCTCTGCTGGAGCCCCAGGTTCGACGACAAGAACTGTTGTCCCCATCGAACGACCAGCACTCCAACCAGCGGTCCGAGGACACGACCCGAGCCACCAACCGCGACCCAAATCAGTACCTCCGCACTGAACGCTACCCCTGCAATCGATGGCCCCATGAAGCCGGAGGTCCCTGCGTAGAGAGCGCCGGCAACCGCTGCCAAGGCTGCGGATGCACCAAACGCGAGAACCCGCTGCCGTCGTACGGAATAGCCAAGAGCCTCAAGTCGAATAGCATCATCGCCAGCTCCTCGCCAAATCTGCCCCCTGCGAGAACGCCGGAAGTACGCCCAACCCGCGAATGCCACAATCACAAACGCTAAGTTGAACATGTAGTTGTAGATCGGATCTTGTTGCGGGCCCATCTCAGCGGTAAACGACGGAATACCTCCAAGCCCATTCGACGCGCCAACATTGCTGAGGTCGTTAAACCACAGTCCACCGACTACGCCCATGCCAAGCGTCACGAGGGGGAAATACACTTCGGGTGACGCAACGCGGAAGACGATCATTCCGATCAGTAGCCCGACGACACCACAGATCATTGCGGGCAAGATCAATGCGGGAATGGGAACACCAGCGATCGCCAAGTCGTGGAGCTGCTGCAGGACACGATCCATCAATGGCTGCTGCGTGTCTTCGCTGAGGAACGACAGTGCCGAACCGGAGACGTCGTATTGCTGGCCGATCAGTACTAAGCCGCCGATGTACCCACCGGCCGCAAAGAAGAGCCCCTGACCAAAGCTGACAAGGCGACCTTCGCCCCACATCATGTCCGCGCTGAGAGCGAGAATTGCGAGCGGAAATGTGAGAGCAAAGAAACTGATGACAAACGACGATGTCACCAACGGCGCGACGATAGCGATCGCGACCAGCACGACGCCAATCGCAATCTGAACTCGAATGTCAGCAGTGCGAGCCCGCTGAATGAAGTGCAGCATCAGTTCACACCCTCGAGACCGCGACAGAGGTTCGCCGAAATGCGATCACGATCAGCGCCGCACACCACACGACAATCGTGGCTGTGATGTCATCACGAGTGATGGCGACGGCCGAGAAGGTCAACCCAATCAGCAAGGACCAGATGACCGTCGATCGAACGTTGCCAAGCCCGGCCAAAATCACCACCAAGAAAGCCCCAACGAGATAGGGCAGGCCCATGCCAGGAAACACCGTTCGTAGCGGTGCAACGAGTGCACCCGCGACACCTGCAAGCCCGCAGCCCAACGCGAACGTCCAGCGATTGATATTGCGCGTGGCAATACCAATACTTTCCGCCGCGTCGGAATTTGCTGTGACAGCCCGCATCTTCAATCCAAACCGGGTTCGCACCAGAGTCAGTCCGATTGCGACAGCAATTAGCATCGCGACGACGAATAGGAGCATGCTCCACCAGCTCACCAATGCCCCGTAGCCAAGCGCAAACGAGCCCCCGATGGGCAGTGCTACGTAGCGCAATTGTGGCCCGAGCAGAAGGATCACCACCTGTCGTAAGACAATCGCCAACCCCCACGTACCTAACATTGAAGCAACCGGCTTGTGGTACAGAAATCGAATCAAAACCGTGTCGAGCACCACACCGAAACCTGCAACCAGAACAAACGACAATACGACGGCAACTGGAAACGACACGGTCGAGACAGTCAGTGCCATCACGTACGAGCCGAGCATGATGAGTTCCCCGTGAGCGAGGTTCACTACGCCCATCACGCCATAAATGATCGTGAGCCCGAGGGCTCCAATCAGATATACGCCTCCGAGCGAGAGACCCTGGGCGATGATGTTGATGAGTGTCTGCATAAATCATTTCGGACGAAGGTTTGACCCACCCCGCCACGAAGGCGGGGTGGGAGGAGGGAAATACCCGACAGGTCTTATAGGGGCTTGAACGGGGTCGGACAGGTCGGACGCTTGTTCTCCGGCACAATCACCGACGGGAACGGATCAGCATCGGTTGGCGCAAACGTTGCCACCACGTCGTACTGACCATCCGCGTTTGCCATACCCACATACGAAGGGTGGTTGCAGTGGTGATTCGCGAGCACCGTGATCGGCTGCCCCTCGGGGTTCTCGTCGTACGTGGCCCCGACCAGCGCAGCGCTGAGCGCTTCGGTCGTAATGTCACCATCGATCTTCGCTGCAGCGTTGGCAAACAGCCACACCGCGTCGTACGTGCCAACCTGCGGCATGTGCGTGACGGTGTCCTCGCCATACTTCGCCTTCATCGCTGCGACATATGCCGTGTTGGCAGGATTGTCGAGCGACTGGAAGTACGTTGATGTCATGTAGTTACCAGCAGCGTTTTCTGCTCCCATGGCCTGAACCTCAACCTCGGTGGTAACGGTTGCGGCGATCGGCAGCTTGTCTGGGGTATAGCCGGCTGCACGAAACTGCTTGTAGAACGCTGGCGTCGAGTCGCCAACCAGGTTCGAGAAGACGACGTCGGGCTTCTTGGCCCCAATGTCGGCGATCACGGAACCAAAGTCGGTAGTGCCGAGTGGGAAGTACTGGTCACCCACGATGCTTCCGCCGTTGTCCTTGGCGAGCTTCTGGACGATTGCCGAAACGGTTCGCGGGTAGAGATAATCCGAGCCAACGATGTAAATGCTCTTACCAAGGTTTTCCAGAATCCACGGGACGTAGTCGACGAGGAACTGGTTTGGCGTGGCTCCTCCGTAGAACGTGTTCGGATCGCATTCCAAGCCCTCGTAGTACGTGCCGTAGAAGAACAACGCATTGTTCTTCTGGAAGGTCGGAATCATTGCGACGCGACTAGCTGAGGTGTAGCCGCCGATTACGATGGCAACCTTGTCCTCCGTCAATAGCTTCTGCGCCTTCTGCACAGCAATCGTGAAGTCGGAGGCGTAGTCCTCGGTGATCGGCTCAAGCATCCGCCCATTCACGCCACCAGCAGCATTGACTTGCTCAATTGCCAGCATCGAGCCGTCATAGATCGACTTCTCAGTGATGGACAACACTCCCGACAGCGCGTTCAGTAGACCAACCTTGATCGTTTCGGTCGAGCCTCCCCCACTCGCTACCGCCGTGTCTGCATCTGCCAACGTTGCTGGCGCCTCGGTGCTGCCGCTACTGGAACTCGATCCGCAAGCAGCTAGAAACGCGCCGCCAAGGCTGACAGCACCTGCCGCTTTTAGAAAGTCTTTCCGTGTCGCATTGTCATGATCCATCGTGCACTCTCCTTTTACACTCGTGATTTGGTGTTCTCATAGAGCCAAGTAGTGCTGATCAATTTCCTGCGGATCTGCTGGACCCGCCCCCACGATCTCGCCGCTCCGCAGCACCAAAAACGTGTCGCAGACCGCCTCAACCACCGATCGGTGTTGCTCGGCGAGGACGATTGAAAGGCCCTCGCTCGATAGAAACCGAAGTACTGCTGCGATTTCTTCGATAATTGCCGGTGCTAGTCCCTCAGTCGGCTCATCGAGAATCAAAAGTGTCGGCCGCCGAAGAAGTGCGCGAGCAATCGCAACCTGCTGCTGCTCGCCACCTGATAGCAACCCTGCTCGACGTGCCGACAGTGGTGCCAACGCCGGGAACAACTCGTTGACATCAAAAACTTTCCCATCGCCACCCTTGTCAAAAGTCGCGAGGTTCAAATTTTCTTGCACCGTTAGGTCTGAAAATAATTGGCGCCCTTGTGGAACTAAGGCGATCCCTCCACGAGCCCGTTTCCAAGCTGGGAGGTCGACGATTTTCTGACCTTCGAACTCGACATCACCGCTGGTCGGGAGTAGCCCCATTAGCCCCAGCAGTAGTGTCGTTTTGCCCGCACCGTTACGACCCAAGACCCCCAGCGCGGTGCCTGCCGGAACATCAAGCGATGCATTGCGAACGACCTCCAAATTGCCACGGCGCACCGATAGTGCTGTCGTCCGAATTGCGCCCCGCTCACCTCCTTTACGAACCTTCTGGCCCTTATCGCGGGCAGTCAGTGTTGTTCCGAGATATGCCTCCTGGACCACGGGGTTTTCGGCGATTTCAGAAAATGTTCCGCAGGCGATCACCAGACCGTTTTGCATAAAGCTAACCCGGTCGGCAACCTCCGCCACAAAGTCCATGTCGTGCTCGACAATCAGAAAGGTCTGATGACCAGCCTGCTCTCGAACGATCGCCGCCAGTTCCGTGCGCTCGGAGCGCGTCATCCCGGCGGTCGGCTCGTCAAGTACTGCGATCGCCGGCCCCTCACTCAGCACCATCTTCATCTCTAGGCGCTGTCGCGCGCCGTGTGCGAGCGAATCTGCACGCGCCTCACTGTCGCCGACATCGATCAGGTCGGCTGCCCGTGCGTTGTCGCTCATTTTTCGATTTGATGCGACGGACAAATTCTGGGCAACAGATAGCCTCTGGAAGACGCGTGGTACCTGAAACTTGCGCCCTATTCCGTTGCGAGCTCGCTTCGAGATTGAGCCCGAGAGCGGGATGCCGTCAAGTGCGATGGCACCTCCCGTGACGGTGACATGCCCTGTGATTGCATTGGCAAACGTGGTCTTGCCGGCTCCATTAGGGCCAATCAGGACATGGATCTCACCCCGCCGCACCGACAGGTCAACCCCGTGAAGAATTGCGGTGCCATCAATGGTGACCGCGACTCCACGCGCGTCGAGAATCACATCTTTGATATCCGCTGCGAGTTGTGGTGTGCCTGTAGGCACCGTGCTCCTCTATTCCTTCGACAACAAAGAGGGACTTAAGTGTGGCGAGCCTATGGGCACGAAATGGCAAAAGTAACGGATTTGTACACAGAAATACGTTTCTGTATATAGTCAGGTGACACTCGTGGAAATCCCTGTGGCGCACAACATCGAAGGTTTTGTTTGGAGAAACATCCAACGACGACTGGGTGCCCGCAGATCATTCCAACGCCACTTACCACGTCGATATCCCTTTGGTGACAGCACATACCTCAGTCAGACAACTACGTTTTTTGGCGAGGACTAGACTCTGACGATGTCGGCACATAATCGCTTCCAGCACTGGGACAGCGTCTATCGCACGCGCGAGTCGGATACCGTCAGCTGGTTTCAGCCCGAACCCACCGTCACGCTCGAACTTGTTGAACTGCTTGGGATTCCTCATGAAGCCGCGGTTATTGATGTTGGCGGGAGTGCCTCACGTCTGGTCGATCACCTACTCGTGGCCGACTACACCGATCTCACCGTCCTCGATCTCTCACCGGCCGCGCTCGCGGAGAGCCAGACTCGGCTTGGCGACGCTGCCGGCGTCGAGTGGATTGCTCAGGATCTACTGACGTGGCAGCCAGACCGCCTCTACGACCTCTGGCACGACCGTGCGGTTCTGCACGTCTTGTCGGGCGAGGACGTCACCACCTATCGAGAACTACTAAAACGGAGCGTGGCGCCCGGTGGCTGCGTGATCCTCGGGACCTTTGCACCCGACGGGCCCGAGCAATGCTCTGGCCTCCCCGTCACGCGTCACGGCACTGCAGAATTGACGCGCTTTCTGGCGCCTACGTTCGACGTGGTCGAAGAACGCCACGAGCTCCACACCACGCCGAGCGGCACGTCACAGTCGTTCGCGTGGGTTGCCGCACGGCGACTCTCACACTAAAGCAACGCGCTTGGCACTAGGATCTGGGGATGACGCCTGCCGCCCCCGTCTCCCCCGCCACCTGGGTTGGCCACCTCGGCGGCGAGGACCTGTTGCAGGCCCGCCCTCGCCGTTGGCGCGGCGTCGGTGTCGGCATGTGGAGCTTTAGCGAGCTGCCTGATCGACTCACATTGCCGGGCCTCGACATGCACTACATCTCGTTCACCGTGCGGGGTCCGTTGCGGGTCGAGCGTGATACAGACGAGGGGCGTGTTGAGGCCGACTTTCGTCCTGGGCACTCGCTGATCATCGCCGCGGGGCGCGAGAATACGTGGCGTTGGGACCGGCCGACCGACGAGCTGCACCTGTATATCGACCCGGCTTTTCTTGTCGACGTCGCGACCGAGGCAGGCTTCGATTCGCCCGAGTTGATCGAACGCTTTGCCTTCGAGGACCCGTTTCTGCGGCAGGCCACAAGACTGCTCGCCGAGGAAATGCGCGAGCCGCAGTCCGCCGGGGATCTATTCGCCGAGTCGACGGGGCACGCCGTAGCCCTCCACCTTCTACGGACACACTGCGCGATGAATCCGCGCGAGCAACGCGTTCCTGGTGGGCTCTCACCCGCACAATTGCGACATGTACGCGCGTTGATCGACGAGGACATCGCTGCGCCACTCACGCTCGACGACCTCGCGGCCGCTGCAGGTGTCAGCCGCGCCCACTTCGCCCGCGGTTTTCACAAAAGCACAGGCGTTACGCCTCACCGCTACTTGACGATCCGTCGCATCGATCGTGCCCGCACCCTCCTAGCCGCGAGCACGCTTCCCGTTGGAGAGGTCGCTCACGCTGTCGGTTTTGCTTCGCAGAGCCACTTCGCGGCCACCTTCACGCGTCACGTTGGCGTCGCGCCGACGGCGTATCGCGACGCGTTGTAGTTTCCCGAACGAGCGGCGGGCATTTCCTCAACCGCACGACTCCACTCAAGGCAGCACCTTATCGATAGCAATTGCTGCTCGCCTCACCCAGACTCAGTAGCGGAGGTTCGTATGACGGAGACGTTGGCACACCAGTGGGGCGAGAGTCCGTACGGCGGACTCAATCGCGAGTGGGAGCCCGAATGGTTTCTGACCGACGATCAGCGAGCCATCCAAGAGCAGTTGATTGAGGTCTGCGAACGAGTCATTCGTCCGCAGGCGATCATCGGCGACCGGACGGGCGCCTACCCACAGGCGAACATCGAGGCACTCGCCGAGCTCGGCATTCTCGGAGCGGTCGTGCCGAAGAAGTATGGCGGCCGCGGCGAGAACCACGTTGGCATCTTGATGCTGACGGAGACGCTCGCCCGCTACGGCTGCCCCTCGACGGCTGTGATCTACATGATGCACATGGTCGCGCTTGCGGGCCTCGTCTTTCGCGCACCGGGTAACGCCCACATTGAGGACCTGATCTCGCGGATCGACTCGGACTGTCTCGTCGGCACGGCCTCCTATACCGACCCCGAGACAGGCGGCCATTTCTGGTACCCGAAGACCTCGGGCGCGACGCGTGTTGAGGAGGGCTGGCACGTCCGTAAGAAGGCCGCATGGACAACCTCGTGCGGCTACGCCACGTGGTACCTGACGCAGACAACGAGTCCCGACTTTACCGGCGACTACTCGGACCTCGCGGTCTTTCTGCTCTACCCCGATGAGGTGGATGCGAAGAAGGATCAGTGGGACGCGCTCGGTATGCACGCCAACCATTCAGGGCCGGTCGAGATCAATGCCGTGATTCCCGCTGACCGGATTGTTGGCTGGCCTGGTGATGGCGCGGCGAGCAACGATGAGGCGATCGACCCGTTGGCGTTCGTGCAGTATGCGGGTGCCTATAACGGACTCGCGATGGCGGCGCTCGACGTCGGCAAGCAGCACGCAACCCAGCGTTCGCACGCGCAGTACGGTCGCACGATTGCCGACTACGCAACGACTCAAGACACGTTCGGCTCGTGCCTGACCGACGTGCTTGCCTCGCGCCTCTACGCGTATTCCTTCGCTCAGGAACTCGATCGTCGCACCGACAACGGCTCGTGGGAGATGTACGAGGCCGATCCCGACGCGCGTCCGCGAGCGAGCATGACCCAATGGTCGTTGCCCGCAAAGGTGCTGGCGGCGAAGGCCGCTTGGGAAACCTCGGACAAGATGCTGCAGGTCTGCGGCGGCCGCGGCTACGGCAAGGGGCTCGAGGTCGAACGCATCCTCCGCGACGGCAAGGCCGGCTGGATCATGGCTCCGTCGAACGAGGTGACGCGCATCCTGGTTGGCAAGTGGGCGCTGTTTGGTGCGGATGCAGTCGACTGGTGGAATCAGCATGTCGACGAGCCCACTCTCAATAACGAGTTGTCAAAGCTGGATAATGAACAAAAGAACGCGTTGATTGCTCGTCTGCAGAGCGAGACCGAGGAGACCACAGATGCCTGAAATGCCAGATCTCGCGAACGTCGAGATCGATACCAACCGCATGATCGGCTGGGTGCCACCCCAGTCGGCGCACGTCCACTACGATCCGCCCGTGATGGGGCACCTCGGCATGAAGCCCGAGATCGTCGTACCCGAGCCAACGGATGAGCGCATCTGGGTCGAGATCGAACCCAACGTCTGGTTTCGTCCTCTCTTCTTCGACATGAACACCGGTGGTCACGGCGAGGTGCTCCGTGTCCGCAAAGGCGGCGTGCTCTCGCGGCATCGCCACCCCGCCCCCGTGCACGGCTTCGTCTTGAAGGGTCGCTGGCACTACCTCGAGCACACGTGGGTCGCCGAAACCGGCAGCTACGTCTTCGAGCCGCCGGGCGAGGTCCATACGCTGACTGTCGCCGACGACTGTGACGAGATGCAGACGTTCTTCGCCATCCTCGGCCCCGTCCTGTACATCGACGACGACGGCAAGGTCGAGCACGTCGAAGACAACGTCGGCCTGATCGAACACTGCAAGAAGGCCTACAAAGCCAATGGTCTCGGCGAGGACTTCGTCGACCAGTTTATTCGCTAGTGCGTGCGCGGATCGCGACTCCCATAGCGTCGGGCGATCAGGGCTCGACAAACAGCGAGACGGGTGGTTGCCCGAGGATGGTGCGGGCGGTGGCGCGACCCGTGCGCACGGCGCCCTCCATGTAGCCAGCCGCCCAGTGGTCCGATCCGGTGACGTAGAACGGCGGCTCGTGGCTGCCGTGCAGCGGGCCGACCGCCAGCAGATCGCCCGGCTCCCACGCCGTCACGTAGCCGAGCGTGTACGGATCCGACCCCCAATGACGCCACAGCACGGCCCGCGCCTCAACGGGACCACAGAGACGCTCGATCCCCGCCAACAGATCTCGGGTTGGCACGCCGGGTGGCGCCATGTCGATGTACGTGCGTAGGCTCGGGCCGAGCAGCGACGACAGGGTGCTCTCGCCCTGCACCCAATAGCCACCCGTCTGGTGCTCTGACACGGCGAGGCCATTCCAGCCGACGCGCGTCCAGACCGGCTCGTCGAGCACGGTCACGGCTTTCGACGCCATAATCTGACGCTGACGATGCAGCGACCCGAGCCGTGCCGACGAGACGCCGGTGATGGCAACGTTGCGCAGTGGACCGACCGGAAGAGCACAGACGATAACCTCAGCGATCAGTACCTCGCCCGTTGCGAGTGTGACCGTGCAAGGCGTAGCCACATCGATCGACACGACGGGAGCGTTGTAGCGAATCCGCCCAGCAACATCTTGCTCCAGAGCGTCAACGAGCACGCTCGCACCGCCGGCAACCTTGAGGTTCTCCCACTGCTCGTAGTCCGAGCTGAGCACACCACCAACCGCAGCCGCGGCACGCGCCTCGGCGAGCACCGACGCGCGCTCGATCCCAAGACCGCCTGCCGCTCCAGCCTCGGCCTCGAATAGGCGGTAGGCCAGCCAGGTCGGATCGAGCGAGCGGATCAGTTCACCGACGGAGAGCCGATCGAGGTGCTCGGCATCGGGATGCGACCACGGATCCGCCGGATCGACCGTGGCGGCAATCCGCTGGAGCTCCGCCTCGACACGATCCATGCAGGCTCGATCGGCAGCCGTCAGCCAGTCCTCGCCGATGTGGGCCCCGTCGAGCATGTCGTAGCCGTTCTCACCCGCCTCGCCGCCATAGCTCGGCACAATCTCGAGCCCGAGTTCGGCTGCCAGCTCCAGATAGGCATGATGCACGGTCCCGACGATCTCGCCGCCCAACTGCACAATGCGGCCGTCGTCGAAGCGCATGCCCTCGACGCGCCCACCGCTGCGAGCACGAGCCTCCACCACGACGACGTCGGTACCCGCGAGCGCCAAATCGCGCGCGCAGCACAACCCACCAAGACCGGCACCGACCACGATTACGTCCGCTCGCATGCCCATGACTCGACTAGTTGCTGCCCACGAGCGCGCGGTAGCGCTCGTTGAACTCATGCAGCGGGTCGTCCTTCTCGGGATAGATCCCCTGCACGAAGGCGCGCGAGACGATGCCCTGCTGGGCGCGCTCGGCGACGTCGGCGTCTTGCGCAATCACGATCTCCATAAACTCGACGAGGCCGTCGATGCCGTCTGCTAGCGCGGCGTCAGCGATCGTGTCGGGCGCCATCAGGTAATCCGTCACGATCACGGTGCGATCGGCACCACGCGGATACAGCGTTGTGATGTTCGCGTACGCGCCAAAGACATCGACCATCGAGTTGGGAAACAGGTGTGCACCGTAGACGGAACGTCCCTCTTCTTCCGTTAGGCCCGGCAGGTACGGCACCGGGCTCGTGCCCGACAACGTCAATGCCGTGGCCTCTTCCTTGAGGCTCACGCCATTGTCGGAGCGCGCGCCGTCGGCAATGCGACCCGAGCGATACGTGGGCACCAAGTCGACGAGCTCCGGGTGCACGGTCGGGCAATGCAGGCACTCGCGGTAGTTCTCGACGACGATCTTCCAGTTGGCTGCGACCTCGCGCGTCGTGGTGCGCGCAATGCGCAGCTCGCCGAGGTTGAAGCGCTCCATCGTGCGTGGCTCATCGTCGTGCGACGAGAGGTAGTCGTCGAACGATCCGGCCTCGCCGCCGAGGTCGACAAAGAGCGTGCCCTGCCACTCAGCGACCGGCATGTCGAGCAGGCCATAAGCGGAACGATCAATCTCGTCGGGCCGCACGTTCGGCGTGCCGATCAGCTCTCCGTCAAGCGCATACGCCCACGAGTGATACGGGCACTTGATCGCACGCTTGAGCGAGCCCGTACCGGCGTTGCAGAGCAGTGAACCGCGGTGGCGGCAGACGTTGTGGAACGCCCGCAACGTGCCGTCGTGGTCGCGCACGATGACGATGTTTTGGCCCGCGACATCCGTCGCCCAGTAGGCGCCAGGCTCGGCGACATGCTCGGCACGTCCGATGCAAGCCCAACTGTGCCGAAAGACGCTGTCGATCTCGCTCTCGAAGGCGGCCGGCGATCGGTACAAGGCGGCGGGAAGGGCTACGTGGCGACTCTCCATACCGGCACTCAAAAGACTCTCCATACCGGCACTCTAAAGCATTACTGACTGGTCAGTCAACAGCCTCACTCAACTTCGGGCACGAGGTAAAGATTCGCAATCCCCATCAATGCGCCCCAGATCACCTCGTCGACCTGCACGCCACTCCGACAGGCAGCGGCCCAGCGCTGATCGCGCTCAGACGATTCGATCACCACCCCGCCACGGGGAGCAGCGACGAGCAGCACGATCCCGTCGGCTATCGCCGGCACAACAGAATCCTCGTCGGCGCCGAAGACGACGACGTCGCCGACGGCCGTGACGGCGCAGCCACCGATGGCCACCCCACCAGCGAATTCGACAGCCATCGAACCGGCCGGCAACACACCACTAAGCATCGTCGCACCGTCCGCGCCGGGCAGGGCAATCGCCTCGTCCCGATGCACAGCCAACCAATCGAGAGCCATCCGCGCCTGCAACACGACAGCCCGCGCCGCAGGGTCGACAAGGCGGGCCGGCGAGCCGTCCTCGACCCAAGCACCAACACGCTCGCGCGGAATTCGCTCGAGGGCCGCCACCGCGAGGACGATGCCACCCCCACCATCGACCTCCGTGATCGCGCAGGCCTCCGCGGCGGTCTCCGCCTCGCCGGTCGACGCGCCCTGCACGACGAGCGCACGATAGACAGCCGTCCGAATCTCGGCGACCGCGACGCGGACCCTCACCCGATCACCTCGCCGAGCAGCCGTCGCCAATTGCCACCGAGCACCTTGGCGATTTCGCCTGCGGCGAGTCCTTGTGCGGCAAGCCCCGCGTCGAGCACGCGGAAGTCGGCGGGGCCCGCAAACCAGTCGGGCCAGGCGGGCCAGTCAGGCAGCGTCTCGCCCGCCAGTGGCTCACGGCGGCCAGTGCGCAGATACAACAGATAGTCTCGACCCCAGCCTCGCGTGCAGTCGGACCCGATACCAACATGGTCGACACCAACGTCCTCGATCAGTCGCACGATCATCGCCACGAAGTCCGCCAGCGTCGCTTCGGCCCCACCGGCGACAACGGGATAGAGACAGACGCCGACGATGCCACCCCGCTCGGTGACGGCACGGATTACATGATCCGGCTTGTTGCGCGACACGTCGACGAACGAGCGTGGGTTCGCGTGGGTGATAGCAACGGGCTGGGTCGAGGCGGCGACGGCCTCCAGACACGTACGATCGCCGACGTGAGAGAGGTCAACGAGCATGCCAACGCGGTTCATCTCCGCGATCACGTCATCCCCGAAAGGCGTCAGTCCCTCGTCGACAGCGTCGTAGCAGGACCCTCCGATCAGGTTGCGCGCGTTGTAGGTCAGTTGCGCGACCCGCACGCCACGCGCATGGAAGTCGGCAACGAGCTCGAGACGGTCCTCGAACGGCGAACCGTTCTGGAAGCCGAGCATGATCCCCACGCGGCCATCGTCGTGGGCGGCATCGATATCAGCGGACTGCTCAACGATCGTGGCGATGTCGGCATTCGCCTCAACAAACGCACGCAGGCGATCGATCTCCCTGCGCGTCGCAGCGGCCTCTTCCCAGACGGCGCAGGTCGCGTTGACGGCATCGATGCCACCGGTCCGACACTCGAGCAGGATCTCCCGGCTCCAGTCGTTGATCTGGAGACCATCGATCACCACCTCGTGCACGCTACGACACCGCAATCGGCTTCGGTGCGAACAGCCAATCATCGTCCACGCCAGCCGCAACGTCGCTAGCCCGCGGTGCTCCACCAAACAGCGTCACGCGAACCCAATCAGTCGACTGTGGACAAAAATTATCCATCCCGTAGACGGCAAGTTGGAAACGCTGAAGATCGAGCGGCACGTAGTCGCTGGCCAGCGGGTTGCCATGACTCTCGCCGTAGACAACATCAGCCAGACCGGCAACACGTTCGACAGCAGCTCGCTGCCAAGGGTGCGCGATCAGAAACTCGGCGATCGTCATGGTTGGATCGACACCACGCAGGTCTTTCTCAAGCTCCTGCACCATCCGCGGGATGCCGACGCTCATCTGGACATCCTCGCCCGGATCAAAGCCGCGGCGGTGACGACGCGGCTCCATGTTGTTGGCCGAAAAAAACCAGAACATCGCCGCCGCATCTGGATCGGTGAAGTCGAAGCGCCGAATCCAGGCGTAATCGCGATCGATCGTGTCACACAAGGCGCCGCAGGATCCGGCCAGGTCGACCCCGAGCCGCTCCTCACAATGCAACAGGCACTCGACATCGGCATCGAGCGTGTCGTCGAGCTCGACGAGCAGCGAGTCAACGACCTGCCGCACCTCGATTCCCTCGTTCATGGCGGCGGCATGCAGCATGCGTCCAAGCGGCGCGCTCTGCGGCTCGGCGCCGTTGCGGACCCCCTCCAGCAGATCGGCCACGACTTCGAGTCCGTTGGCGATCTCCGGACCGGTCGGATACGGCGCCGTCACCAGATTCGTCTGCTCTGCAAAACGGCGACGGGCACGGTCGAGCAGCTCGGCGAGGCGCTCCGCAGCGGCTGCATCGAGGTCGCGTTCAAGCGCGTGGGCAAGCGGCAACTCGCGCAACGCCACCCACGCATCGAGCACCTTCGGATGACGGATCACGTACGGCACCATGCCGAGGCCGGTAGCGTTGCCCAAACCGAAAAAACGACGCCATTGATCATCGAAACGAGCGGCGGCGGGATTGATCGCCGCCGCACAGTGCTCGGCAAGGTCGATCGAAACCTCACGCGCAAGCCAAGCCGCAAGCATCTGCGCCCGGTAGGGCAATCGCAGCGGATGGTTCTCGCCGATGCCGTCGTAATCGACGAGCCCAAACTTGCCGTTGGCGTAGAACGCAGTCGAACGCATCAGGTACGCCGCATCGCCAATGCGTTCGGCCTCAGGTTGTTGTCCCGCGGCGAGGCGTTCGACGGCGTAATCGAAAAACCGCTCACTGCGGTTCGCACGCCCCCAAACGAGAATGCCAGGGCACGCCCGCCCATCCTCCTGCCTCGTAACATTGGCGCGCATGTCGGCGAGCAGCTCCTCGTCGATCTCGCCCTCAACAAGAGCGACGGCTAGATCCCACCGCTTAGCGATCACACGATCGTCACGCTCGTCCTCGCCAATCGCGTCGGAGAACGCGACGAAATGACACGTGTACGTCGACATCTCCACGCGATACACAACCGTGCCACGACCAGCCGCATCGAGATCCCAGCGCTCCCGCGCGCAGGTCCAGTGCCCGCGAGCGGCAGCCCGGATGAACGAGCGCGAAAAACTGTGGCGCGTCAGCCGCGCGCTACCGAGCTCGGCTAGGTCGAGTGCCTCGGCACGCGACCGCGCCACGTCTTGCGCGTGAACGAGTTGTGGCGTTGGACGAGTCGAGGTCATTCCGGCACCAAGCGTGTGTACGCGCTCTTCGTCCACGTCACAAAGTCCACGACGGTCTCGGCGTTCTGCTCGCGTGGCGCCGGGTACGTGGAGTCCTTGAGGCCACCAAAGGGCACATGGAGTTCGGTGCCGGTCGTCGGCGCGTTGGCCTTGACCACACCGGCATCGAGCCGCTCAATGCAGCGACGAATTGTGCGCTCGTCGTGTGTCAGGACCGTCGCCGACAATCCAAACGGCGTGCTGTTGGCTAGCGCGATCGCATCGTCGACGGTGTCGACACCGAGCACAGTCAACACCGGGCCGAAGACCTCCTCACGACAGATCGCAAGCCCAGAGTCCCCGGTCAGGATCGTCGGTGGGAAGTAAGCGCCGCCCGTCGGCGCTTGAGCCTGAGCCGCAATCTGTGCCCCCTCAGCGAGCGCAGCGTCGACCGCGGCCGCAACATCTTCCCTGGCGCGCTCCGACACGAGCGGTCCGATCTGCGTGGCCGGATCCATGCCGTCGCCGACGACAAGCGACTCAGTCTGCCTGACGATCTCCGTTAGCAATGGCTCATACGCGTCACCAACCGCGACCGCGCGTCGTGTGGCCGTGCACTTCTGGCCCGTCCCGCCCATCGCACCCCCAACCACAATCGATGCCGCCCAGACAGGATCGACATCGCCACACACGATCGCCGCGTTATGGCCACCCAACTCGAGCTGCACCTTGGCGCCACGGGCAGACGTGATCGCTGCGATCGAGCGCCCAACCGGGACAGAGCCGGTAAAGGTGACCGCGTCTACGCCCGAATGGGAAACAAGCGCCTGCCCAGCCTCGGCGTCGCCAAGCACGAGCTCGAGCACGCCATCAGGGAGACCAGCATCAGCAAGCGCGTCAGCGAGCGCCTGCGAAAGCATCGGCGTCTCCGTGCTCGGCTTCCAGACGACAGCATTGCCCCATAGAAGCGCAGGCGCGATCTTCCACGCAGGGATCTGAACAGGAAAGTTCCATGGCGTGATCGCAGCGACCACGCCAACGGGCACACGCAGAGTCCGCACGAGCTCGTCCGGCGTGGAAGACGGAAACGTACGCCCATCCGCATCACGGGCGTGGCCAGCGTGGTAATGCATCGTCTCGACGGCACCCTCGAGCTCGCCGCGCGCCTCGCCAATCGTCTTGCCCTCCTCCAGCGTCATCAGCCGTGCGAGATCCTCCGCACGACGCGCAACCTCGTCGGCACAGGCACGCAGTATCCGCCCGCGACGGATGATGCCCAGCTCGCGCCAGCCGATCTGCGCAGCTCGGGCACGCTCAACGGCGGCACCAACGGCAGCGGCATCGTCCGCAGCGACCGCGCCGACCGTCTCGTCAAGCTGCGCGGGATTGACACTTTGGATAATGAGCTCGTGCATTAAGAGACTTTTTCCGTGTAAACACCATAGCGTGACTCTGGGCTGTCACCCGAGCGCGCCAAAGATCGACACGAATCCGCTTCAGCGCCCCCAGCCTGCGACAATCCGCACCATGAATGACAACGCCGCCATCCTCGCCGAACGCGCACCCGATCTCAAGGCCATGCGTCGACTGCTGCTGATCGCCGTCATCGTCGCCGCAATCGGTGCAACAGCGTTTCTCTTGGTTGTGCACGAACTTCAGACACTCGTCTTCTCGTCGTTGCCCGATGCAATGGGCTACGCATCGGCACCGTGGTGGTGGGCAGCAATTCTGCTGCTGATCGGCGCCTCACTCGTGGCGGTCGCACAGCGACTGCCGGGCCACACCGGGAGCGGGCCACTGACGGGCTTCCACTTCGATAATCCGCTGCGGATCGTGCCGAGCATCCTCTTGGCCGCGATCGCGTCGCTCGTCTTTGGTATCGCCCTCGGCCCGGAGGCGCCGCTGATTGTGCTCGGCTCGGCCCTCGGACTGATCCTGCTGAGTCGCTCTAAAAATGCTTAGGCTAAGCAGGCCGGCGCCTTCCTCGGTGGCACGGCGGCGATCGGCGCCGTCTTTGGCAACCCGTTCATCACCGCCTTCATGATCCTCGAGTTTGCGGCACTCGGTCTGGCCCCTAGCGCTCTCATCTTGCCGGTCCTCGTTGCGCTCGGTGCGAGCTATCTCGTGCAGGTCGGGATCGGAGGCATTCCCGGCGTGGGCACGCACAGCCTTGGCGTGCCGGGCATGCCGGCGTACAACGACATCGCGGTTGGCGATCTTGCTGGTGCGGCAGCTGTCGCAATCCTCGCAGGAATCGTGACGCTGATCGCACGCGAGGGCGGCCTGAGGTTTGGCCGAATCGCCGAACGCAGACCGGTACCCGCGCTCTACATCGGCGCACTCGTGACCGCCGCCGCGCTCACCGCCGCGATGCTTGGCTTCGACGTCGAGATCGACCAGATCCTCTTCAGCGGCGAGTATGGGATGGCCGGGCTGATCACGGAGACATCGGTCATTACCGTGCTCGCCATCCTGATCTTTAAAGCGATCGCGTACACCGTTGCGCTCGGCGGTGGCTTTCGTGGTGGACCGATCTTCCCTGCCACCTTCCTCGGCGTCGCTGTTGCCGTTGGCGGTGCGTTGCTTCTGCCCGATGTCTCCGTCAGTGCGCTCGCTGCAGCGGGCATTGCTGCGGCAACCGCGGCGATGATCAAGTTGCCGGCAACGTCGGCACTCCTCGGTGCGCTGTTGATTGGCGGCTCGGGTAGTGCGATCGCACCATTCGCGATTCTTGGCGCCGTGATCGGCCTCGGCATCCGCCTCGCCGCTGATCGTCGCGATGCCCGCTCGACTGTGAGTCCAATCGAGCCGGATTTGCACGCGCCAAACCGCTAACATCGACGCATGCCAACGCCACCGGAGTTTCCGAGCCTAATCACCTCGATCGCCGACCTCGAGGCTATCTACGGCCCGCCGAACGATGCGGTTCAACAGAAGGCGATCGATCATCTTGATCAGCACTGCCAGACCCTGATCGCCCACTCGCCGTTTCTGGTGATCGCCGCCAGTGATGCTGATGGCACCGACGTTTCGCCGCGCGGCGGCCCGGTTGGCTTCGTCCGCGTGCTTGACCGCAACCGACTGGTGATCCCCGATGCTGCGGGCAATAAGACGATCGACATTCTCCACCGCATCGTTGGTGGCGGCGACGTCGCAATCCTCTTTGTCATCCCGGGCCGCAGCGAGACGCTGCGGATTCGTGGTCGCGCCTGTGTGACAAGCGACGCCGCCCTGTTAGAAGGCCTCGAAACGGGTGGCAAGCCAGCCGAAATCGGTATCGGCGTCACGGTCGAGTGTGTGTTTCAGCACTGTGCAAAAGCATTTATGCGCTCGGGCCTCTGGAAGCCTGAGCAGTGGCCAAGCACCGACGCTCTGCCGCGCCCCGCGCAGGTCTGGAGCGACCACATCGCTCTGAGCGAGCTCGACGAGGCGGCCGTCGAAGCGTTTGTATCTGACGATTACGAGAACAACCTCTAAGAGATCCGCGGCACACGTGCATCGGACCGGTAGCGAGTCCATCCTCACCATCAAGCAATGGCTATAGTTTATGGAGTAACGCCGACTTGGGAGTGCCTGTGAGCCCCGTAGAAATCGCCGTCTTCTCGTTTCCGGGAAGCCAATTTAATGGTCAGATCGCCCCAGCCCTCCGAGAATTGATGGACAACGACACGATCCGCGTGCTCGATCTCGCCTTCGTCACCAAGGGTGAGGACGGGAGCATGGCCTGGTTCGAAATCGAGGACGCCAGCATCCACGCACCGGAGTTTGCCGGATTCCACGACGATCCCGTCGACCTGCTCAGCGCCGAAGACATTCACCTGCTGGCCGAAGAGGTCGCACCCGGCTCGTCCGCCGCGATCATCGTCTGGGAGCACACCTGGGCCAAGCGCCTTTCCAGCGCCATCGAAGACTCCGGCGGCTTCGTCGTCGCTCGTGAGTACATCCCCGAATCCATCGTCGCGGCTGCCTTTGCCGCGGTCGAAAACGCGTAGGAGGAACAGCACCATGATGGGACGACGACGAGGACCCGGCTTGGTGGGCGCCATGGCGCGCACCGCAGTTGTGGTTGGTACCGCCAACGCGGTCTCGAACAAGCAGCAGCAGAAGGACGCGGCGCAGAATGCCGCCAGTGCGGAGCAGGCCGCTCCCGTTCAGGAGGCCGCTCCCGCAGCAGCCCCAGCGGACGACCTTACGGCTCAGCTCGAAGCGCTGGCCAAACTGCGTGATCAGGGCATCCTGACCGAAGACGAATTCTCGGCCAAGAAGGCTCAGATCCTCGGGATCTAGCCCGTCTCCCCGCCTCGATCAACTTTGCTTTGGGGTCAGGCCCCTATGCAAAGTTGATCGAGGCTGTCGAGCATTCAGACGGGTGTCTATACTCGCGCCATGACTGATATCGCAAAGGGTTACTGGGTCGTCCACAACACCGTGTTTGACGCGGTGGAATTTGAGAACTACAGGGCTGCAGCAGGGCCTGCACTCGCCGCCTACTCGCCGAAGGTGCTGGCAATGGGTGGGCAGTTTGAACAGGCAGAGGGCTCCGGGCGAGACGCGACCGTCGTGATCGAGTTTGAGAGCTATGCCGCCGCGGTTGAGTGTTATCACTCCGAGGCCTACCAAACGGCCATAGCGCTGCGTAAAGACATCGCAGCGTTCGACTTCGTGATCCTCGAAGGCGTACTGCCCGCATAGCCACGACACACCTCAGAAACGCGCCCTTCCATCTGCGATCGGCGTGGTTTAGAGTCATCAGGTAGCGATCGTGAGGGGCAAAACGTGAATGACATCGAAGCTGCAGTCGTCCGTCGAATTGAGGAATTGGCGTCGGAGACAATCGCGCTGACGCAGGCGATGGTGCGCATTGACTCGCGTAACCCCACGCTGCCCGGCGTCGTCCACGACGAGGTGATTGGCGGCGAGACAAAGGTCAACGATCTGCTCGAAGAGTCGTACCGGGCGGCAGGGCTAACAGTCAGTCGAGTGGCGGAGGATGCTCAGCGCTCGAACCTCGTGGGCATTCGCAAAGGCACAGGCGGTGGTCGTTCGCTCGCACTCAACGGACACGTCGATACCGTCTCCCCCGTCGAGCCGGCAGGCTGGGTCACCGGCAATCCGTGGGATCCCCAGGTCATCGATGGTCGCCTCTACGGCATTGGCTCGACCGACATGAAGGGCTCTGGCGCCGCCATGTGGACTGTCGTCCAAGCGCTCGAAGACTGTGGTGTGCAGCTCGCCGGCGATCTACATCTCCACTCGGTGATCGGCGAGGAGATGATGGAGCACGATCTTGGAACCTCCGCCGTGATTCGCGCAGGCAACCGCACCGACGGTGCGATCGTCACGGAGCCTTCGTCGATTCCGTACCCGCTCAGCATCAACTCGGTCGCTCCGAGCGCACTCGTGTTTACCCTCTCCATCGTCGGCAAGGCCACCCACTGCGGTAATCGCCCGCTGGCAACGCGCCCCGGTGGACCAGGCGCATCGATTGGTGTCAATGCCGTCGAGAAGGTGATCCCACTCGTGCAAGCCCTCCAGCAGCTCGAGGCTGAGTGGAGCGTTGACATGCGTCACCCCGATTTTTCCCACGGGTGGTTCACGATCGGACCCAACGTGCTCCACGCCGATGCTGGAATGCCGTTCCCCGCCTCGCTGGCCGACCGCGCCCGCGTGGAGTACGTCGCGTGGCATAGCCCATCGATCGATCCCGAGCTGATCAAGACCCAAATCGCGGCCCAGGTTCACCATGCAGCCCAGCTCGACCCGTGGCTGCGCGAAAACCCGCCCGAATTGACGTGGCACCTCTCCTGGCAGGGCTATGAGCAGCCCTGGTCGGCGTCGATTACCCAGACGATGGTCGCCGCGCACGCCGAGATCTCCGGTACGCGACAGCCCGACCCGACGCCCGACTACCCCTCCAACTTTGGCGCAGCGTGCGATGCGACGTTCTATCAGCGCGAGGGCATTCCGGCAGTTGTCTATGGCCCGGGCGAGCTGCGGATCGCGCACGGCATGAACGAATTTGTGCTCGTCGATGAACTCACTCTCTCGGCTAAGGCGCTTGCCCTTGCCGTACTTGACTGGTGTGGAACCACCACTGGAGACTCGTGATGGCTGCTTGGACTCAGACCGGCTCGTCGATCATCTTCTTGCCCTACACGCTTGAACAGGCGCTTCAGGGCCTCTCGGAAGCGGGTTTCAAGAACGTCGAGATTGGCGCCGTCAAGGATTTCCTTGAGCACCTCGACCCCGACAATCTTGGCCCGGCTGAGATTGCGAACTGTCAGCGCCTGCTCGATCAGTACGGTCTCAACTGCATCTCGATGAGTGGACACGCACCACTCCATCTCGAGATCGGGCGTCAGCGCCTGACGAACGTGCTGCGGGCTGGCAAAGAGCTCGGCATCAGTGTGCTCAATACGTTTACCGGCGACGCCGAAACGCCCGAGGAGGTCGCCGCGTTTATCACGAACGTGCGCGCCATCGCCGAAGAGGCCGAGGAGGCGGGAATTCGACTCTGCATCGAGACCGACTCAAACCTGCTGCCCACCGCCGAGATCGGACGCGAGATCCTCGCCCAGATCGACAATCCGTGGGTCGGCATCAACTACGACCCAGGCAACGTCATCTACTACACCGAGGCGATTCCTGAAGAGGACATCGTGTTGGCCCTTCCCCACCTTGGCCATGTCCATCTGAAGGACAAGCGCGGCGGCAAGGGCATTGCCGACTTCCCGCCCCTTGGTGACGGCGAGATTGACATTCCGCGCATCCTGCACACGCTCGATGACGCCGGCTATGCGGGACCCGTCTCGATGGAGATCGAGTTTACGGATTACAACTGGCCCCCCTTCGAGGAGTGCATCACCGAAGCACGCCGCTCGAAGGCCTATTGGGACGGACTCGGGATTTAGCGCGAGCCGCGTCGCGCAGCGAGACTAGATCGGCCGCTGACGGCAAATCTCATACGTGTCGAGCCACGGGCGGAGGCGCTCGTAGGCTGCACTCGCTGCGAGTACCGCCGAATCGTCCCCGGACGGCCCAATCAGCTGCATGCCAACCGGCAACCCTTCGGACAATCCGGCCGGAATCGACGCCGACGGGTGATGCGAGAAGTTCGTGATGTACGTCAGGCAGAACCCGATGCTCGAATCAATTGCAACACCGTTGACCTCGCACGGACCCATCGTGTCGCCGCCAGGCTGATTGAGCGGTGGCATTGCCGACAGCGTCGGTGTGACAAGCATGTCGTGGTTGGCAAAGACACCCTGGATCGCGTCGAAGACCTCAGTGCGCATGACGTTATCGCGTTGCAGATCGGCGAGGCCCATGGTGCGGCAGGTCTCGACCCACTCGCGATAGACGGGCGGCAAGTTGTCGCCCTCCATCAGGTCGAGCCCACCCGCCGCAAAGGCGTCGAGGCCGGCGATGTTGAGCGGCATGATCATGCGGCACCACAGGCGCGCCAATTCGAGCTGATCGATCGAGAGGCCAAGCTTGACCTCTTCGACATGCGCGCCAGCCTCCTCGAAGATCTTGACGGCAGTGGCGACGGTTGAGGCGACGCGTGGATCGATTGGAAACACGTCCAGGTCGGGGCTGTAGGCAATACGCATGCCCTCGATCGACTGGTTAAGCGCTCCCAAGTAGTCGACGGTCTCGCGCGAGCTATACGGATCGCGCCCGTCGAAACCGCCAAGCGCAGTCATCACGAGCGCGGCATCCTCAACCGTGCGGGTAATCGGACCCTCGACGATCGTTGGCTGCGTCCCAGCAAAGGCATTCGGGCGCATCACGAGCGGCACCCGACCGAACGACGCCTTGTAGCCGTAGGTGCCACACCAGGCGGATGGGATACGAATCGAGCCACCCCCGTCGGTCCCCTCGGCGAACGAGACCAGACCATCAGCCACCGCCGCAGCGCTGCCGCCGGACGAGCCGCCTGGGTTACGCGTCGTATCGAAGGGGTTACACGTGGCACCGAACAACGGGTTGTCGGTGACGCCGCGGTAGCCCATCACGGGACTATTCGTCTTGCCGACGATGATGCCACCAGCGGCTTCGACGCGCTCAGCCCAGACGCAATAGGCGTCGATCACGAGATCCTTGAGCGCGGGGATGCCACCCATCGTGGACTTCCAACCCGGCTTGAAGTCGAAGAGATCCTTCATCAGCGTCGGCACACCATGCAAGACACCAAGCGGCGCTCCATCGCGGACGGCAGCCTCGGCTACCTTCGCCTCGGCGCGCGCCGTGTCATAGCCCTTGTAGATGACGGCGTTGAGCGACGGATTGCGCTCTTCGATGCGCTCGATTGCACATTCGACGAGCTCGACGGGCGTCACCTCACTGGTCGCGACCAGCCGTGCCAACTCTGCCGTCGTCTGATACGAAAACTCGTTCGCGTTCATGCCGAATCCCTTCGATGTGATCTGGCATGGGCCAGACTCAGGCTACCCCGCACCAATCCATGGCAGCCACCGCAAAGGTCTTGCAGGCCGTCACTACTTCGTCGATCATCACGTACTCGTCATCCGCATGGGCGACGCGCAGATCGCCCGGCCCATACGAGATTGCGGGCACGCCACCGAGCGTCAACCACGTCGCATCCTCGACCGCGGCAAACCCAACGATGTCGGGCGTGCCAGCGAAGCGCGACCCGACCGCGGCCTGCTCGTGCGCCTTCACCGTGATGCCAGTAATCTCCTCGGCATCCGGCGTGTTGGCCGGCCAGTTCATCTTCCAGTCAACGACTGGCGGATGCTCTCGCAGCCACGTGTCGAGTTGAGCTGCGCGATGGATATGGAGGTCGATTTCCTTCTTGACGTCCTCGGGATTGTCATCCGGCGAATACCAGACGCAATAGTCGATCGTCATAAACTCACTCAGAAAGAACGGCACCATCACGCCATGTGGACCGCCAACGACGACACCCGGATGGATCGTGAAGTGCCCGGGCGGGAACAGTGGATGCTGCTTGGTGAGACCCCACTCGTCTTCGAGCTGCCGCAGTGCATTGAAGATCAGCACGCCCTTGTCGATCGCATTGACGCCAACGCTCGCACCATCGCCACCGGCACGGAACGAGTTACCGCGCATCGACGAGTGCGACGACTTGCCAGAGACCGTCACCGAAAACCAGAGGAGCCCCGGCGAGATCGGCACCACCGCCAACGGCGACGGCGGCGAACTCGGCTCCGAGACAATTGCGGCATCCGCGGTGTAGCCACGCTTGATCGTCGCGGTGACGCCACACTCGTGGTCCATCACCTCCTCGCCGACAACAGCCTCGAGGATCAGGTCGCCCTTCAGCGAGATCCCGCACTCCTTCAGTGCACGTGCAGCAAAGGCCTGGGCCATGATGCCGGACTTCATATCGGTCGCACCACGTCCCCAGACGCGGTCGTGGTCGATCGTGCCGCTAAACGGATCACCGCCCGTCCAGTTGGCGGAATCGCCGACCGGGACGACGTCGACATGACCATTGTAAATCAGCGAGCGTCCACCGCCAGCGCCCTTGACGACGCCGACAGCATTCTCGCGCCCTGGCTCGATCGCAAACAGATCGACAGTCGCACCAAGCGCCTCGTAGTGCCGGGCGAAGACCTTGCTGACCTCGCCCTCTCCACCAACGACCTCGTCGTAGACCTGGCCCGGGTACTTCGGATTGACACTGGGAATCCGCACAACCTCGGCGAGGGCGTCGATCATTTCGGATGCGAATGCGTCAATCGCAGTCGACACCTTGGTGACGAGTTCCTGTTCGGCCATGGTCGGGATCCTCCTCGTGCCGCCGGGGCGAATGGTCTAGCCAGTACCGGGGCGAGACCCCGGCGGCATGTTGGCTTCCTGCGCGATCGCCCCGACTTCCTCTGGTAGGCCCGCTGAAGGACCGGACCCCCGTTTGCCTTTGCTCATCAGGCGATGGCGAAGCTGATCAGGCACCGATACGAGGCCTCCAGAGGCAAGCAGCGTCACTACGAGCAAGAGCAGGCCAATAAAAATAAAGCGCGCCTCAGGCGGACTGACATCGACAAAACGCCGATCGACGAACATCAACAGCATCGTGCCAATCAAGATGCCTCGTGGCGAATTGAGACCACCGATCACAACCATCGCGAAAAGCAACAGCACAGTCGAAAAGTTGAAGAAATTCGGCGAGATCGACTTGTAGTAGGACACGTAAAAGCCACCGGCGACACCGAGCATTGACGATGAGATCAAAAACACCCACATACGGGCACGAACCACATCGACGCCGAGCACTTCCGCGACCGGCTCACTCTCGCGCGCTGTACGCAGCAGCAATCCAAGCCGCCCGTAGTTGACCTTCCAATAAATCAGCAAAGTCACGATCGCCAGCAGCACGGCTGCCGCATAGGCATAGCGATACCCCGTCGCCGAACCCATCATTTCACTGGGAATGAAGCTCGATGCTCCGAACAGACCCTGCGCGCCACCAAGGTTGCACTTGTCCTGGCCTGTGTAGGCCCGGCAGAGTTCGACGAGGCCAATCGTGAGCAAGGCAAAGTAGATGCCACGCAGGCGAATCGCCGGCAGCGAAATCAGGAAGCCGACGACCAGACCCACCACAGCCGCGATCGGAATCGCAAGCCACCAATCGACTACCGGAAGTCCGAGCAGGCGGTTGCCAGAACACTCGGCACCAGCAGCCGCGGCATTCGAGTTCGCAATATCAATCGTCATATAGGCTGCGGCGTAGCCGGCAATGCCGGCTACAGCAACGGTCGCAAAGCTCTGCAGACCCGCCGTGCCAAGCACGAGACCCCACATCGTGTTCCACGTCAGATAGATAAAGAATGCGACCATCGTCGCCAACAGAAACGGTGTGCCGGCGATGATCGGAATTACGATTGCGATCACACCCGCCATCGCCCAGAACAGCCACGAAGAGCGATCTGGCTTGCCGTCCGAAGACACCTTGTCTCCTTGCCGCCACGAGATGCTCCAGGACAGCAGAAGCAAGAACACGGTCATCGAGCCGAGGATCGAGAGTGTCCCGAAGACAAAGGGCACCGCGAGCGCGATCAGAAAGACGACCGCCAGTACTGCGTAATGCACAAGATCAGCAGAGCGCTTAGGCACGAGTCGTCTCCAGGACGCCCGCCACGCCACGCGGACGAATAATCAAGACGATCGAGATCAGCAGGAAGAGGGTGATTAGAACCCAAGCGCCACCAAAGTACTGCAGTGTCAGCGCCTCGCAGAGAGCAACCATGAAGGCCGCGATGACTGCGCCGCGCAACGAGCCGAGACCGCCCAGCAGCGCCACGATCAGTCCCTTGATGAGCGGCACATAGCCCGAGTTGGGCTCGACGAAGAAGGTCTGGCCCAGCAGCACAGCGGCAAGCCCGACAAAGGCTCCGGAAACACCGAGGATTGCGAAGGCCGCAGTCCGACGGTTGATGCCAACAAGCGCGGCTCCCTCCGCGCTCTGCGTAAGTGCACGAACTCCAAGCCCGATCCTCGATGAGCCGATGTAGATGAGGACGATGGTGACAACAACAGCCGTGGCGATAACCGTGCCCGTCACCGTTGACTTGACGAGCGCATCACCGAGGCGGAATTGAGGCAGCCAGGAAAAGAGTGGCTCGAACTGCTTGAATTGCGGCCCGAATTTCCACTGGTAAATATTCACCCCGACAAAACTCAACGCCAACGTTGCCGTGATCGTACGAATCTCCCAGTTTGGCTTGCCATCGAGGGGTAGAAACACCGTCAGACAAACCAAAGCGCCGAAGACGATACCGGTCAGAATTCCACCCAAGAGTACGACAACCACGTTCGTACTGATTTCTGTGGAGACGAGCCAGGCTCCATAGGCCGCTCCGGCATACATGACGCCAGCCGACATATTGAGAAAGCCGAGACCCGCCCACGTCAGCGAGATTCCCAGTGCGACCAGTGCGTAGATTGCCGTCAAATTGATAGTCGTCACGATCACACCAGTCATCAGTGCCCCCCATCCTCGCCGGTGTCCGGCGTCAGTTCTCCACCATGCATGCGGAACGCACGATCAATCTTGCCGTCAATCAGCGGACGATTCTGTTCCGCAATAAGCAAGGCCCCCCCTTGCAGATCAAGGGTCATCAGGGTGTCACAAATACCTTTGGCAATGCCCGGCCCAAGCCCCAACGAGGGCTCATCAACAAGGTAGAGGCGAGCCTCACTCATGAGTCCGCGACCAATCGAGCACATGCGCCGCTCGCCACCAGAAAGCGTGCCGACCACTTGGTTGAGACGCTCACTGAGTCGCGGGAAGATTTCGCAGACGTAGTCGCGACGCTCCTTGCGCTTGCGCCACGAGCCACCGGGATAGGCACCAGAGTCGAGGTTGTCCTTGACGGACAGGCCAGGAAACAGGGCATCGCCCTGCGGCATCAAGACGACGCCACGCCGCGCCAGCGCGAACGTCGGCGCCTTCATGATCGACTCACCGTCATAGAGAATCTCGCCCTGTCGCCAATCGACGAGGTCGACAATTGCCCGCAGCATTGTGGTCTTGCCGTGGCCGTTGAGGCCGAGAATGCCAACGCGTTCGCCTTCCGCAACTGTCAGGTCGATGCCGTGCAGGACGCGCAGCGGACCGTAGCCGGCCTCGAGGCCCTTGATCTCTAAAACAGGGGTCATGCGGCAGCTCCCGGAGCCTCGAAGTAGGCTTCGCGCACCTTCGGGTCCTGGAAGACGTCGTGGGGCGAGCCAAGCGCGATCTCGTCGCCAGCATCGAGCACCAGCACCTGCCCGGCGAGTGCCTCGAGGATCTCGAGCCGGTGCTCGACGACACAGGCCGCCATGCCCGTCTCGTCGACGAGACGGCGAATAATCGTCTCGATCTCCTTGATCTCGTCGGACAACAGTCCGGAGCAGGGCTCATCGAGCAGGAGCACCTTTGGCTTGTGGAGCAGTACCGAGCAGAGCAGCAGCTTACGGCGATCGAGCGTGTCGAGCGAGCCGGCGAGCTTGCTGTCTGGTGCAGTGAAATTGGTGAGGGCGCGAAGTGCAGCCTCGTCGGCCTTTTCGATCCGCGGCGAATACGCCTTGCGGGCCACCTCGAGTGTCTCGCCAACGGTCAACGACGTCGGCACGAGCGGGGCTTGGAAGGTGCGGGCCAGTCCGCGCCGAGCCCGCCTGAACGCGCCCTGCCGGGTGACATCGACTCCGTCGAGCATGACCGTGCCCGAGTCGGGCTTGACCCGCCCCATCAGTACGTCGAAGAGTGTGGTTTTGCCAGCGCCGTTAGGCCCAGCCACACCAAGGATTTTGCCGCCCTCGACGGAGATTGAGACTCCGCCGAGGGCGACGAAGGCCCCGTACGTTTTTCGGATGTTTTGTCCGCTAAGCATTCTGGGGCCGTACCGCGACTAGCTCTTCTGCCAAGGGGCAGGAGCGTACTCGCCGTTCGTAAACGGTGCCGGCGCGATGATCGTGCCGTTCGCACCGTTCTGGATCTGGAAGAACAGGTGAGCCTGCGAGATGCTCATGTCCGGCGTCTCGGCCGGGAAGGACAGGCCGAAGTTCTCCGGTAGGTAGTAGCCACCGTTGACACCGCGGTAGATGATCTTGCGCAGCGAGTCGTTAACCTTTTTGAAGTCCTTCGAATCGCCGAGCATCGCCCAGACGTTGGCCAGCATGTAGACCTCGTCGTAGCCGGAGCCCGAGTTGGAATAACCAGCGGGCTTGCTGAACGCCGTCTGATACCGCTCGGCGAAGCTCGTGCCAATTGCGTCGCCATAGACGCCCGTGACCGTCGCCCAGATGGCACCATTGGCAGCATCCTTTGCCAGCTCGAGGTACTCCGGCACCGAAGCGCCGTACTGCACGTAGAACAGCGAGTCGGTCGGATCGGCCGCAAAGCCGGTCGTAAACGTCGCCAGCTCGGACGGCAAGTAGTGCGTGTTCATAACCACTGCCGCATCGGCTGCCTTGACCTTCGAGAGGATCGGGCCCCAGTCCGCCATGGCACCAGCACCCATCGGCTCGACGCCAGCGATTTCCCAACCGTACTCGGGAGCAGTCTCCTGCGTGACCTTCGAGATCACCTGGGAGTACGGGACGTTGCCCTCGACGATGTAGATCTTCTTGTTACGCGGCTTCCAAGCGCCGGTAGCCTCAAGATCGTTGAGGAACTTCGGGAAGCCCTTGCCGTACCACGTCTCCGGTGGGTCGATCTGGAAGACGCAGTTGTACTTCGGATCCGAGTTGATCATGTCGCACTGGGCCTGAGACGTCGACGCGTTGAGGAACGGTGCGCCGTACTGTGCAGCGATATCCATGGCTGCGTCCCACGAGAGTAGGTAGCCGTTGATGACGGCGTCAGCACCCATGTCGATCAGCTTCTGGTAGTTCTGCTGAATCTGCTCCGGCGAGGTGATGTCGGTATCGAGCACCTCGCGCTTGATCATGCGACCACCAACGCCGCCTGCTGCATTGATCTCCTGCACAGCGAGGTCAGAGCCGTTCGTCATCTGCTCACCGTCAGCAGCATTCGGACCCGTCAGCGGATACAGGCAGCCGATCACGTAGTCGGCTTTCGAACCACCGCCCCCGTCACCGCTGGCGGCTGCGTCACCACCACCGCTGCTGTCATCGGCGGCTCCACAGGCGGCGAGCACGCCACCGACCATCAGCGTGGCACCGGCAACGGCACCACCCTTCAGGAATGTGCGACGTCGAACCGACTGCTGAACGATCTCGTCAGCGGGGGTTGCGCCCTCTTCTCGTTCGATCATGAATCTTCCCTCCAAGGTTGTGCCTCCAACTGGAAGCAGGGTACTAACGCGTCGGTACGTTCTCCACAAGCGCAGCCGACTGATCGATCACAGCCGCTTGATGCGGCTGCAGATCCTGTCCACCGATCCCTGCAAAGATCGGCAGGTACGGATCTTCGACCGGCGTGCGATGCCCGGTCAGTTCTTCGAGTACGGCTAGTCCGCAAAACGGCACGTATGCCGCGGAGTAGCCGCCCTCATGCGTAAAGACGAGGTGCGACTTGTTGGCCGCGGCGGTGTCCATAAACACCCGCGTCAACTGGCGGTACCCGTCAGAGTGCATTTGTTGTCGTGCCAACGGATCGAGTGCGCTGGCGTCGAGGCCCGAGGCCACGAGGATCAGGTCGGGCTGGAAGCGATTGAGTGCTGGTGCCACGACGCGCTCGAAGGCGCTGACGTACGCACCGACACCCGACCCTCCTGGGAGCGGCACATTGATGTTGGCACCAACGCCCGCCCCTTCGCCGACCTCGTCGACCATGCCGGAGTCCGTCGGGAAGTAGCGATCTTGATGCAGCGAGATCGTCAGCACCGACGGGTCGTCATAGAACGCCCACTGCGTGCCATTTCCATGGTGCACGTCCCAGTCGACGACGGCGACGCGCTCGAGCCCGAGCGCCTGACGCGCATGCATCGCACCAAGAGCAGCATTCGAGAACATGCAGAAGCCGCGGCCAAGATCTTTCTGTGCGTGATGGCCAGGTGGCCGCACGAGTGCGTAGGCCGTATCGAGCTCGCCGCTGACAACCTTCTCGATCGCAATCAACGTGCCACCGACAGCCAGCAGGGCGATCTCAAAACCACCACCGGCGAACGGCGTGATCTCGCCGGCGTCACCACCACCGGTGTCGCTCAACTCCTTCATGCGAGCGACGTATTCCTTGGTGTGGTAGCGCTCAACTTCTTCGACCGTCGCCATGCGAGGCTTGACCGGGACGAGGTGATCGGCCATGCCGCTGACGTCGATCAGGTTCTTAAAGCGGCGCTTGGTCGAGGGGTTCTCGGCGTGCTCACCCGGCTCGAGCCAACCGCCGGCCGGCATGAAGGCAGCACCCGAACGGGTGTCCCACCACATGTAACGCTCGTCCCAAACAAGTCCGGTCTTCATCCGATCTCTTTCCCTCGTCTCCGCTCGACGGTACTGTAACCTCCGCAACTTTTAGAATGCAAGTGGCAGTTTCTCCAGAGTCTAAATTTGCTCAGACTGTCCACTCTGCAACGAGCGATTGGCGGCCACGGCGACCCGCAAGGCGAGCAGCGCGTCCTCGCCCGTCGCGCGCTGAGGGGTCGTCTCAGAGGCAATGCAGTCGATCAGGTAGCCGACCTCGCGGCCCCATGGATCGGATCCCGCAGCGTCAATCGTGCGTGCCGCACCAGTCGTGGGATAGACCGTCAGCGCATTCGCCGCTTGGTCGACGCCACCGATGTTTCCGCCATCTTCGCTCGGTGCAGCCGAAAACGGATACTCGATCACGCCGCCCGTTCCCAGCACGCGCATGCCGCTCGTGAAGGGGTAACTGGCGGGCAGCAGCAGCCCGCCCTCGGCCGTCGCGATACCACCCTCGCACGTGATCGTCGCGATCATGTGCTGCGGCGCATCGTGCGGACCGGCGTTGACGGCACGGGCGTGCACCGACAGTGGCCGGCCGAGCAGAAGGTTGATCTGGTCGATGTCGTGGATCAGGAAATCGACGGCCACACCTCCCGATACAGCGGGATCAGACATCCACTCGTTCCAGTCGGGCGGTGCCGATAGACGCAAGGTGCTGACGACCTGCGGCGTGCCGATGGTGCCAGCCGCGACCTGACGCACGAGCTCCTCATACTCGGCCCAAAAGCGCAGTACGAATCCGAGCAGCAGTTTGCGACCACTCGCATCGCGCGCCGCGATAATCGCCTCGGCATCTTCGATCGTCAAGGCAATCGGCTTTTCAAGCAATACGTCACAGCCGGCCGCGAACGCCGCCTCGGCGATCGGACGATGGAGCGGCGTCGGCAGGCAGATGTCGACAACCTGGATGTCGTCACGTGCCAGCGTTGCCAGCAGATCATCCGAGGCCTCGGCCCCGCAGACCTCGGCGACCCGGGCCGCCCCCTCGATCGTCCGCGAGGCGACGACGCGAACCTCGGCTCGGTCCGCATGCTCCGCCCAAGCGGCGGCATGCGTACGGGCCATAAAGCCCGAGCCGAGAATCGCGACGCCGATCATCCGAGCCCGAGCGCGTTGAGATGCACGCGCGAGCGCGCCATTGCCTCTGTCACCTCCGCCAGTGGCGGCCACGGCTCGCCTTGGAATTCGATCTCAACGGAGATTGGGCCGGTGTAGCCGCCGGCTTCGAGCACTCTAAGGATGGCGGTGAAGTCGACGTGACCATCGCCTGGACCAGGAAAGTCCCAGACGCCAGGACCGCCGCGCTTGTCTTTGAGATGGACGTTGCTGAGGTACGGGAGCATCGTCGCGATATCGTCGGCCGCGGCGGTGTCACCGTAGAACTCGCAGTTCGCGGTGTCGTAGGCAACCAGCACACGTGGGTGGCTGATCCGCTCGAGCAGCGGCAGCGTCTTCGCGCCGGTGGCCATGATGTCGCCGTGGATCTCGAGGGCGACATCGACGCCAGCGTCGTCAGCTGCTTCCGCAAGGCGCGTGATGCCGTCGAGGAAGGCCGACTCGTTCTCGTCCTGGCTCGAGTGCCCACCGATCGCGGTGTTCATGACGGGGACGCCATAGTCGGCACACCAGTGGACGGCCTTGATGCCAAGCTCGACGCCCTCGGGAGTCGTCAGGTCCGAATGCGCGCTGAGCACCGTCAGGTCAAGACCGTAGTCCGCGAGACGCGCACGTAGTTCGGCCTGGGGAGCATCGAGATCGACGTGCTCAGTCCAGCCGAGGACGGCGGTCAACTCGACCGCGTCGTAGCCGGCTTCGACGATGCCTGTCAACGCCTGATCGAAGTCGTACGTGTGGTACGAGTTCGTGTGTCCTGCCAGTCGGTTGTTCATCAGAACCATCCCTCCTCATTGGGGTCTGCATATTCCATGTACTCGACGAGTGCTCCGCCGACACGAACGAAGGCAACGCGGGCAAAGCCATCGCCCACCACAAACGGTTCGAGCAGCACCTCGTCGTCACCAATCGCGGCCTCGAGATCTGTCACGCGGTACGCAACGTGCGGGTCGGTGCGGAGTGGTCCGGTGACGGGCGTGTCGGGCTCGAAGCGCAAAAATTCGACGTGGTGAGAATGAGCACGCGGGTTGGTGACCCACACCCGCGTCGCCTCGACCCACGTCTCACCGTGCTGATGCTCCTCGGTGACGACTCCGATGTGATCGAACTGGCCTCGCTCGAATCCACCCATGGCTCCTACTCCTCCGCGCCTTCGTGGACGCAATCCAAGCACGGCGAGTAGGCGCAGGTCAACTTTGCTTTGGGGTCAGGCCCCTATGCAAAGTTGAAGGCGGCGAAACTCGAGGGCGACTAGAGAATGCGGTGGTCGTCGAAGACGCTACGCAACGACTGTCCCGCGGCGAGTGCAGCACGCACCGTGTCCTCGCCCTGCAGCTTCTCGTTGACGAGCCGGACAACCTCGTCAATCGCGGCCTCAGGGATCGCCACGACACCATCACGATCGCCGACGATCAGATCGCCCGGAGCGATCTCGACACCCGCACACGTAACCGTCGAGCCGTGCGCCAGGATCGAGACACGGCCCTGCGAATCGAGCGGCGAGGCCCCAACGCAGAAGGTCGCGAAACCCATCGCACAGAGCTGCTGCGTGTCGCGCACGGGCGCGTCGCTGACCACGCCGACCGCACCGCGCGCCGTCGCGCTGGTGGCGAGTAGCTCGCCCCAGATCGCGGCCTCGCGGCAGGCGCTGATGACGACGACCGTGCCCGACTCAGTCGCATCGATGGCTGCGATCTCGCCTGCGTAGGGGTCGCCCACAGCACCCGGCTGGTCGCTCGCATGCAGCGTATGCGCCGGCCCGACGACACGCATGCCCGGCTCGAGCGCAGCCACGCGCGCATCGAGCACGCGGCCGCCAAGACCAAGGCGATCAAGACAATCCGACACCAAGGCGGCACTCAACGCCGCGAGCATTGTGTTGACGGTTGGAGGCACCGCTCTATCGTATCGCCATGACTGCGCATCGTCTCGCTCTGCTCGCTGCCCCCGAAGTACGCGCCCTCGCCGCCGCCGGCGCACCCGCACTGTGGGCGATCGGCTCGACCGAGCAGCACGGCACCCACCTCGTGACGGGATTTGATCTCGCCTCGGCGCAGGCCGTCTGTGATCGCGCCGCCGAGCGCTGTCCGCGCGATGTCGCGCTGTTGCCCGGCCTGCCGTTCGGCTCGTCCGACCACTGGCTCCCGCTCGGTGCGACCTGGTCGCTCTCACCCGCGACGCTGGTCTCGCTCGTCAGCGACGTGGCACGCTCGGCTGCCGCCGCGGGCTTTCAGCGACTGACAATCGTCAACGGCCATGCCGGCAATATCGGGCCAGCCGTGACGGCTGTCGGCGGCCTCGTCGCGGACACCACAGTCGTCGAGTTCCTCTCCTACTGGACGCTCGTCGACCCCGAGCGCGTCAAGGCACTGTCACCAAGCGATGGTGGTGGCGTGGGGCATGCCGGTGAGGTCGAGACCTCGATCGCGCTGCACCTCGGTGGACTCGCCGTCGACGAACGCCTGCCGGCGCCGGCAGGCAAGGAGTTGTCGGAAGGACCGGGCTCGAGCGACCCGATCATCCGTGCGCCCCGTCCCCTGACCGAGGCCCCCAGCGGTGTCTACGGCAACCCAACCACCGCCACGCGTGAGCTCGGCGAGCTGATGATCGAAACGGCAGCTGATCGCCTCGCCGCCCATCTGACCGACGCATGATCGGTCTCGTCGTCAATCCCGTCGCGGGCCTCGGCGGCAGCGTGGGACTGAAGGGCACCGACGGGCTCGTCGAGCAGGCGCGAGCGTTAGGTGCTGTCCCCCACGCGCACGAACGCGCCGCGCTCGCGCTCCGACAACTTCCACCCGACCTGCCGATCGCCTGCGCGGGGGGCGACATGGGCGAGACCAGCATGCTCCTCGCAGGGCGCGAGCCAACGCTCGTTGTGGGAGCAGCCATTGACGGGACACAATCCACGGCAGCCGATACCTGTGCCGCCGTTGCCGCCCTTGCAGCGGCAGGCGTCGAGCTGATCCTCTTCGCCGGCGGCGATGGCACGGCACGCGATGTCTGCAGCACGGTTGGGGACACGATCGTCGCGCTCGGCATCCCGGCGGGCGTCAAGATCCAGAGCGCAACGTTTGCTCAGTCGCCACGCGCGGCCGGCGAGTTGGCGGCCGCGTGGTACGTAGGTCGTCGCCGCGAGCGCGTGGCGGAGGTGGTCGATCTCGACGACAGCGGCATGGCCCATGGTCGGGTTGGCCCGCGTCTCTACGGCGCCCTTCGCGTCCCACTCGGTCCGGGTCTCGTCGCTGGGACCAAGTCGCCAAGCAACGACGAGGACCAGGCGACCGTGAGCGGTATCGCGGATCGCGTTGCCGAACGCACGCAAGGCACGACGCTATTGCTCGGCTGTGGCACGACACTCGCGGCCGTCGGTGCAGCCCTCGGACTGCAGACCTCGCTGCTCGGCGTCGACCTCGTTCGCAATGGTGCGGTCGTCGTCCATGATGGGTCGGAGGCTGAGCTGCTGGCAGCACTCACCGATGACGGTGCGGACATCGTGGTGACGCCGATCGGCGGCCAGGGGTTTGTCCTAGGCCGCGGCAACCAGCAACTCTCCCCCGCCGTTTTACGACGGGCTGGGATCGGGAGATTGACCGTGGTCGCCACACCTGCCAAACTCGCTGCACTGGGAGGTCGGCCATTGTTGGTCGATACCGGAGACGAAGCGACAGATAGCGAGTTGCGCGGCTGGCACAAGCTGGTCACGGGCTATGACGAAGAGACCATTTACCGAGTGGAGTGACTGCTATGCCCCATCCTTACATCCCGAACTCGGCCTCTGAGGTGCGTGCAGAGATGTTGCGGATTATCGGTGCCAAGTCGATCGACGACCTCTACACGACGGTGCCAAAAGAGCTGCGCTATACCGAGCGCCTGCCAATGGAGGAGGGCATCCCCGAAGAGGGACGACTGCGGCGCCACGTCACCAGCATTCTCAACAAGAACACGCCTGCGTCCGAGATGCTGAGTTTTCTTGGCGCCGGTTGCTACCAGCACGAGGTACCTGCCGTCTGCGACGAGATCAATCGGCGCGGCGAGTTTGTCACCTCCTACGCGGGCGACACCTACGGCGACCATGGGCGTCTGCAGGCGCTCTGGGAGTTCCAGGATCTGATGGCCGAACTCGTCGAGCTCGACGTTGTCACGACGCCGAACTACGACTGGTCGACCGCCGCCGCGATGGCGTTGCGCAGCAGCGTGATGCTGACGGGACGCAAGCGCGTCCTCGTTCCGGCAGCCCTCTTGCTCGATCGCCGGCTCGTCTTTGCCGACTATCTCAGCCACGACGTTCAGCTCGACGAGATCCCCTTCAATGAGGAGACCGGGCTGCTCGATCTCGACGCGCTGCGCGCCGCGCTTGCCGACGATGTCGCTGCGGTCTACATCGAGTACCCGAACGCCCTCGGTGTTGTCGACCACCAGGCTCCCGAGGTTGTCGAGCTCGCCCACGAGCATGGTGCACTCGCTGTCGTTGGTGCCGACCCGACGGGCCTCGGTCTGCTCGCCGCACCCGGCTCGTTTGGTGCCGACTTTGCGGTCGGCGATGTCCAGCCGCTCGGCATGCACATGAGCTACGGCGGCGGCCTCTCTGGCTACCTCGCGTTCCACAACGATCCCGCCGTGATCGAGAGCTGCCCGGCTTTCATCTTTGCGAAGACGGAGACACTGGAGCCTGGCCAGAACGGCTTTGGCTACCTCAACTTTGATCGCACGCACTACGTCAAGCGTGGTGAGGGGTCGCAGAACGGCGGCACCACCACGGCACTGTGGGCAATCACGGCCGCGGCCTACCTCGGCCTTCTTGGACCGCAGGGACTGCGCGAACTTGGTGAGGGCCTGATGCAGCGCTCGCGCTATACAGCGGAGCGCCTGGGCGAGATCCCTGGTGTGACGGGGCCGCGATTCAGTGGTCCGATCCTTAAAGAGTTTGTGATCACGTACGACAACCACGAGGTCGCCGCCGTCGATGACGCACTGCGCGCTCGTGGCATCTTCGGCGGCAAGGATCTGTCCGTCGATTTCCCGACCCTCGGTCGCGCGTCGCTGTGGGCAGTCACTGAGGTACACACGAAGGACGACATCGATCGACTTGTCGAAGTTCTGACGGAGGTGTTGGCATGACCGCGCAGTTTCAGCAGGCTCGTTGGAACGAGCCCCTGCTCTCGGATATCGGTACGCCCGGTGAGCGAGGCTTCATCCCCTCGGCACCCGAGGCGGAGATCGTTGCTCGAGTGCCCGACACGCTCAGCGGGATCCCCGCGAGCTTCCAGCGCGCCGAGCCACCGCGCCTGCCAGAGGTCGCCCAGCCGCAGTTGATGCGCCACTTCATGCGTCTCTCGCAGGAGACGATGGGTAATGACGTCGCCGTCGACTTTGGCCTTGGCACCTGCACGATGAAGTACTCGCCGAAGGTCAATGAGCATCTGGTGCGTCTGCCCGAGGTGTCTGGCTTGCATCCGCTCCAGCACGTCGACACGGTGCAGGGGATCCTCGAGATCCTCTGGCGTCTCGAGCAGATGTTGTGCGCGATCTCGGGCCTCGACCGCTTCACGCTGCAGCCCCCCTCTGGCTCGGCGGCTGTCTACACCAACGCCTCGATCGTGCGTGCGTACCATCGCTCGCGCGGCGAGGGTGAGCAGCGCAACGAGATCATCTCGTCGATCTTCTCGCACCCCTGCGACCAGTCGGGTCCGTACTCGGCCGGCTACAAGATCGTCCAACTCTACCCCGGCCCAAATGGCTACCCCGAGGTCGATGCGCTGAAGGCCGCGCTGTCCGATCGTACGGCGGGCATCGTGATCACGAACCCCGAAGACACCGGGATCTACAACCCGCACATCAAGGAGTTCACGCGCCTCGTCCACGAAGCAGGCGGACTCTGCGTCTACGACCAGGCCAACGCCAACGGGATGATGGGCATCGCGCGTGCGAAGGAGGCAGGCTTCGACCTCTGCCACTTCAACATGCACAAGACCTTCTCGTCGCCGCATAATGGCATGGGTCCGGCAATGGGCGCCTCCGGTGTGCGTGAGGATCTCGTGCGCTTCCTCCCCGCTCCCGTCGTCGAGAAGCGTGGTGATCGGTTCGAGCTGGATTGGAATCGACCCGACTCGATTGGCAAGATCCGCAGCTTCGTTGGCAACGCGCAGATTGCAGTACGCTCGTACTCGTGGATCCTCGCGCTCGGCCCTGACGGCATTCGCGAGGTCGCCGAGACGGCTGTCCTCAACGCCAACTACCTTGCAGCGCTCCTGCGTGAGGTGCCAGGAATGTCGCAGCCGTTCCCAACATCGAACACGCCGCTCGAGCAGTTCCGCTGGTCGCTCGAAGGGTTCAAGGAAGAGACGGGCGTCGGCAGTTCCGACCTCTCCCGCAACCTCTCGGACTACGGGTTGCAGCCGGTCTTTACGAGCCACCACCCGTACTTGGTGCCCGAGCCGATCACGCCCGAGCCAGCCGAGTCGTTCTCGAAGGACGACCTCGACACGTTTGGCAATGCCTTCCTGGATATTGCCCGCCGCGCACAGGCCGATCCGGACGACGTCATCAACGGCCCGTACAACAATGCGTGTCGTCGCATCGATGCCGCAGCGTTGGACGATCCAGACCGCTGGGTCCCCTCGTCGCGTGCCGAGCGCACCCGTAATCGCACGCCCGTCAAGGGCGACTAGTGCTCCGGCCGCGGGCTCGCGTTTGTCGAGTCCGCGGCCACTGCCGCTGCAGCGCTGGTCAGAAGTACGTGTGGACGGCGCCGGTGATGGTGCGATCGGCGTCGATCAGTGGGAGCAGCCGCCACTTGTCGAAGGCCGTGCAGGGGTGACTGATGCCACACCCGATCAGATCGCCCACTGCGAGGTCGGCGATCCCGCTGCCACGCACGAACGCATGCTGGTCGTTGAGGGCCGTGACCTCACACCCCGCGGATTCCCGCACGACGCCGTCGCGTGCGTGCCAGCGCACGATCGGCAACTCGATATCAAACGGCACGTCACGTTTGCCGAAGCCAACGATCGCGAGCTCTGGCTCGGGCACGGACAAGACGACTCCCCAGGCTTCGAGCGCTGCCGTCAGGCGACCCTCGCCCGTAATTGCTCTACGTTCGAAGGGCGACAGGCGACGGTAGAGACCATCGTCGTGCGAAACCGTGCAGCCCGAGCGCACGACCAGCCGGGTCGGCCGATCGATCTCCGGTCGCAACAGTGCCGAGACGCGATCGAACCAGGCGCTGCCACCGGCCGTCACGACGACCTCGTCGCAATCGGCAAACTGCCCAGCCGCTGCAAGCGTCTCGACCAGCTCGCGCAGGCGCATCAGATAGGCGTCGACTCGCTGTTCAACGACGTCGAGCTCGGGCCCACCAATATGGCCCTCCCAGCCTGCCACGCCCGAGAGAATCAGTCCATCGGCAGCGACGGCCGCGGCGGCGACCGCTTCGGCCACCTCCTGCGTTCGCGCCCCCGCACGTCCCTGGTCCATACCGAGTTCGATCAGCACCCGGATTGGCGGATCGTCTGCACCGCGAGCCGCGGCCAAACGCTCGACGCCGGCGACCGAATCAACCAGCAACCAAACCTCAGTGCCAGCCCGCTGCGCATCGCCGATCCAGCGCACAGCCGCCGCCTCGACCACCTCGTTTGCGATCAGCACGCGGGGAATGCCGAAGGCTGCGCAGACTCGACCCTGCGCGGCGTGCGCGACCGTAATCGCCCACGCGCCCGCATCGAGCTGGCGACGAAAAAGCTCGGGCGACATCGTCGTCTTGCCGTGCGGTGCGAGCGACACATCGTGCGTCGCGCACCACGCCTTCATCGTTGCGATGTTCGCAGCGACCGCGTCCTCGCGGATCGCCAAGAGCGGCAGCGGCACATCGCCACGCACGATATTCCAGCCCTTGGTCGCGATCGTGCGCGGTGTGGTGGGTGGGTCCACAACGGGGAAGCCCTTGTAGCGCCAGTCGATCGGGTCGTCGAGCAACTGCTCGAAGGCGACAATGTCCATGCGCTGATTCTAGAATCTACTGCGGGGTGATAACCAGATGACGCTTGATGGACGAGTGGCAGTAGTAACGGGCGGGGGAGCCGGCATTGGGCACGCGATCGTCAGCCTGCTCGCAGACCAGGGTGCCGCCGTGGCCTTCAACGACCTGCTGCCCGAGCGCTGCGCTCCACTCGTCGAGAAACATCGAGCCGCTGGACGACGTGTCGTTGGCGTAGCGGGCGATGCCAGCACCGAGGCCGGTGTCGACGAGCTCTTTACGCTCGCCGAAACGACCTACGGTCCCATCGACCTTGTCGTCTGCAATGCCTTCTCGGCGCGTGCCGATGGCGCCATGACGATGTCGCTCGAAGAGTGGGAGCGCGATCTGCACGGCACCCTCACCTCCGCCTTTATCGCCACGCAGCGCGCGCTGCCCTCGATGGTGGCCAAGCGGCGTGGCGTGATCGTCACGATCGGGTCCATCAACTCGACCGGGTATTACGGTGGCGAGGCCTACTCGGCTGGCAAGGCCGGGTTGATCAACCTGACCCAATCGCTCGCGGTTCGGTACGGCCCACATGGCGTACGCGCCAACATGGTCATGCCCGGCTCGATCCGCACGTCTGTCCAAGAGGACCGGCAGGCCCTCGATCCGAGCTTCTTCGAGCGACTCGAGCGCTGGTACCCGTTGGGGCGCATCGGCGAACCCGAGGACATCGCGCAGGCGGTGGCCTTCCTCGCCTCCGATGCTGCGGACTGGATCACGGGCGCCGTCTTGCCGGTCGATGGTGGTCTGACGGCCGGCAACGGTGTGATGACGCGCGAGCTCGTGATCGAGTCTGGAGCTGACGTGCGATGACGTTTGACCTGCTGCTGCGCGGCGGCCAGGTGATCGACGGTTTGGGCACACCGGCGGTGCGCGCCGATGTCGCGGTCCGTGACGGGCAGATCGTGGCGGTCGGCGAGATTGCGGGCGATGCGACGACGACGCTCGATGTCGACGGTCTCGCCATCGCTCCCGGGTTTATCGACATGCACACGCACAGCGACCTCGTCCAGCTCGCCGACCCGACCCACGAGGCAAAGGCCTGTCAGGGCGTGACGCTCGAGGTGATTGGCCAGGATGGGCTCAGCCTCGCGCCTGCGGATGAGGCCGTCGAGACCGAGCTGCGCAGTGCGCTGGCCGGCTGGAACGGCGATCCCGATTACCCGCGCGGTTGGCGGAGCGTGGCCGACTATCTCGCGCGCTTCGACGCCGGCGTGCCAACGAACATCGCTTTTCTTGTCGGTCACGGCACGATCCGCATGCTCGTGATGGGCGCGGACGACCGCGCACCGACGGCCGACGAGTTGCAGCAGATGCAGGACCTTGTGCGCCGGGCCCTCACCGAGGGAGCGTTCGGCCTGTCGGCGGGTCTCACGTACGCGCCCGGCATGTTCGCCGACGAGGACGAGATGATCGCGCTCTGTAGCGTGTTATGTGGCACGGGCGCGTTCTATTCTCCCCACCATCGCAACTACGGCGCGCACGCAATCGAGGCGTACACCGAGGCGATCGCCACCGCTGAGGCTGCGGCGATTCCTCTTCACCTCGCGCACACGCACCTTGGCTTTCCAAACAACAAGGAACGCGCTCCCGAGCTGTTGGCAATCATCGATGCGGCCCGCTCGCGCGGGGTCGACATCACCTTCGACACCTACCCGTACCTCGCCGGCAATACGTACCTCCATTCGGTCCTGCCGGGCTGGGCCTTTGCCGGAGGTGCAGATGCCACGATCGCTCGCCTTCGCGACCCCAGCCTGCGCGAGCAGCTCCGGGTCGAGCTCGAAGAGACCGGCACCGATGGCTTCCACGGCGTACCGATCGACTGGTCGTGGATCGTTGTTGGTGGCGTCGGCGATGCTGCGCAGAGCTGGGCCGTCGGCCACTCGATTGCCGAGCTCGCGACCCAACGCGGCGAGCGTCCGGTCGATCTCTTCTGTAGTTTGGCGGCCGATGATCACCTGATGGCGACGGCGTTGCACGAGATTGGCAACGAGGAGAACGTCCGGGCGATTATGCAGCACCCTGCCCACACGGCTGGCAGCGACGGCATTCTCGTTGGAGGCCGACCGCATCCGCGTGGTTGGGGAACGTTCCCGCGCTATCTCGCCCATTACGCTCGCGAGCTCGGCATCCTCACACTCGAGGAGGCGGTCCGCCACATGACGAGCGCTCCGGCTGCCCGTCTCGGCCTGGCCGATCGCGGCCTCGTGCGCTCGGGCATGGTCGCCGACCTCGTCGCATTCGATCCAGAGCGCATCAACGACACAGCCACGTACGAGAACCCGCGCCAGACTCCCGACGGTATTCCCCACGTCTGGCTCGGCGGCGTACCGACGGTCTTCGACGGCAAGCGGACAGAGCACTGCCCCGGCCGCGCGCTGCGCTCGCCGTTCTCCTCCTAGGTGTTCTCGCTCTGAGCCTGCGGGACGACGAATCGCTCGGGCGGGGAGGACATGACAACCGCGCGGATGTGGTGTCCTCCCTAGAGGAGGGGCAAATCAGTTCAGCACCGGAGATTGTGGGGAGGACACCACATCCGCGCGGTTGTCATGTCCTCC